>DASZQH010000221.1:0-10983 GCA_035549805.1 Burkholderiales bacterium
GGCTGCTTCTGCACGATCTTGCGCGTCGCGCTGATGCCGGCCTGCAGCGCGTCGGCGCCTTCGCCCTTCCAGTTGCGGTAGAGGTTGTCGATCGCGCCGGGGTTGATGTTGCCGGTGGCGGTGATGCAGCCCTTGCCGCCGCCGCGCAGGTTCGCGAGCAGGAAGTCCTCGCTGCCGGCGAAGACGTCGAAGCCGCTCTTCGCGAACTGGTCGAGCATCGCCTTCGTGTTTTCCCAGTTGCCCGAGGAGTCCTTCACGCCCGCGACGATGCCGGGATACTTCTTCAGCAGCCTCTCGATCAGCGCGAGCGAGATGCCGACCTGCGCGACCGGGGGGATGTGGTACAGGTAGAGCTGCAGCCGCTCGTCGCCCACGCGCTCGATCACCTCGGCGAAGTTGCGATAGAGGCCCTCGTCGGAGACGCCCTTGTAGTAGAAGGGCGGCAGCATCAGCACGCCGGCGCAGCCGAGCTCGACCGCGGCGCGCGTCATCTCGATCGAGTCGGTGAGCGCGCAGTGCCCGGTGCCGGGCATGAGGGACGCCGCGGGAACGCCGCCGGCGACGAGGCTTTCCAGCAGGGACCTCTTCTCGGCGACGGAAAGCGAGTTGGCTTCGCTGTTGGTGCCGAAGACGGCGAGGCCGGCGCAGCCGCTCTTCAGCAGCCACTGGCAATGCCGCACGAACTTCGCGGTGTCGGGGGCGTAGTCGGGCTTGAAGGGGGTCACGACGGGCGAGAGGATTCCCTCGATCCGTTTCGCTCTGGTCAGGGCAGGTTTCATGGGGCGGATTATAGTGCCGGTCCAATGGCCGACCTCTCCCGCGCTTTCAGCATCGAGGACCTGCGCCGCCTGGCGAAGCGCCGGCTGCCGCGCGCCGTGTTCGATTTCTTCGACGGCGGCGCGGAGGACGAGGTGACGCTGCGCGGCAACCGCGCCGCCTTCGAGCGCGTGCGCCTGCTGCCGAAGGTGCTCGTTGACGTGGCGCGCGTCGACCTGGGCGCAGCGCTCCTCGGTGTGCCGTCCGCGCTGCCGCTCGCCATCGGCCCCACCGGCGGCATCAGCGCGGGCCGCCCGGGCGCCGAGCTGATGCTCGCGCGGGCGGCGAAGGCGCTCGGCGTGCCTTTCACGCTCGCCACGCCCGCCGCGTTCACCATCGAGCAGGTGGCGAACGACGTGGGCGGCCGGCTGTGGTTCCAGCTCTATGCCATGCGGGACAGGCCGTTCAGGGAGAGGCTGATTCAAAGAGCGGCAGCCGCAGGCTACGAGGCGATGCTCGTCACGGTGGATTTGCCCGTCTCGGGCAAGCGCGAGCGCGACCCGCGAAACGGCTTCGTCACGCCCTACAAGCCGAGCTGGCGGAACTCCCGCGACGTGCTTTTCAAGCCCGCGTGGCTCCTGGACATCGCGCGCCACGGCCTCCCCGGCATGGCGAACCTCGAGGGCTATCCGTTCTCGGCGCTGAACCCGACCGACATCGCCACCGCGGTCGGCCGCGAGATGGACCCCGCGCTCGACTGGGACGCGGTAAAGCGCCTGCGCGACCTCTGGCCGGGCAAGTTCCTGCTGAAGGGCGTCGAGCGACCGGATGACGCGCAGCGCGCGGCGGCGATGGGCTGCGACGGGATCGTCGTCTCGAACCACGGCGGCCGCCAGCTCGACGGCGCCGCGCCGACCCTGGATGCGCTGCCGGCGGTCGCGCAAGCGGTGGGCGGAAAGATCGCCGTGCTGCTCGACGGCGGCGTGCGCCGCGGCGCGGACATCCTCAAGGCCCGCGCCCTCGGCGCGCACGGCGTGCTGGTCGGCCGCGCCACGCTCTTCGGCGTGATGGCCGGCGGCGAGCCCGGCGCGCGCCACGCGCTCGAGATCCTGAGGAGCGAATACGAGCGCACGATGAAGCTCTGCGGCGTGCGCTCCAGCTCGGAAATCGGCCCCGACCTTATTGCTTCTTGAAGTTCCGGACGTAGTCCGGCGGAGTGAAAAGCCACTCGAGCGCGTCGTAGTAGCGTTCCGGCGCGCGGCCCTGGTACATGCTGTTCCTCACGCGACGCTGCATGCCGTCGGGCGCGTGGAAGAGCATCCCCAGCAGCTTCGCGGATACCTGCACGCGCGACGCGCGCACCAGGCGCCGTTCCTGGTAGTCGCGGAAAGCGCGCGGGAAGTCGCCGTCCGCCGCGTCGGCGCAGGCACCGAGGCACACCGCGTCCTCGAGAGCGGTGGCCGCGCCCTGCGCGAAGTACTGCAGCATCAGGTGCGCCGCGTCGCCGAGCAGCGCCACGCGGCGGTCGGTCCAGGTGACTCCCGGCTCGCGGAAGCGCAGCATCCAGCGCTTGAAGGTCTTCGGCACGCGCAGCAGCGCCAGGATCTTCTCGCAGTTGTGCGCGAAGAGCGGCAGCACCTCCGCGGGCGAGGCCTCCTCGTTGTGGCCGTCGAGGCCGAGCGCCTTCTCACGCACCACCGTTGCCACCAGGTTGAAGAGCTTCCAGCCGCGCAGCGGGTAGTGGACGATGTGCGTGTTAGTCCCCGCCCATAGCGTCGCGGCCGCCCAGCGCAGGTCCTCGGGCATCTCCTCGGTCTTCAGCACTGCGCGATAGCAGAGGTGCCCCGACGCCGGCGGCTCGCCATCGCCGACGATCGCCTCGCGCACCACGCTGCGCCCGCCATCGGCGCCTACCAGAGCGGATGCTTTCTCGTTCTTCCCGCCGGAAGTCCTCACAGTGACGGAAGAATCGTCCTGATCGAACCCGACCACGCGGGAAGAAGGGCGCAACTCGACCAGTTCATTCTTCCTGCAATCGTCGAGCAGGGCGCCATGGATATCCGCGCGGTGCGTCACCGCGTAGGGGTTGCCGAAGCGCTTGGCGAAGCGCTCGTCGAGCGGGATGTCGATGACGGTCTCGCCGGTGACGCCGTCCATGAGCAGGACGTGCTCGATGAAGACCGCTTCCTTCTTCACGCCGTCGCCGACGCCGAGCGCATCGATGGCGTGCCAGGCGTTCGGGGCGAGCTGGATGCCGGCGCCGATCTCGCCGAACTCGCGCGCCTGCTCGAGCACGACGGAGCGGAAGCCCTTGCGCGCGAGGGCGAGCGCGGCGGCGAGGCCGCCGATTCCGCCGCCGGCCACGACCACCGGCAGGGCGTTGCGCGCCTTCATGGGGCTACGCCGTCGCGGTGGCGATGCCCTCGACGCCCGCCCAGCGGCCGGACTCGATCAGGTCCTGCGAGGTCGCCTTCAGCTCCGAGGCGACCGCCGCCGCGGCGGGCGACAGGCGCCCGGGGGCGAGCGAGTAGAGGTAGTTGCGCCGGCCGAGCGCCGCATCCGAGATCGAGAGCGCGCGCCACTGCCGGCCGCTCTGGCCCTTCGGGAAGATCGCGGCCATCGGCTTGATGGTCGCGCCCATGCCTTCGTAGACGCAGTCCATGAGGAGCGACAGCGAGTCGATCTCGGCGACGACCTGCGCGGTGAGGCTGCGCCGCTCGAGCTCGGCGGCGATGCGCCGCCGCAGCCCGTGCGAGCCGGTGGGCAGGATGAGCGGCAGCGCCGCCGCCTCCGCGAGCGTGAGGGTGGTGCGCCGCGGCGACACGAGCTTGCTGTGCTTCGGCAGCATCACGAAGAGCTCCTCCTCGAGCAGCGGCTCGATGGAGAGGTCGGGCGCGACGTCGGGCGCGAAGAGCACCGCGAGGTCGAGCTGCCCCATGCGCATCATCTGGCCGAGGTGGCCGCTCATGCCTTCCACCACGTTGAGCAGGATGTTCGGGTAGCGCTCGCGCACGCGCCCCACCAGCGGCAGGCCGAGGGCCGACAGCGTGGTCGACGGCAGCCCGACCGACACCATGCCCTGCACCGCGCCCGAGGCCTGGCGCGCGATCGACAGCGCCTGGTCGAGCTGCCGCAGCATGAAGCGCGCGTGGTGGTAGAGCGCGAGCCCGTTCTCGGTCGGCGCCACGCCGCGCGAGGAGCGGTTGAGGAGGGGCTTGCCGACCTCCTCCTCGAGCTTGCTCACCTGCTGGCTGAGCGCGGGCTGGGCGATGAAGAGCTGGCGCGAGGCCTTCGACAGGCTGCCGCTCTCAACGATCTGGGTGAAATAGCGAAGCTGGCGCAGGTCCACGCTTTCCTCCGGGGTATAGACCTAGCTTATATCACCGCGCCGCCCGGCGTAGACGACCCGGTACGCGGCACAGTGCAGGGGGTTCGCCGCCCCCGGCAGCTTCGCGAGCGAATTCCTGAGAACGGCGAGAAGCGAGACCGCCTGATCCGGCTCGTTCACGTCGACCAGCATCGCCCAGCCGACGGACGCATCGGCCCTGCCGCGCAGGTTGGCCTCGACGGTCTGCGGCGCCACGGCGGCCGGCACGAGGAACGTGCAGCGCAGCACCGGCGGCGTGTCGAGAAGCTCGGCCGACAGGGCACGCACTTCCGCCGGAACGTCGGCCACCGCGCCTGCGCCGGTCAGGCAGGCGAACGCGCCGCCGTCGGCGTCGCCTTCGCGCAGCGCGATGCGGGAGACGGTGCGCGACATGTTGCGGTAGAGCGGCATGATCTCCCGCGTCCGCGGCGTCGGCGACGCGAGGCGCGCGAGGTAGGCGGGCGACTGAAGAACGGCCGGGTCGGTCGTGCGATAGAGCGAGCAGAACTGCGGGCCCGCGCCGCCGGCGAGGCGACCGCGGCGCGCCTCGAGGAAGCCCGGGACGGAGAGGCGCTCGGGGTGGTGCTCGTGGTTGTACCAGTCGTCGATGCGCTCGCCGGCCATGCCGGCCACGTCGTGCCAGATCGCGAGCATCCCGGTCCCCGGTCCCATGGCCGGATGATAACCATAAGGCGCGCTTATACCCCGCCTCGGAAATCGGTATTTTCCGCCCCGGCGGCGAGTTCCTACACTGGATCGAGGAGGAGTCCAGGATGAACGCATTCCGCATGAAGGTGGCGGCCGTTGCCGCCGCCCTGCTGTGCACCGCATTCGCCGCGCAGGCGCAGGATTACCCGGCCAAGCCGGTGAAGGTCGTCCTGCCGTTGCAGGCCGGCAGCGCGTCGGACATCGCGGTGCGCGTGGTCACCGACCGCATGGGCGAGGCGCTGGGCCGGCCGCTCGTGGTCGAGAACGTCACCGGCGTCGGCGGCCTGATCGGCGCCAACCGCGTCGTCACCGAGCCCGCGGACGGCTACACGATCGCGGCGCTCAACATGACGATCCTCGCGATCCTGCCGCACATGCAGCCCGGGCAGGTGAAGTTCGATCCGCTCAGGGACTTCGAGCCGATCTACGGCCTGGCGACGATCCCGACGCTGCTCGGCGTTTCCGCGAGCCTTCCGGCGGACAACGTGGGCCAGCTCATCGCGCTTGCGAAGGCGAAGCCCGGCGAGCTCAACTACTCGAGCGGCGGTCCCGGCAGCCCGCAGCACCTGGCGGCGGAGATGTTCCAGTGGATGACCGGGACGAAGATGACGCACGTGCCGTACAAGGGCGCGACCTCCGCGGCCGCGGATCTCGCGGCGGGACGGGTGCAGGTGATGTTCATCGCGCACTCCCTCGCGATCCCGTTCCTGCCCGAGAAGCGCATCAAGCTGATCGGCTTCACCGGCGCGAAGCGCGGCGCGAGCTTCCCGGACCTGCCGACCCTCGACGAGAGCGGCGTGAAGGGCTACGACTACTCGTCCTGGACGGCGCTCTACGCGCTGAAGGGCACGCCGGCGCCGGTGATCGCGCGGCTGCGCCAGGCCGCGCAGAAGGGGCTGGCGACGCCGGGCCTCAGCGAGCAGCTCGTGAAGAGCGGCCTGGAGCTCTGGGCGGTGCCGCCCGAGGAGCTCGGCCAGGTGCTGCGCTCCGACAGCGCGCGCTGGCAGAAGGTCGTGCAGGAAGCCGGGCTGGTGCAGAAATGAAGAAGCCCGGCAAGGCGTTCGTGGAGCAGATGGCGCGCATCGCCTGGCAGCAGTATCCGGGGCATTTCGGCGGCGCGCTCTCCAAGGCACTCGTGGGGCCGGACAACGCGGCGTCGAAGCTGCTCGACTTCCGCATCTCGCGCTACGCGCCGATGGCGTACGTGCAGGAGCACGTGCACAAGGTCCAGGAGCAGGTCTATTACGTCCTCGAAGGCGAAGGCATCCTCACCCTCGACGACGAGAAGCACCTGATGCGGCCGCACGACTACGTCTACGTGCCGCCGGGAGTTCGCCACAGCTTTACGAACACGGGGACGAACGGCTTGGTTTTTCTCGTCGTGACGACCCCCGCCGACGATCAAGCGCTTTAACGAGGAGAGGGCTATGAAGAGAAGAGAAATCCTGAAGGCCAGCGCAGCGGCCGCGGCAGCGCTCACATTTCCGGGAGTCTTGAAAGCACAAGGCGCGCCGATCAAGATCGGCCATCTCACCCCGCTCACCGGCTTCCTCGGTGCGCTCGGCGAGTACGCCGTGATGGGCATCAAGATGGCGGCGGAAGAGATCAACGCCGCCGGCGGCGTGATGGGGCGCAAGCTCGACGTGATGTCGGAGGACTCGGTCAACCCGGCTACCGCGTCGACCAAGGCGCAGCGCATGCTCGAGCAGGACCGGGTCGAGTTCCTGATGGGCGAGATCAACTCCGCGTCCGCGAAGACGATCATGCAGGTCGCGGCGCGCAACAAGAAGCTCTTCCTGCAGATCGGCGCGCGCTCCGACGTCCTGCGCGGCGCGGACTGCAACCGCTACACCTTCCACGTCGACATCCCGGTCACGGTGATGGTCAACGCCGCCGGCCAGGCGCTCGCGCGCGACGGCCACATCAAGGGCAAGCGGATCTTCTTCCTGACCTCCGACTACCTGTTCGGCCACGACCTCGCGAAGGCGGCAAAGGCGTTCGTCGGCGCGAACGGCGGCACGGTGGTGGGCGACGAGCTCACCGCGACCGATACGACCGACTTCAGCCCGTTCCTGCTCAAGATCCGCCAGGCGAAGCCGGACCTGGTCGCCACCAACCTCGGCGGCAACCAGGTGACGAACTTCGTCAAGCAGTACTCCGAGTTCGGCCTGCCCTACCAGGTCGCCGGCTTCAACCTGAACACCGCCGACGCCTGGGCCGCGGGCGAGGGCAACCTCGCCGGGATCTGGCCGACGGTGTGGCACCACGAGCTCGACACGCCGGGATCGAAGGCGTTCGTCGCCGCGTTCCGCAAGAAGTACGGCAAGCCGCCCGAGAACCATGCCTGGATCGAGTACGTCTCGCTGAAGATCATGGCGCAGGCGATCGCCGCGACGAAGTCGACCGACACCGAGGCGCTCATCAAGTACTTCGAGAGCCAGGCGGAGTTCGACCTGCTGAAGAAGCGCAAGGGCTACTTCCGCGCCTGGGACCACCAGCTCATCCAGGAGGCCTACCCGTTCACCGTCAAGCCGAAGGGCCAGGCGCAGGACAAGTGGGACTTCCTCAAGTTCGGCGAGGCGGTGCCGGCGCCGGACCAGCCGCTCGAGGTGATCAACCCGCCGAAATCCGCAAACGCTTGCAAGCTGTGATGTAAATGCAGTTTTTGTTTCTGCTGGAGCAGGTCGTCAACGGCCTGGTCCTCGGCGGGTATTACCTGCTGATTGCGCTCGGGCTGTCGCTCATCTTCAGCGTGGGCGGGGTGGTGAACCTCGCCCACGGCGCCTTCTACGCGCTCGGCGCGTACGGCGCGGTGGAGCTGACGAAGCACCTGGGCTGGGGGCCGGCGGTCGTGCTCTCGCCGGTGGCGGTGGCGCTGCTCGGCATCCTGTTCGAGCGCTTCCTGCTGCGGCGCTTCTATACGGCCGACCCGATCCTGTCGCTGCTCGTCACGTTCGGCCTCGCCCTCGTCGCGGAGCAGGCGATCCGCATGATCTGGGGCGCGGCGCCGCTCCCCTCGTCGATGCCCGCCGCCTTCAAGGGCAACGTGATGCTGGGCGACTTCCTCTTCTCGCGCTACCGCCTGTTCCTGCTCGCGGTCGTCGCCTGCATCCTCGCCGGGATCTGGTTCCTGATCCACCGCACGCCGTTCGGCCGCGTGGTGCGCGCCGGCATCCAGCGCCCCGACATGGTGGCCGCGCTCGGCATCCGCCTGCAGCCCTACATGACGGCGATCGTGATGCTGGGCGTCGGCATGGCGGCGCTCGGCGGGGCGCTCTTCGGCCCGATCACGAACGTCCATCCCGCGATGGGCGCGGAGATCATCACCGTCGCCTTCGTCGTCGTCGTGATCGGCGGCCTGGGAAGCTTCTGGGGCGTGGTGCTGGCCGCGCTGCTCGTCGGCGTGGTGCGCGGCGTCACGATCCACTTCGTGCCGGCGGCCGGCGAAGCTTCGATGTACATCCTGATGTTCCTCGTGCTCATGTTCCGCCCGCGCGGCCTGCTCGGCGAGCGGATCGAGAAGTTCGAATGAGCCGCAACCGCACCCTCCTCGTCGGCCTCGTCGCGCTCGTCGCGTTGCCGTTCGCGCTTCGCGCGATGGGCCTGGGCATCAGCACCGCGACGCAGATCGTCACGCTCGCCATCGCGGTGCTCGGCCTGAACCTGCTCGTCGGCTTTACCGGGCTAACCTCGTTCGGCCACAGCGCCTGGTTCGGCATCGGCGCCTACGCCGCGGGCATCTCGCAGAAGCACTGGTTCGCGGGCCAGCTGGCCCTGCCGCTGATTTTTTCCCTGCTCTTCGTCGCAGCGCTTTCATTGATTGTCGGCATGCTCATCCTGAGGCGGCGCGGCGTGTACTTCGCGCTGCTCACGCTCGCCCTGTGCGCGCTCACCTACTCGGTCGCGTTCCGCTGGACCGCGCTCACCGGCGGTGAGGACGGGCTGGGCGGCCTTTCGCGGGGCGGCTTTCGATGGATGGACAACGGCGACGCTTACTACGCGTTCTGCGCGGCGATCGCGCTCGGGGTGCTCTACGTGCTCGTCCGGGTGACGCGCTCGCCCTTCGGCCACGTGCTCGTCGCGATCCGCGAGAACCAGCAGCGCGCCACGTTCCAGGGCTACGACGTGGACCGCTACCGCCTCGGCGCCTTCGTGCTCTCCGCCGTGGTCACCGCGCTCGGCGGCGCGCTGCTCGGCTTCCTCAACTACCTCGTCTCCGCCGAGTCGGTCTCGGTCGCGTTCTCCGGCGAGCTGCTGGCGATGGTGGTGATCGGCGGCATGCACCAGCTCCTCGGCCCGGCCCTGGGCGTGCTCTTCTACGTGTTCTTCCGCGAGATCTTCTCCATCTGGACCGGCAACTGGCTGCTCTGGTTCGGCCTGGTGTTCGTCGCCTTCGTGCTCTATTCGCCCGAAGGCCTCGCGGGGATCTGGGCGAAGCTGCGCCGGCGCCTGCGCCCGCCGCCGGAGGAGTCGGCGGCCATGAGCCGGCGCAAGATCTACGAGGGCCTGCCGCTTCCCGCATTCCTCGACAATCGGCAAGTCGAGACCGAAGCGCTGGCGCTGAAGGGCATCGAAAGGCGCTTCGGCGGAATCAAGGCGGTGCAGGGCGCGGGCCTGGCGGTGCGGCCGGGCGAGATCCACGCCCTGATCGGGCCGAACGGCGCCGGCAAGACGACGCTCTTCAACGTCGCCTCCGGCATGTTCCCGCCCGACGAGGGAAGCGTCTTCCTGCACGGCGAGCGCGTGGACGGGCTGCCGCCGTACCGCATCTGCCAGCGCGGTCTCGCGCGCTCGTTCCAGATCACGAACCTCTTCAAGGGCCTGTCGATCTACGAGAACCTGCGCCTCTCGGTGCAGGCGCGCCACTCGGCGCGCTACGACGCCTGGCGCGACATCGACGGCTACCCGGAGATCCACGCCGAGACGAAGGCGCTGGCGAAGTTCCTCGGCCTCGAGGGCATCGAGGAAATCCAGGGCGGCGAGCTTTCGTACGGCGGCCAGCGCCTCGTCGACCTCGGCATCGCGCTCGGCTCGAAGCCGCGCGTGCTGCTGCTCGACGAGCCGCTCGCCGGGCTCGCCGCGGCCGAGCGCGAGCGCGTCTGCAGCCTGGTGAAGAAGGTCGCGGCCGGGGTGCCGGTGCTGGTCGTGGAGCACGACATCGACCGCGTCCTCGGCTTCTCCGACCGGGTCACCGTGATGAACGAAGGCCGGGTGCTGATGACCGGCTCGCCCGCCGAGGTGCGCGCCGACCGGCGCGTGCAGGAGGTCTACACGGGAACGGGCGTACCCGCCGTCGCAAAGAAGAATCTCGATTCATCGAGAGATCAGAAAGCATTGCTGAACTTCGAGAACGTGAATGCCTTTTACGGCAAGAGCCACATCCTCGACGACGCGAGCCTCGACGTGCGCGAGGGCGAGATCGTCGCGCTGCTCGGGCGCAACGGCGCCGGCAAGTCCACGCTCCTGAAGGCGCTGTGCGGCCTGGTCCCGCCCGCCTCCGGACGCATCGCGTTCGCCGGGCGCGAAATCGCCGGCCTGCCCGCGCACGAGATCGCGCGCCTGGGCGTCGGCTACGTGCCGCAAGGCCGCGGCCTCTTCGCGGGGATGACCGTGGCGGAGAATCTTGCGCTGGGACGGCTTTCCCGCTCCCAGCGCAATACCGATGGAGTCGTGTGGGACGAGGAGAAGATCTTCGAGTACTTCCCGCGACTCAAGGAACGCATGAACGTCCCCGCCGACTACCTCTCGGGCGGGGAGCAGCAGATGGCCGCAGTGGCGCGCGCGCTGTCCGGCAACGTAAAGCTCCTCCTCCTCGACGAGCCGTTCGAGGGCCTCGCGCCGTCGATCGTGCAGGAGCTCTTCGCCGTGTTCGATCGCCTGCGCAGCCACGCCTCGATCGTGATCGTCGAGCACAACCTCGACCTCGTGCTCGCGCTCGCCGACCGCGTGTTCGCCCTCGAGCGCGGCTCGGTGTTCCACCAGGGCCCCGCGGCCCCTCTCCTCAACGATCTCGACTACCGGAAGAAGATCCTAT
The DNA here is from genome assembly GCA_035549805.1 of Burkholderiales bacterium. Classification (GTDB taxonomy): domain Bacteria; phylum Pseudomonadota; class Gammaproteobacteria; order Burkholderiales; family SG8-39; genus SCGC-AG-212-J23. The sequence goes on from DASZQH010000221.1 coordinate 10,866, forward strand.
GGCTCTAGCCATCCAACCTTTGCTGTGCGGCGGCGAGTGGGTGGCGGGCGGCGGCGCTCCGCTGTCCGTGCTGGACAAGTTCCTTCTGCAGAGAGGCGCGGAAGTCGGGACGGCCGAC
>DASZQH010000222.1:0-3678 GCA_035549805.1 Burkholderiales bacterium
GAGGTGTTCGTTGTACGCAACCTCGAAGTACCGCGGTGGCTCTGCCCCTTTCAACTCTTCGCCGCGCCCACTTTGTCACCGGCGCTTCTTCTGTCCCTCCGGATCCCCTGCATTTTCAGGTCAGGATGGGATCTTCACCCATTCGACTTCACTCCCTGGCGATTCTGCGGCGCTCCCGGGACCTCGGCACGCGCTCGCCGTGATTACAAGCAAGGCGGCCAGCGACAAACATTGACCGGCATGCCTCAAATGAACACACCGACCCGGAGGAGGAAGCCCCGGCTTCCTAGCCCGCAGGCGAGCGCGGGTTCGCCCAGGATAACCTTCCATCGCGGCCAGCCCCTTCGCCCTCATGAATTCGAGAGTGCCTGGCATTCACCCGGAAGACAAGGGGTGTGACGCGGCAGTTGGATCTCAGGATGGTACGGCGATTTGCCGCAGCCAGTACTGCTTATACGACCTCGGTTGTTGGCGCTCGTCGCGATCCGCGTGAATCTGGACTTGCCGGGTGGTCATGATCCCGAGCGCTTGCGGCGTGCCTTGACGTCGGACTCGGCGTCGCGTTTGCGGTAGCTGTCGCCCTCGATGGCGATGACGTCGGCGTGGTGGACGACGCGGTCGATGAGGGCGACGGCGCAGGTGGCGTTCGGGAAGACGGAGGGCCAGTCGCTGAAGGCGAGGTTTGTGGTGAGGACGAGGCTCTTGGTCTCGTACCTGCGGCTGACGACCTGGAAGAGGAGGTCGGCGTTGCGGTTGTCGTACGAGAGGTAGCCGATCTCGTCGCAGACGAGCAGCGACGGGCGGCAGTAGTGGCGCAGGCGTCGGTCGAGGGCGCGAGCCGAGTCCTGGGCGGCGAGATCGAGGAGGAGCTGGGAGGCGGTGACGAAGAGGACGGAGTGGCCGGCCATGACGGCGTTGTGGGCGATGTTTTTGGCGAGCATGGTCTTGCCGAGGCCCTGGGGCGCGACGAGGACGACGTTGCGAGCGCGCTCGAGAAAGTCGAGGCGGAGTGCGGACTCGACGGCGTCGCGGTCGACGTGCTTGGGCCAGTTCCAATCGAAGGCGCTCATGGGTTTGAAGCGGCCGACGCGGCTGCGCGTGAGGCGGCGCTCGACGGAGCGGCGCTTGCGCTCGTGCGATTCCTGCTCGGCGATGTGCTCGAGGAGCTGCGCGGGACTCCACCGCTTCTTGGTGGCTTGGTCGACGATGTCGTCGAGGTGGGCGCCGGCGTGGCGCAGTCCCAATTCGGTGAGCTGATCAGCGAGGCTCATGGTCATCCTCCGTGCGGGCGGCGAGACGGTCGTAGCCGTCGAGCGGGTGCGGCGTGACGCGGAGGTCGCGGATGCGCGGATCGTCAGGGAGCGGCACGTCGAGGGGCGGCGCCGCCCGCCGCGCGCGGGCGCGCTGGTCGAGCACGTGCGCGACGGAGTCGGCGGACAGCGCGCCGCGCGCGAGCGCGTCGGCGAGGGCCGCGTCCAGCTCGGCGGCGCCGTAGTGGTCGAGCAAGCGGCCGAGGCGGGCCGTCGCGGTCGCGAGGGCGTCGCCCCGGCGCGCGAGGGCGTCGAGAAAGGCGTCCGCCTGCTTGCACACGCTGCGGAGCCGATCGCGACCGCGCAGGTCGCGGGCGCGGCGCTTTTCGGCGGCGAGGCGGGCCAGGTGAGCCGGGTCCTCGACGATGTCGCGGCGTCCCCACGAGCGCCCGTGGGTCGCGACCACGGCGCCGGTCGCGTCGGCGATCCTGACCGTGCTCTCCGACGCCGTCAGGGTCAGCGGGAGGCCGACGCGATCGTGCGGGATGGAGTAGTCGTTGAGATCGAAGCGGACGTACGGCGTCTTGCCCGACGAGACAGCGGCGACGCGGTCGCACGCGAAGGGATTCTGCGGCAGCGGCAGGAGGCGCGTGCGCTCCTCGTCGAGCGCGGCGCGTACGAGGCGCCGGTCGGGATCGCCCGGCACCGGGCGGGCGTGCGCGACGCGGGCGATCCAGTCGGCGAGCTGGGCGTTGAGGTCGTCGACCGCCGAGAACCGGCGGGCCTCGAAGAAGGAGTGGCGCAGGTACTGGATGGTGCGCTCGACCTTGCCCTTTTCGTTGCCGCGGTACGGAGCGCACGGCTGCGGGGCGAAGTGGTAGTGGCCGGCGAGCTCGAGCAGGTGCGGGTGGAAGCGGATGTGTTCGCCCTGGCGCTCGAGGACGGCGGTCTTGAGATTGTCGTAGAGCAGCGTGCGCGGGACGCCGCCGAGGGCCTCGAAGGCCAGCACGTGGCCGCGCAGGAAGCTTTCGAGTGTCTGGTCGAGGAAGAAGCGCGCGAAAACGGCGCGCGACCACGAAAGGACGAGCACGAAGCAGGAGAGCGGCCGTAGCGCGCTGCCGACGCGCAGCTTGCCGAAGTGGCCCCAGTCGACCTGGCCTTGCTCGCCGGGAAACGTGCGCAGCCGCAGGTACGCCTCGGCGCGCGCCACCGGGCGCACCGTCGCCACGTACCGCCGCAGCTGCACGGCGGACCCCGGGTACCCGCGCGCCCGAAGCATCTCGTGCAGCCGCGTCGCGCGCAGCCGCGGGTGCTTCTCCAGTGTCTCGGCGATGAAGCCCTTGTACGGATCCAGGCGAGACGCGGGCACACGCCTCGCGCCCGTCGCGAAGCGATCGATGTCGATCGCGCGCCGGACGGCGTCGTGGTGCACGCCGAGCTCGGCAGCGATCGTCCCGACCTTCCAGTGCTCGGCGAAGAACAGGCGGCGGATGCGGGCGACGACGGCGGCGTCGATCATCGGGCCACCGCGAACAGCATGAGCTGGCGCAGGTCGCGGAAGTCGCCGACGCCGTCGACGCGCTCACTGCTGCGGCGGGGGCCGCGGCGGCGGCCCTCGGCCCAGTCCAGGGTGTAAAGCGGCGTGCGGGCGTGCTCCGCCGCCAGATCGGCGAAGAGGCCCGTGTCGCACGAACCGGCCGGGCCGTCCGCAACGAGCACAGCGTGGACCTGCTGCTTGTGCCAGAGCGCCAGCGCCTCGAGCAGGCTTGGCAGCGCCCGCTGGTGCCACGGATCCGCCGCCAGCCGGGCCTTGAGCAACGTCTGCCCGCGCCCCGCCGTCGCCAGCACCCGCGTCGTCGAAGCGCGTCGGTGGATCCCCACCCAGATTCGGTCCTCCATCTCGGTCCTCCTTGCCGCCCGTCGTGAGCGGCAGGTGCCCTTGTACGGAGACCGCAACTTTTGGTGGACCCTGATGCGTCACTTTCTCGCGCTGCGCCCGCTGCCGGTCCGCGTGCCCGAGGCGTCCCTCGCGGCTCGCCTGGTACCGACGGCCGGCCTCTCGCACCGATTGACATCGGGCCGCCGCGCGGCACCGACGCGAGCAGTACCGGTCCCCGTGATCGCAGCGCGAGCAGACGAAGAACACCTGCCGGCACTCTGGCCGGCCGCAAACGACGAAGCGAAGCGAGTCCACGTCCCGGGTGCACACCCGGAAACTGGACGGGCCCGCGGCGGCGTGAGACGACTACTCCGTCGAGAACACGTCCCAGTGGATCGACACGAGGGACTCGGCTGGCACCGAGTCCCTCCTCCTCCCTCCGGGAGTGGCGCCCGTCAGGTACCGCAGGCCGCGCCGTCGAGCGAATTTCTGCTCATCGCGCCGGCGGCCGCCGGTCCAGATTCACGCGGATCTCGGCGAGCGACGACA
>DASZQH010000223.1:0-14042 GCA_035549805.1 Burkholderiales bacterium
CAGGCTGGCCCGTGCCGCTTCGGCGCAGCCGGCGCTCGCGGTTGCAGCGCTCGCGTCGTGGGCGCTGCTCAACCTCCACGCCGTGCTTTCCGGGCATGCCGGCGCGCCAGGAATCTCGCTGATCCTCGGCCTGCTCGGAGCATGCGCAATCATCGCCGTAGCTGCATTGCTGCATATGTCGCGCGCCGCGCTGCCGCTGGCTTATTGCGGGCGCAAGTCCATCGTCGTCTATCTGGGTTTCTACATTCCGCTGGTGCTCGCAGGCAAGGCCGCCCTGTGGAGCGGTTGGTTCGCCAACCCGGCGATCGTCGCGCTTCTCGCCACGGCGGCGGGAGTCGGCGCGCCGCTCGTCCTGCACCGACTGGTGCGCGATACGCGCCTTGCTTTCCTGTTTGAGCGGCCCGAGCGCTTCTGGCTCGTGCGGCGCCGTCCGGCGCGCGCAATACCGGTCGGCGAGACCGCTTAGGCCATACGCAGGATCATCCCGGCAACTCGGTCAAGCCAGCCCGCACCCGGTACGGCGATTGCGGTCGGTCTCCAGATGAACCGGATGAGCGATCTACGCCTGCGAACGAGACCCGCTTGACCTTCCCACTGCTGGAAGGTTTAGGGTGTGCGTATCGTAGAAGAGAAGGGTACGCCTTACATGAACGCCGCGAATGAATCGAAGGATGTGAACCGGCTCTCGCTGCCGCAGACCGCGCGGGCGCTGCTCGGCCACTATCTCGGCAACCGCAAGGTGCTCGCCGTGCTCGCCATAGCGATCGTCGGCGCCGGCCTTGCCTTGAACTGGAGCTGGCTGGTCGCCGCCGGCATCGCGCCGATCCTGCTGGCGCTCGCGCCTTGCGCGGCGATGTGCGCGCTCGGCCTGTGCATGAGCCGGATGGGCGGGAAGTCCTGTTCCGGCGATAAGGACGCCAATGCCGCCCCCAGGAACGACACGGAAAAGGACGGCCGATGAGCGAGAGTCTCAACATCGGCTCGGTCGCGGAAGCTTCCGGCCTGCCTGCGAAGACGATCCGCTACTACGAAAGCATCGGCCTCATCCGCCCTGCGGGCCGGCGGGCCAATGGCTACCGGCGCTATTCCGAAACCGACATGCGCACCCTCGCCTTTATCAAACGGGCGCGCGGCCTGGGCTTCTCTGTCGAGGAAGTTCGGGCGCTGCTCGACCTGTGGGCCGACCGCTCGCGCAGGAGTGCGACAGTGCGGTCCCTCGCCACGAAGCACATCGATGCCCTCGACTGCAGAATCGCCGAGCTGCAGTCGATGCGTGAAGCCCTCGCGCACCTCGTCAAGCGATGCCACGGCGATACGCGTCCGGAGTGTCCGATTCTCAGCGATCTCGATGGGAGCGGACGATGAATCACGTCGCAACCGCCGCTGACACCCGCGTCAAGGACCCGGTATGCGGGATGCTGGTCGACCCGACGACGGCGAAGCACCGCGCTGCGCATGCCGGACAGACGTACTACTTCTGCAGTGCGCGCTGCGCCGAGCGCTTCCGCGCCGACCCCGAAGGAGTTCTTGCAAAGGCCACTCAGGAGGCCGCGCCGGCCGCCTGCTGCGCGGGACACTCGCATGCACATCATCCTTTGCCGGCTGCTTCCGCGGCGCCGGCAGGCGGCAAGTATGTGTGTCCGATGTGCCCGGGGGTGGAAAGCGCCAGTCCCGGCGCATGCCCCAAGTGCGGCATGGCGCTGGAGCGCGCAGCCCCGGTGAAGAAGGCGGTGAAATACACCTGTCCGATGCATCCGGAAGTGGTGCAGGACGGTCCGGGCAACTGTCCGAAGTGCGGCATGGCGCTGGAGCCGATGGCTGCGCCGGCCGACGAGCCGAACCCGGAGCTCGCCGACATGACGCGTCGTTTCTGGGTCGGCCTCGCCTTCTCCGTCCCGTTGCTCGTGCTCGCGATGGCGCACTACGTGCCCGGCCTCGAAGCCACCTTGCAGCGGCTCATTGCACCGCAACTGAACAACTGGCTGCAGCTCGCGCTCGCGGCCCCCGTCGTCCTGTGGGCCGCATGGCCCTTTTTCGAGCGCGCCTGGCGCTCGGTGCTGACCTGGAACCTCAACATGTTCACGCTGATCGCGCTCGGCGTCGGCGCGTCCTTCGCGTACAGCATCGTCGCCACGGTCGCGCCGGGACTTTTTCCGCCCGAGGTGCGCGAAGCCTCGGGCGCCGTGGGGGTCTACTTCGAGGTCGCCGCGGTGATCGTCGTGCTGGTGCTGCTCGGGCAGGTGCTCGAGCTGCGTGCGCGCGAGCGCACCGGCGGCGCCTTGCGCGCCCTCCTCGATCTCGCCCCGCCCACTGCCCGGCGCGTGAAGCCGGGCGGCGCCGAGGAAGAAATACCGCTTGATGCGGTCCACGCCGGCGACCTGCTCCGCGTGCGGCCGGGCGACAAGATCCCGGTGGACGGCGAGATCGCCGAAGGGAAGAGCTCCATCGATGAATCGATGGTGACCGGTGAGTCGCTGCCGGTACAGAAGGAGGCGGGCGCCAGGGTAATCGGCGGAACCATGAACGGCACCGGCGGCTTCGTCATGCGCGCCGAGCGCGTCGGCGAGGAGACGCTGCTCGCGCAGATCATCAAGATGGTCGGCGAAGCGCAGCGCTCCAGGGCGCCGATTCAGCGGCTCGCCGATACGGTATCCGCCTACTTCGTGCCGATCGTCGCGCTGATCGCTATTCTCAGCTTCGGCGCCTGGTTTGCGTGGGGCCCTGCTCCTGCGCTCGCCTATGCGCTGGTCGCCGCGGTGTCCGTGCTCATCATCGCCTGCCCTTGCGCGCTGGGACTCGCCACGCCGATGTCCATCCAGGTCGGCGTGGGGCGCGGCGCGCAGGCCGGCGTGCTTTTCAAGAACGCCGAGGCGCTGGAGCGCCTGGAGAAGGTCGATACGCTGGTGATCGACAAGACGGGCACCCTGACCGAAGGCCGTCCGCGCGTCGTCGGCGTCGAGCCGCACGGCGGCGTGTCGGAGCCGGATTTGCTTCGCCTCGCGGCGAGCCTCGAGCGCGCGAGCGAGCATCCGCTCGCCCAGGCGATCGTCGAAACCGCGCAGGATCGCGGGCTTGCGCTCACGGCCGCAAAGGACTTCGATGCGCCGACCGGCAAGGGCGCCGTGGGCACGGTCGAAGGACGCAGGATAGCGCTCGGCAACGTGCGGCTGCTCGCCGATCTCGGCATCGACGCCGCGCCGCTCGCGGAGCGCGCCGAAGCACGCCGCGCCGATGGCGAGACGGTGATCTTCGCCGCGCTGGACGGAAGGCTTGCCGGCCTCCTTGCCATCGCCGATCCAATCAAGCAGACCTCGCCCGCCGCCATCGCCGAGCTGCGAGGCCGCGGCTTGCGCGTGGTCATGCTGACCGGCGATAACGGCACGACGGCGCTGGCAGTGGCCCGAAAGCTCGGCATCGACGAAGTGCAGGCGGAGGTGCTACCGCAGGACAAAGGCGCCATCGTACGCAGGTTCAAGGCGGAGGGTCGCGTTGTTGCCATGGCTGGGGACGGCGTGAACGACGCCCCGGCGCTCGCGGAAGCAGACGTCGGCATCGCCATGGGCGGCGGAACCGATGTCGCCATCCAGAGCGCAGGCGTCACGCTCGTAAAAGGCGACCTGTACGGCATCGTGCGCGCGCGGCAGCTCAGCCATGTAGTGATGCGCAACATCCGCCAGAACCTGTTTCTCGCCTTCGTCTACAACTCCGTCGGCGTGCCGCTCGCCGCCGGCGTGCTCTACCCGTTCTTCGGCCTGCTGCTCAGCCCGATGATCGCCGCCGCCGCGATGAGCCTCAGCTCGCTCTCGGTGGTGGGCAACGCGTTGCGGCTGCGCGGCGCGCGCATCTGAAAGGAGAAACCGATGACCTGCATCACCCGAATGGCCTTCATCACGATTCTTGCCAGCGCGATGGCGCTGCCCGCCGCCGCCCAGCAGCGCGACCTGCCGCGGCAACCGCCCGGAGATTCCATGCACGGCATGATGCAGGGCGGCATGATGGGAATGATGGGCTCGCGCGGCGATGCCGCCGGCCGCGAGCGGCCCCAACTGACTCTGGCGCTTCAGAATCGCGCCGAGCTTGGCCTTACCGAGCCGCAGGGGAGAACGCTCCAGACCCTGGTCGAGCGCTTTCGCTCGAGCGCCGAGCAGCGGATCCGCGAGCTGGAAGCGGCGGAGACCGAGCTGGCGTCGTTGCTGAAGCAGGACCCGCCCGCCGGGCCAGAGGTGGAGGCCCGGGTTCGGCGGATCGAGAAGCTGCGCGCGGATCTTCGCCTGGAGCGCATTCGCACCATCGCGGAGGGTCGCGCCGCGCTCGCCCCGGAACAGCGCGCGAAGCTGGATCAACTCGTGGCGAGCTCGGCCGGAGGGATGAGGGGCATGCATCGCGGCGGGATGGAAGGCATGGGCCGCGGCCCGTCCGACGACCAGCGCGGAAAGTGAAACGGGTCAGCCGTGGCCCGCGCCGCCTTCGAATTTGTCGAGGACGACCCGCTGCAAGGCCGCGAATGCGCGATGCGCATTCGCCGGGCGCTGGAGCGTGTTTGCGGGGTTGAGGGAATAACCATCGACGTTCGAAAGCAGCGAATCTCGATCACGTACAACCCGATCCTTCTCGATGGCGACTGGCTGGGCGAGAAAATGGCGGATCTGGGCCATGTCGTGCGACCGGCCTTCCGGGCCGGCTCTGCTGCTTCGCCCCGCACGATCATATTTTTTCTGAGGGACGACGGCAGCATCCGCGAGATTTCGCCGCATGCCTACGCCCGTCTCGTTCGCGGCGAAGTACGCATGCCCGAGCTGGCTCTGCGCCGGATCCGTGTGGCGGACTGGTACGTCGGCGGCCGCGAAAGCACGGCCGAACCGCTCAACGAGACCTACTCGATTCTCTACTTCGACGAATCAGGCGGCGCCAGTCCGGTTTGCCAGCCTGGCCTCATCCGCGAGAACAAAAGCCTGCACGTCACTCTGGATGCCGATCCCTACGCGGCTGCCTGCGAACGCCCGGCGGACAAGACCTGGCATCCGACTGCGGATGAGCGACGTGCGTTGCTGGGGCTCCTTAGCGACAATCAGTGCAGTAGCCGGCCCCGCTCCGCATAGCGGCCCTTTACCGGCCCGCAGCAACCGTGCTACCGGCGCGCTGCATTCCGCACCATCTCCGCCCGCGCGTCCAGCAGTTCCTTCGTCTTCCAATGGCTTTTGATGAACCCCAACACCGCCCAGATCTCGTCGTCGGACAGCTTGCCGCCGAACGCCGGCATGTCGCTCTCATAGTCAGGCGGAGCGTACTTTCCCGGCACGAGCCCGTGCTTCGTGATGCCGAACAGCACCTCATCCGCATGGTGCCAGGTGTGCCCGCTTTCATCGTGCGGCGGAGCCGGCATGCGACCGTTCGCCAGCCTTTGCCGCCAGTCGGGCTGACCCTCGAGCCTGGCGCCGTGGCACGCGGCGCAGTGCTCGGCATAGAGCTTCGATCCGCGCGCAACTTGCGCGGCATCGGCCGGATTCGCCTTTGATGCCGGCTGGGGCGCATCGCCGCAGGCCGTCACAAGAGCGACTGTCCAGGCGATTCTCCACCAGCTCACGTCCGAACCCAGCCCACGCGCGCCATATACAGCGCGAGCGTCGGAAGCAGGAGCCATTGCAATAGCGGAGTCAATCCAAGCTGGAAGTCGCCGATCGGCACGCGAGGCATCGAATCGGCGTACATCCAGCTCCTCAGAATCGTGACGTTCATCCACTCGCTCCAGACGGTGTAGCCTGCGCCGAAGAGCGTGCTGAGCAGCCCGATTCGCGCGAGGCGCCAGCACGACGGCCCGCGCTCCCGCCCGGCGATCAGCGCGAGCAGCAACGCCGACAGTCCGATCAACAGGTCCCCAAAGGTGCAGTGCACGACCGAGAAGGTGATGTAGCGCGCCGTTGCCTCGGTCCACAAGGTGTAGAGCCGCACATGCACCGCTTCCCACGCCAGATTGAGCGCGAAGAACCAGGGAAGATAGCGCAGGACGATGAAGCGGGCCGTGGCCGGATCCCGGTACCACGCGACGGGAACACTCACGCGACGCGGAACGTGCTCATCATGCCGCTCGCCTGATGCTCGAGCACATGGCAGTGAAGCATCCAGTTCCCTGGATTGTCGGCCACGAAGGCGATCTCCGCCCGGGTGCGCGGATCGATTAACACCGTGTCGCCCGAAGTGTCCTTCTGCCTGCCGGAAATCACGCTGAACACGTGGCCGTGAACGTGGATGGGATGGTGCCAGGCGGTGTCGTTCACCAGCTCCAGCACGTACGAGCGGCCGCGGGCGAGCCGGAGCAGCGGCTCATGGGCGTGGTCGTGCTCCGGGACGGCCTTGCCGTTCACCGTCCAGATCATTCGGCCGCGGCCTCCGCCCATCATGCCGCCTCCCATCATCCCGCCCATGCCGCCGGGCATGTCGCCCATCATGCCGCCGCCGAACACGATGCTGTGGCGCTCCGCGCTCGCGAGATTCGCGACGGGCGCCGGATTGGCGGCAAGGCGCGGCACCGGTGGAAACTCCCTGCGCAGAGGATCTTCCGGCGAATAGGCGAGATCGAGAAGCCGATACGCGCGCCGCTCGTAGAAATTGTCGACCACACGATGCCGGCTTCCCGGCGCGCCGCCGCAATCCAGGATGAGATCCGCGCGCTGCGCCGGGCCGAGTACGACGCGTTCCGCCGCCTTGGGCGCCACCGGCTGCCCGTCGAACGCGATGAGCTGCGGCGCGTGACCCTCGAAGCTCAGGCCATAGATCCGTGCGTTCGACGCGTTGATGAGGCGCAGCCGGATGCGCTCGCCGGCCCGCACGGTGAAGGATTCGCGGATCGCTCCGTTCACGGTCACGGTGTTGCCGATCCGCCCGGCGTGGCTCGCGTCCATGAAGTTCATGAAGTCCGGGACGATGCGCGCCTCGCGGTCGAGCCGCCAGTCCGACAGCACCCAGACCACGTCGCGATCGACTTCTGGCGGCTCGCGTTCCTCGATGATCAGCGGGCCGTACAGGCCACGGCCCACCTGCTCCGGGCTGCCCAGATGCGGGTGATACCAGTACGTGCCGGCGTCCGGCAGATCGAACTCGTAGAGAAAACGTCCGCCGCCCGCTGCAATCGGCTTCTGAGTGAGATGCGGGACGCCGTCCATGGCGTTAGGCAGCCGGATACCGTGCCAGTGCACCGTCGTTTCCGCACCGAGCGCATTCTCGACCTCGATGCGAAGGCGCTCGCCCTGGCGGTAGCGAAGTTCCGGACCAGGCACGGCGCCGTTGTAGCTCCACACGTCAGTGGAGGGATTCCCGGCGCCGACGAGGGGCTGCTTTCCCTGGGCCGCAACGAGCCGTTGAGGCCGCGTACCTGCACCGCGAACGCGCGCCGGCATGATCAGTACTCCCGCCGCGCTGGCGGCAACGCCGAGAAACTCTCTACGCTTCATTTTCGGGACTCCGATCTAAGCTGTTCGATCGCGACTACGCCGAAACGGCCATTCACCAGGCCAGCCTTGAATTTGACGCGGTCGCCCTTCTGTACCTTATGAAGGAAAGACGTATCTGCGACTTTGAAGACCATCGACATCGGCGGCATGTCGAGCTCCGGCAGCGGACCGTGACGGATGACGATCTCAGCGGCTTGAAGGTCAATGTCCATCACTTGTCCTTCGTTCGGGCCGAATGCCGGCAGCGCAGCCGGCTGCGCAAAAGACCGTATAGCGACGAGCGTCAGAAAGGCGGCGCCCGCCGCAAGAGCACCCATCGACTCACTTGATCTCGGTAATGGTGTGATCTTTACCCGACTCGACGAAGCTGAACTCGACCTGATCTCCGGCCTTTACCTTGTCAAGCATCGCCTTGTCCTTGATCTTGAAAGCCATGGTCATCGATGGCCAGCTCATGGTGGGGACCGGCCCATGTGCGATCGTGACGGAGCCCCTGGTTTGATCCACTTTGGTGACCTTGCCGGTCGCCTTGTGCGCGTTGCCGGCGGCTTTTTCCTGCTTCATGTCCGCGCCCTTTTTCCCGCCGTGCTGTGCCTGCGCGATGCCTGCTGACCCGAGAACGACGGCGAGTACGATCAATGCAAGTTTCATGTGCTTCTTTTCCCTTTCGTGGTTGCGCGGTTGATCAAGCGGGTTGCAATGCCGCGGCCGCCCGCCTTGCGGCGCGCCGACGCATGAGGAGGTATGCCGCTGGTATGACAAACATCGAGAGCAGAGGTGCCGTGATCATGCCGCCGATCATGGGCGCTGCTATGCGCTGCATGATCTCGGCGCCGGTGCCTTCCGACCACATGATCGGGGCGAGGCCGGCGAGGATGACGGCGACCGTCATGGCCTTCGGCCGTACGCGCTGCACTGCGCCCTCGTCGATCGCGTCCATCAGACGCTCGATCCCGTGGCGCTCGATCGCCTGCCTGAGGTAGATCAGCATCACGACGCCGAACTCGGCCGCCACCCCTGCGAGCGCAATGAAGCCGACCGCGCTCGCCACGGACATGTGGTGGCCAAGGGCGTAAATCGTCCAGAAGCCGCCGACCAGGGAGAAAGGCAGCGTCACCATGATGAGGAGCGCCTCGTCCATGCGACGGAACGTGAGGTAGAGCAGCACGAGGATCAGCAGCAGGACGAAGGGGACCACCAAGCCGAGCCGCGCCTTGGCACGCTCCAGGTACTCGAACTGCCCGGACCATGACAGCGATGTGCCCGGCGGCAGCTTCACCTGCGCTGCCACCGCCTGCTGGGCATCCGCGACCACGGAGCCGAGATCGCGACCGCGGATGTCGACGTAGATCCACCCCGACAGCCGCGCGTTCTCGGAGCGCAGCATCGGCGGCCCGTCGGCCAGCTCGAGCACAGCTACCGCCGAGAGCGGGATCTGGGCGCCGCGCTCGGTGACGATCGGCAGCACGCGCAGTTTCTCCACCGAATCGCGCACTTCGCGCGGGTAACGCACGTTGATCGGGAAGCGCTGGCGCCCCTCGATGGTCTCGCCGACGTTCTCGCCGCCAATCGCTGCTGATATGACGGACTGCACATCGTTGATCGACAGCCCGTAACGCGCGGCGGCCGCGCGGTCAATCTTGATCTCTATATAGCGCCCGCCGCGCACGCGCTCCGCGAGGACCGAGGAGACGCCGGGCACATCCTTCACCACGCGCTCGATCTCCGCCCCCACTCGTTCGATTTCGGCGAGGTCGTTGCCCGCCACCTTGATGCCGAGCGGGCTCTTGATGCCGGTGGCGAGCATGTCGATGCGGTTGCGTATGGGCGGGATCCAGATGTTGGACAGCCCGGGCAGCCGAACGAGGCTGTCCAGCTCCTCCACCAGCTTGTCCACCGTCATGCCGGGCCGCCATTCGCTCTGTGGCTTGAGCTGCACCACGGTTTCGACCATTTCGAGCGGCGCTGGATCCGTCGCGGTCTCTGCACGGCCGATCTTGCCGTGCACGCTCTTCACCTCCGGCACCGTGGCGATCAGCTTGTCGGTCTGCTGCAGCAGCTGCGCAGCCTTCCCGGGAGAGATGCCCGGCAGCGCCGAAGGCATGTAGAGCAGATCGCCCTCGTAGAGCGGCGGAAGGAACTCCGAGCCCAGCCGGGACAGCGGAATCCATATCGACGCGGCGAGCAGGGCGGCCACCACGAGCGTGACCCACGGGGCACGCAGGACGCCGGCGAGAAGAGGCCGGTAGGCGGCGATCAGCAGCCGGTTGAGCGGGTTCTTCTGCTCCTCCGGAATGCGCCCGCGGATGAGATATCCCATGAGCACCGGGACGAGCGTGACGGACAGGCCCGCAGCCGCGGCCATGGCGTAGGTCTTCGTATAAGCGAGCGGAGAAAAGAGCCGCCCTTCCTGCGCCTGCAGTGCGAAAACCGGCACGAACGAGAGCGTGATGATAAGCAGGCAGAAGAAGAGCGCCGGCCCCACCTCGACCGCCGCATCGGCGATCAACCGCCAGCGTGCCTCCCCCGTCACGTCCACGCCTTCCAGCTTTTTGTGTGCGTTCTCGATCATGACGACCGCCGCGTCCACCATCGCGCCGATGGCGATGGCGATGCCCCCGAGCGACATGATGTTCGCGTTCACGCCCTGGTAATGCATGACGATGAACGCCGCGAGGATACCTAGCGGCAGCGTGACGATGGCGACGAGGGCACTGCGCAGATGGAAAAGAAAAATCAGGCAGACCAGCGCCACGACGATGAACTCCTCCACCAGCTTCTCGCCGAGATGACGCACCGCGCGCTCGATCAGGCCCGAGCGATCGTAGGTCTCGACGATTTCCACGCCGCGCGGCAGGCTTGCCTTGAGCGTCTCCATCTTCGCCTTGACGGCATTGATCGTCTCCAGTGCGTTCTTGCCGTGGCGCATGATCACCACACCCCCGGTCACTTCACCCTGCCCGTCAAGCTCGGAGATGCCGCGGCGCATTTCCGGCCCGATCTGGATGCGCGCCACGTCCCTGAGGAGCACGGGCGTGCCGCTGTCCGTGGTCATGAGCGGGATGGTGGCGAAGTCCTCCAGCGTCTTCAGGTAGCCGCTGGCGCGCACCATGTACTCCGCCTCGCCCAGCTCCAGCACCGAGCCGCCGGTTTCCTTGTTCGCGCTCTGCACCGCCTGGATGACCCGGCCGTGCGGGATGCCGTACGCGCGCAACTTCTCCGGGAAAAGGACGATCTGGTACTGGCGGACCATGCCGCCGATCGCCGCGACTTCCGCCACATTGGGCACCGCTTTCAGCTCGTAGCGCAGGAACCAGTCCTGCAGCGCGCGCAGCTGGCCGAGGTCGTTCTGCCCGCTGCGGTCGACGAGGGCGTACTGGTAGATCCAGCCCACCCCGGTGGCATCGGGACCGAGAGCCGGCTTGGCGCCGGCGGGCATCCGCGACTGCACCTGGTTCAGATACTCGAGCACGCGCGAGCGCGCCCAATAGGGATCGGTGCCGTCCTCGAACAGGATGTAGACGAAGGAGTCCCCGAACATGGAGTAGCCGCGCACCGTCTTCGCGCCCGGGACGGACATCATCGTGGTGGCGAGCGGGTAGGTGACCTGGTCTTCGACGATGCGCGGCGCCTGGCCGGGGAACGGGGTGCGGATGATGACCTGCGTGTCGGAAAGGTCCGGGATGGCGTCGAGCGGCGTGCGGAGCAACGATACCGTCCCCCACGCGGCCACGAGGAGCGTGCCGACCAGCACGAGGAAGCGGTTTGCGATCGACCAGCGGATCAGGGCGGCGATCATTTGCCACCCGCCTTCGCGATCTTCGGCACGAGATAGTTGCCCTCCTGGTCCGGCTTGGGCTTGACCTCGAACTCAACTACATCGCCCTTCTTTAGGCCCATGAGCTGCGCCTTGTCCTCCGCGATGAACCCCATCGTCATCGCCGGCCATTGCATCGCCGGGATCGGCTCGTGCTCCAGTTCGACGCGGCCCGCCGCGGCGTCCACCTCCTTGACCCTGCCGCGGCTCTTGTGGCTTCCCGTCTGTCCCGCGGAAGCCTGCGGCTGCTCTGTGGCCACTTCCAGCCGCGAGATCGTCGCGCCGAGGCTCGCCTCGGAATCGATCAGGAACTGTCCGGACAGGACCACGTTGTCGCCAGCCTGCAGGCCCTTGCGGATTTCGCTCTGCCCTGCGGTCTCGCTGCCGACCTCCACCGGCACGGCGCGGAACTTCCCTTCGCCGAGCGCAAGAACCACTACGTCGCGCGAGCCGGTACGGATCACCGCCTCGCTCGGAACAAGAACCGAATCCTTGCCGCGCTCGCCGTGGAATACGAGCGTCGCGAACATGCCGGGCTTCAGGCGCGATTCCGGGTTTTTGAGCTCGATGCGCGAGCGCAGGGTCCGCGTGGCCGCCGTCACCTCCGGGAGGATGGCCCCCACCTTGCCTTCGAACGTGGCCTCCGGGTACGCGGCGACGCGAGCGGTGACCGGGCTGCCCGGAAGCAACCACGCGGCCTGAGCCTCGGGAACCTCGGCATTCACCCATACCGTAGACAGATCGACGATCTTGAACAGTGGCGCGCCCGGCATGACCGTCATGCCTTCACGAACACCCAGTTCGGCGATGACGCCGCTGACCGGCGAGTACAGGGTGATCCGCGCGCGCGTTGCGCCTTCGCGGTCCACCGCGGCAATCTCCGCCTCGCTCATCCCGAGCAGCAGCAGCCGTTGGCGCGCCGCCTGGGTCAGCGCGGGCATTTCCTGGGCAGCGGTCTTGCGCAGCAGCAGATACTCCTGCTGCGCCGCAGCCCAATCCGGATACAGAATCTCGACGAGCGGCGCGCCCTTCCTCACCGGATCCAGCGGCGCCCGCGCGTGCAGGCGCTCGACGAAGCCGCTTGCACGCGCCTGGAGCTGCACCACGCCGCGCTCGTTGTAGGCGACGGAACCCACCGCTTCCATACGCTGCTCGAGCGAACCGGTCTTCGCCTGCGCGGTGCGCACGCCGAGGTTCTGCACCACCTGCGGGCTGATGGAGACGCTGCCCGCTTCGCCACCCTCCCCCGCATGCTTGGGAACGAGTTGCATGTCCATGAAGGGCGACTTGCCCGGCTTGTCGAACTTCTGCTGCGGGTACATCGGGTCGAACCAGTAGAGAACCTGCTTTCCCGATTGGTCCTGCACCACGCCGCCCGCCTGCGGGGCCGCGCCCGCGCTCGCCTGCGCAGGGGCTTCGGCCATGCGCTGGTGCGCAATGCGGTAGCCGCCGTAGCCCGCGACAGCAGCGACCGCTGTGGCCCCGACCAATATCCAGACGGCTTTCATCGGGATGCTCCCTGCGGATAGAGATAGTTGAGGTTTGCCCACGCCTTGCCGCGCTCAGCGAGCGCCTGCGTAAGGCCGAGTTCTGTTTCGCTCACGGCGCGTTCCGCCTCGAGCACAGAACCGAGCTCGCCGCGCCCGCCCTGGTACGCGGCCAGCGCCGCCGAAGAGCGCTCGCGCGCGAGCGGCAACAGCGTGCGCTCGAAGCGCTCGATGCGCTTCTCGGCGGTATCGAAGTCCGCCAGCCAGCCCCGCACCTCGGCTTCGTGCATGCGGCGCGCGTTCTCCCGCAGCGCGCGCGCCTGATCCACCTCGGCGAGCTTCGAGGCGATGTCACGGTCCTGCCTCTGCTCCTTCTGCCACGGGAGATCGATACTGACCATGACGGTCAGCATGTTGTCGAACGCGGGCCGGCGGTAGCCGTAGCCCACCTCGAGCGCCCAGTCCGATCTGGCTGTGCTTCTGGCGACATCGGCTTCGGCACGCGCCAGGCCTTCCCGCTGCTCGTACATCCGGAGTTCCGGATGCTCGCT
This sequence comes from Burkholderiales bacterium, assembly GCA_035549805.1. Lineage (GTDB taxonomy): Bacteria > Pseudomonadota > Gammaproteobacteria > Burkholderiales > SG8-39 > SCGC-AG-212-J23. The sequence goes on from DASZQH010000223.1 coordinate 13,304, forward strand.
CAGGCGCGCGACAAGATGGTCGCGCGAATGCGCGAAGCGAGTGGTGTCCGGGCCTGCCGCGAGCGGCCGATTTGCGTCATCGCCGATCAGCGCGGCGAGCATGATCCGCGCCTTCGCGATCATGCGCTCCTGCTCGATGATCCGGTCGTTCGCCTGCTCGAGCGCGCTGCGCGCCATGAAAGCGTCCGCGGTGCTCTGCCTGCCGCGTGCCACCCCGGCGGCGAGCGTATCGACCTGGAGCTGGAACTGGCGCACGAGCCGCTCGAGGGCAGTACGGGAGCGTTCGGCGTAGTGAACGTCGAGCCAGGCCATGGCGATGTCGCGCGCCAGCATGGCTCGTTGCGCCTCCAGCCCGGCCGTTTCCACGTCGCGGGCACGCTCGGCGCGCAGGTTGCGCGCCTCCCGCTTTGCCGAATTGGGAAACTCCTGCATCACGCCGACGTTGCGCATCGTCATGAAGTCGCGGTCGTAGCGGAAGCGGTCCGCGCCGGTGACCGGCAGGTTCTCGATGCCCAGGCGCAGCTTCGGGTCGGGCAGCTCGCCGGCCCGCCCGACCTGCTGCGAAGCCGCCGTAACAGCCGAGCGCTGCGCCGCAAGCCGCGGCGACTGCAGCTCGCCGGCGCGCAACGCCTCCTCGAGCGAAAGCCCCTGCCCGAGCGCCGGTCCGGCGACGAGCGCAAGAACAGCACATGCATGAATCCGAAAACTGACCGACATCGTGATCTCCGAAACGTTGGAC
>DASZQH010000224.1:0-9545 GCA_035549805.1 Burkholderiales bacterium
CCTCTCGGTGCAGGTGATCGCCGAGCAGAGCGGGCGGCGCGAGACCGGCTCCTCCGGCGGCGGCGGCCGCACCGATTACTCGCATTTCACCGACGAGGTCCTCGAGGGCTACGCGCGCCAGGCGGTCGGCCAGGCGCTCACTAACCTCGAGTCGCGCCCCGCGCCCGCGGGCACGATGACCGTCGTGCTCGGGCCGGGCTGGCCCGGCGTGCTGCTGCACGAGGCGGTGGGGCACGGCCTCGAGGGCGACTTCAACCGCAAGGGCAGCTCCGCGTTCTCCGGGCGCGTCGGCGAGCGCGTCGCCTCGCGCGGCGTCACGGTGGTGGACGACGGCACGCTGCCGGGCCGGCGCGGCTCGCTCTCGGTCGACGACGAGGGCAACCCGACGCAGCGCAACGTGCTCATCGAGGACGGCGTGCTGCGCGGCTACCTGCAGGACAGCCTCAACGCGCGCCTCATGAAGATGCCGGTCACCGGCAACGCGCGCCGCGAGTCGTTCGCGCACATGACCATGCCGCGCATGACCAACACCTACATGCTCGCCGGCACGCACGACCCGCTCGAGATCATCAAGAGCGTGAAGAAGGGCCTCTACGCCACCAACTTCGGCGGCGGCCAGGTCGACATCACGAACGGCAAGTTCGTCTTCTCCGCCGCCGAGGCGTTCCTCATCGAGGACGGCAAGGTGACCTACCCGGTGAAAGGGGCCACGCTCATCGGCAACGGCCCCGACGCCCTGACCCGCGTCAGCATGATCGGCAAGGACCTGCAGCTCGACACCGGGGTCGGGACCTGCGGCAAGGAGGGGCAGAGCGTCCCAGTCGGGGTCGGCCAGCCTACGCTGCGTATTGACGGCCTGACCGTCGGAGGCACAGCATAGCGGCGGGAGGCCGCATGCTCAGGACGTTTCTGCTGGTGGCGCTGATCGCTCCGGCGATCGCGGGCGCACAGGTGGTTCGCTGGGTCGACGAGAAGGGGCGCGTGCACTACGGCGACAAGCCCCCCGCGGGCGCCGCCGCGAGCCCGGTGCAAAGCAAGATCTCCAGCGTCGGCACGCCCGCCGCCAGGCCGAAGGTCATGATGTACAGCACGTCGTGGTGCGGCTATTGCGCGAAGGCGCGCTCGCACTTCGCGAAGCGCGGCATCCCATTCGAGGAGCGCGACATCGAGCGCTCGGCGGCGTGGAACCGCGAGCACAAGGAGCTCGGCGGGCGCGGCGTGCCGCTCATCCTGGTGGGCGGCCGGCGCATGAACGGCTACAGCGCCGGCTCGCTCGATGGCCTGCTCGACGCCGAAGGATTCTGACCGGAGGCCAGCCCATGCGCTGCCCGCACTGCCGTACCCAGATGGACGCGACCCCGAAGCCGCTCGCGCCGGTCCGCGGCGAGCACGGCGACCTGAAGCTCGTCCTCGAAGGCCTGCCGGCGCGCGTCTGCCCGCACGGCCACCACGCGCCGGTCGACGCCGACTTCATGTTCTGGCTCATCCAGGAGCTGAAGGAGCGCGCCGGCAAGCTGCCCGCGGCCGCGGAGTCGGGCATGGTCTTCAAGAAGCGCCATTGCGCCTGCGGCAGCGAGGTCCCGGCGAAGGCCGACCACCGCGAGATCGTGCGCGAGCGCGTCGCCTACGAGGGCGGCCTCGCGTTCGAGGCGGTGTTCGAGTTCGCGATGGTGCGCTGCCCCGGCTGCGGCAAGACGCAGCTGCGCTCGGCGAAGGAAGCGCAACGGGATGTGGCACACTCGCTCGCCGGCGTCACCGACGCCGCGCGCTTCCCCCACAGCGGATGAGCACCGACTTCCTTCCCGACGCGCAGGCCATCGCCGATCGCATCCCCGACGGCGCGCTGGTCGCCATGCCGCCCGACTACTCCCTGCCGGCGATGGCCGTGGTGCGAGCTCTGATCAGGAAGAAATCCAGGGGCCTGAGGCTCCTCGGCGTGCCGGTGCTCGGCATGTGCGCCGACCTCCTCATCGGCGCGGGCTGCGTCGCGGAAGTCGAGACGAGCGCGGTGTCGCTCGGCGAGGCGGGCCTCGCGCCGCGCTTCACCGAGGCGGCCGAGAGCGGCACCCTGACGATCCGGGACGCGACCTGCCCCGCGATCCACACCGCGTTGCAGGCGAGCGAGAAGGGCGTGCCGTTCATGCCGCTCGGCGGGGTCATCGGCTCCGATCTCGTGAAAGGCAGGAAAGACTGGAAGGTGGCCGCCGGGCCGTTCTCCACGGAAGAGATTCTTTACGTGAAGGCGATAAGGCCGGACATCGCCCTGTTCCACGTGCGCTGGCTCGACGACGCGGGCAACGCGTGGATCGGGCGGCGGCGCGAGCTGGCGACGATCGCGCACGCCTCGAAGGAGACGCTGGTGACGTTCGAGGAGAAGAAGGCCGGCGACATGCTCGAGGACGAGCTGCTCGCGCCGGGCTGCCTCTCCGCCATCTACGTCAGCGCCGCCGCGCCCGCGGCGAAGGGCGCCTGGCCGCTCGGCGCGCCGGGCATGTACGACATCGACGACGCGCACCTGGCCGCGTATGCGCGCGCCGCGAAGACCCCGCAGGGCTTCCAGTCCTACCTGAAAGAATTTGTCCTTCAAGCCTGAAGAGTTGCTGGCGTGCGTCATCGCGCGCCTGATCGGCCGCGCGCGTCACGTTGCGGTCGGCGCGGCGTCGCCGATTCCGGCGAGCGGCGCTTTCCTGCTCAAGGAGAAGAATCCTTCGCTGAGGATCTCGCTGCTGCAGAAGCGCAAGGGAAATCCGTTCACGGAAGGCTCGCGCGAGCTCTTCGACCTTGCCGGGCAGGGGCGCATCGACGTCTTCTTCCTCGGCGGCGCGCAGATCGACGGGCAGGGGAACATCAACCTCGTGCGCGCCGAGGGCCGGCGCTTCCCGGGCTCGTTCGGCTCGGCCTTCATGTACCAGGCGGTGCCGAACGTGATCCTGTTCCGCGAGGAGCACTCGAGGCGCGTGCTGGTGCCGAAGGTCGACTTCATCTCCGCCGCGGGAAAGCCCGCCGCGCTGGTGACCGGCAAGGCCGTGTTCGGCTTCGCCGGGCGCTTCGTCCTGGAGAGCTTCCATCCCGGGGAGTCGGTGGAATCGATCCGCGCCGTCACCGGGTTCGACTTCGACGTCGCCCCGGGCGTCTCCACGACACCCCCGCCGACCGCGGAGGAGATCTCCCTGCTGCGGACCCGGGTGGCGGCAAAGATCGCGGCGGACTATCCGGATTTCGCCCGGAAGGTCTGGGGAATAAACTAGCGCCATGAACGCACCCATGAAGCAGTACGACCGCACGACGCAGGACGTCGGCAACCTCGTCCTCCTCGAGCACTTCAACGTCATCCACGACGACCAGCGCCTCGCGACGCTGTTCTACGTCACCGGCCTGGGCGGCACGCGCGACCCGTACATCTTCACCGGCCTCACCAACATGTGGGTGAACTACGGGCGCACGCAGGTGCACCTGCCGAGCCGCGGCGACAAGCCGAAGCCCGAGGTGCTGCGCGGCACCGCCGGCTTCGTCGTGCCGGACCTCGATGCGCTCGCGAAGCGCCTCGAGTTCGCGGGCAAGGAGATGAAGCGCGTCGTGCCGGAGAAGCAGACGAAGTTCGGCTTCGAGGTGAAGAAGGACTGCATCGAGGCGACCTGCCCGTGGGGCAACCGCATCCGCTGCCACGCGCCTTCCGAGCGCTTCCCGAACACCGACCTCGGCCTGATGTACGTCGACTTCGACGTCCCGCCGGGCACCGCCGAGGGCATCGCGCGCTTCTACCAGGAGATCATCAAGGCGCCCTCGACCGCGCGGGACGGAAGGGCCACCGTCCGCGTCGGGAAGCACCAGTCCCTGATGTTCACCGAAACGGACAAGCCGCAGCCCGAGTACGACGGCCACCATATCCAGGTCTACCTCGCCGACTTTTCCGGGCCGTACAAGTGGCTGCTCGAGCACGGCCTGATCAACATGGAGACCGACGAGGCCGAATGGCGCTTCCAGTGGATCGTCGACCCGAAGGCGCCGGAGAAGAAGCTGTTCCAGGTCGAGCACGAGGTGCGCAGCACCAAGCACCGGCTCTACGGGCGCCCGCTCGTCAACCGCAACCACGCCGTCACCAACATGAACTACCTCCATGGCCAGGACACTTTCCGCGGCACGTACTGAGGTCGTGGCCGGAGCGCGGACGAAGCGCGCGGGGCAGCGCACCGTGGCGCATTTGAAGAAGCATTCCGCCTAGCCTGCTCGACCTCGTCATCCGCGGCGCCACGGTCCACGACGGGACGGGTGCGCCTTCCCGCCCGGCCGATGTCGGCGTCAAGGACGGGCGGATCGTCGAGGTCGGTCCGGTAAAGACGGCTTCCCTGGAGGTCGTGGACGCGGGCGGCCTGGCGCTCATGCCGGGCATCGTCGACCTGCACACGCATTACGACGCGCAGGTCACCTGGGACCGCACGCTCTCCCCGTCGCCTTCGCTCGGCGTGACGACCGCCGTGATGGGCAACTGCGGCTTCGGCATCGCGCCTTGTCCCGCGGGTGCGCGCGAGACGATGCTGCGCAACCTTTCGGTGGTGGAGGGCATGGACCTCGACGCCCTCCTCGCCGGAACGCGCTGGGATTTCGAGACCTTCGCGGAGTACCTCGGCGCGCTCGAGCGCATCCGGCCCTACGCGAACGTCGCGGTGCTCGCCGGGCACTCCTGCATCCGCACCGCGGTGATGGGCGAGGAGGCGTCCTCGCGCGCGCAGCCGACGGCGGCGCAGCTCGCGGCGATGCGCGAGCACGTCCGCGCCGCCATGGAGGCCGGCGCGATCGGCTTCGCCTCGTCCTTCTCGCCGAACCACAGCGGCTGGGGCGGGCGTCCCATGCCCTCGACGATTTGCGGCGACGAAGAGCTCGCGACGCTGACGGGCGTCCTGGGCGAGAAGGCCAAGGGCGTCTTCGTGATCGCCGCCGGATCGCGCGCGACGCCGGAGTACCTGGAGCGGATCTGCGCCGCGAACGGCCGGCCGGCGTTCATGGTCACCGTGAACACGATGTACAACCGCGGCGCGCCGGGCCGGGCGATGGACCTCTTCGAGCGCACCGCGGCGGCGCAGGCGCGCGGCCGCCAGGTGTGGATCCAGGAGAACTGCCAGCCGCTCTCCTTCGACTTCACGCTGCGCGAGCCCTACATCCTCTACTCGCACGATGCCTTTGCGGACGTCAAGGCCGCCCCTCCCGACAAGAGGAAAGAGGTTTATGAAGACGCAGGCTTCAGGACCCGGCTGCGGGAGAACCTGAAGAATCCCGGCTCCGGGGCGCTGTTCCTCGGCGACTGGTCGCAGGTCGAGGAGGACGGAGTGCCGGTCACCGAGCTCGCACGGCGCGCGGGCAAGGACCCGCTCGACTACGTATTCGACCTGCCGCTCGACCGGCAGCTCGTGGGCAAGCTCTACCAGAACGACGACGCGGGCGTGGCGCCGCTGCTCAAGCATCCGGCCGGCGTGATCGCGCTCTCCGATGCCGGCGCGCACCTCATCTACTTCTGCGACGCCGGCTTCGGGCTGCACTTCCTCGCGCACTGGGTGCGCGAGACCGGGACGTTCACGCTCGCGGAGGCGGCGCGCCGTCTCGCGGGCCACCCGGCCGAGCTCTACGGCATCCCGGAGCGCGGGCGCATCGCGCCCGGCATGTGGGCAGACCTCCTGCTGTTCGATCCGGCCACGGTGGGCGTCTCCCCACTGCGGCGCGTGAAGGACATGCCGGCCGGCGGGGCGCGCATGATCCGCGAGCCGCGGGGCGTCGAAGGCGTCTGGGTAAACGGACGGCGCATCGTCGAGCGCGGCGCGCTTGTTCCGCTGTCCGACGGTCCCGGCCAGGTGCTGCGCCGCTTCGACGCCTAGCTAGACACCCGCGGCGCAGCAGGACTAGGCTGTCGCGGCTGCTTCCACTCACGGAGGGGTCGATGAAAAAGCTTGCGATCTGCGTTGCGATGTCATTCGCGTTCCCTGCTTTCGCTCAAGTCGATGAAGCGAAGACGGCCGACGAGCCCTGGGCACAGGGCCGGCCGAAGCAGAAGGAGGCGCTGAAGTTCGCGCCGGTGCCGGCGCACCCGATTCCGACGGCGGCGGCGGACCTGCCGATCAAGAAGATGAAGCTGCCGCCGGGCTTCAAGGCCGAGGTGTACCAGGCCGGCATCCTCGACGCGCGCGGCATGCGCGAGGGCGACAAGGGCACGATCTTCGTCAGCTCGCTCTTCGTCGCGGGCAAGATCTACGCGATCACCAACCAGGGCGGCAAGCGCGAGCTCCTGACGATCGCGGAGAAGCTCTTCCTGCCGAACGGCATCGAGTTCTACAAGGGCGCGCTCTACGTCGCGACGCCGAAGGACATCACGCGCTACGACAACATCGAGGCGAACCTGAAGAACCCGCCCAAGCCGGTGATGGTGAAGGACGGGCTGCCGGGCGATATTCCGCACGGCTGGAAGTTCATCAAGATGGGCCCGGACGGGAAGATGTACGTCCCGGTCGGCGCGCCGTGCAACATCTGCATGCCCTCGGACCGGCACGCGCAGATCTTCCGCATGAACCCCGACGGCAGCGGCTGGGAGTCGGTGGTGCAGGGCATGCGCAACACGGTGGGCTTCGACTGGCACCCGAAGACGAAGGAGCTCTGGTTCGGCGACAACCAGCGCGACTGGCTCTCGGAGGACCTGCCGCACGACGAGCTGAACCGCGTGACGAAGAAGGGCCAGCACTTCGGCTACCCGTACTGCCACGGCGGCCAGCTCACCGACCCGGAGCTCGGCTGGGGCAAGAGCTGCAAGGACTACACCAGCCCCGCCGTCCTGCTCGGGCCGCACGCCGCGCCGCTCGGCATGCGCTTCTACACCGGCAAGATGTTCCCGGCGAAGTACCAGAACGCGATCTTCCTCACGCGCCACGGCCCGTGGAACCGCACGCAGAAGCTCGGCGCGGACGTGGTCGCCGTGTTCATCGACGGGAAGGGCCGCGCGAAGATGGAGCCGTTCCTCACCGGCCTGATCGAGAAGAACGAGTACCTCGGCCGGCCGGCCGACGTGCACGTGATGAAGGACGGGTCGCTGCTCGTCTCGGACGACCACAACGGCGCGATCTACCGCATCACCTACTCCGGAAGTAAGTGAAGGAAGGGCTGCTCGCCGTCTGCCTTGCCTGCCACGGCGCGAGCGGGGTTTCCGAGACCCCGCTCACGCCGTCCCTCGGCGCGCAGCCCGCGTTCTACGTCGTCGCGCAGCTCTTCCTCTTCCGCGGAGGGCGGCGCGACAACGAGGTGATGACGGCGCAGGCGAAGGACCTGAAGGACGAGGACCTGCGCTCGCTCTCCGACGCGATCGCGAAGCTCCCGCCGCCGCCCCCGCCGAAGGAAGGCCGCGACGCGGAGCGCTTCGAGCGCGGCCGCAAGGCCACCGAAGGCCGGCACTGCACGAGCTGCCACGGCGCCGACTGGTCCGGCAACAAGAACGTGCCGCGCGTCGCCAACCAGCGCGAGGACTATCTCTTCAAGGCGCTGAAGGACTACCGCACCGGCAAGCGCATCGGCTACGGCAACGCCCAGATGCCCGAAACCGTCGCCGGGATGGACGACAAGGTCCTCGGCGACATCGCCCACTACCTCGCGCACTTCCGCGGGAAGTAGGAAAAGCGGTCAGTGCGGAGATCGGGGACAGCTACCGATCTCTACGTAGCGGCAGCGCGGTGCGAAGCACCGGAGATCGGTAGCTGTCCCCGATCTCCCTAGGCGCCGAGCTTCTTCGCGAGATCGACGAGGTCGGCGGCGGGGATGTCGACGCAGGACGGATCGGCGGCGAGGTCGGCGGTCTGGCCGGGGCCGTGCTCGGTGGGGCGCGGGAAGAACGCGGTGCGCAGGCCCTGCGCCTTCGCCGCGGCGAGGTCGGAGTTGTGCGCGGCGACCATCATCACCGAAGAGGGCGGCAGGTCGAGGTGGCGGCACGAGGCGAGGTAGGCCTCCGGCTTCGGCTTGTAGGCGCGCGAGGTCTCGGCGCCGAGGATGCAGTCCCACGGCAGGCCGGAATGCTTCGCGAGGTTCACCATGAGCGCGATGTTGCCGTTGGAGCAGGGCGCGATGATGAACTTCGCCTTGAGCCGCGTCAGCCCTTCCACGACGTCGGGCCAGGGCGAGAGGCGGTGCCAGGCGCGGTTCATGTGCTCGAGGTCGGCCTGGGTGAGCCCGCGCACGCCGAACTTCTCCACGACCCGGTCGAGGCTCTCGCGATGCAGGACGTCGAGGATGGTCCACGCGCACTTGCCGGAGCGCACTTCCTCCATGGAGGGCTGGTAGAGCCGGCGCCACTCGACCGCGAACGCGGTCCAGTCGACGCCGGCGATTCCCTTGCCCTTCGCGAACGCCTCGAGGTCGCGCGCGACGCTGGTGCGCCAGTCGACCAGGGTGCCGAAGACGTCGAACAGGCAGGCGCGGATCTCCATGGTCATGCGGGATTCTCCACCAGATCGTCCCCGAGCAGGTCGTCGGCGAGGAACCCGCCCGACTGGTGACGCCAGAGCTTCTCGTAGTGCCCGCCCAGGGCAAGAAGCTCCTCGTGCGATCCCGCTTCCACTATTTTTCCTTCATTTAGAACAATAAGACGATCCATCCGCGAGATGGTCGAGAGGCGGTGCGCGATCGCGATCACCGTCTTGCCCTCCATCAGGCCGAGGAGCTGCTCCTGGATCGCGAGCTCGACTTCGCTGTCGAGCGCCGAGGTCGCCTCGTCGAGGACCAGGATCGGCGCGTCCTTGAGGATCACCCGGGCGAGGGCGATCCGCTGCCGCTGGCCGCCGGAGAGCTTGACGCCGCGCTCGCCGACGTGGGCGTCGTAGGCTCGCCGGCCTTTCCAGTCGACCAGTTCTTCGATGAACGCGTGCGCCTGGGCCTTCTTCGCCGCCTCGACCACCTGCGCGTCGCTCGCGCCGGGGCGGCCGTAGCGGATGTTCTGCGCGATCGAGCGGTGCAGGAGCGAGGTGTCCTGCGTCACCATGCCGATCGCCGCGCGCAGGCTCTCCTGCGTCACCCCGGCGATGTCCTGGCCGTCGATGAGGATCCTGCCCTTCTCGACGTCGTGGAAGCGCAGCAGCAGGTTGACGAGCGTGGACTTCCCCGCGCCCGAGCGGCCCACCAGGCCGACGCGCTCTCCCGCTTCGATTTTCAGTTGAAGATTTTCGATCACCGGAGCGTCGGACCGGCCGTAGGAGAACGAAATCCCCGAAAATTCAATTTCTCCCCTCGACACCTCGAGCGGCGTCGCGCCGGGGCGGTCGGTGCCCGAGTGCGGGACGGCGATCGACTGCATGCCTTCCTGCACCACGCCGATGTTCTCGAAGATCGCCGTGACCTCCCAGCTCACCCAGCCGGCGGCGTTCGCCGTCTGCCACGCGAGCGGCAGCGCCGTGGCCACCATCGCCGCGCCGATCGCGCCTTGCGCCCACAGCGACAGCGCGCCGACACCGAAGATAAGCAGCGAGTTGAGGACGGTGAGCGTGATCTGGAGGTTCGCCACCGTCTCGGCGAACTTGCGGTAG
>DASZQH010000225.1:0-9223 GCA_035549805.1 Burkholderiales bacterium
GCCGCAGCTCGCGCGCATGGAAGCCGAGGACCTGCTGGCGTCGGTGTTCCCCGACCAGGTCGCCTGCGGCGAGAACATCGTCGGCGACCGCGAGGTCCCGGACCATCCGCTCGTCAACCAGACCATCGACGACTGCCTGCACGACGCGATGGACATCGACGGCCTGGAAGAAGTGCTGAGAAGGATGGAGGAGGGCGAGATCCGCATCGTGGCGCGCGACCTCACCGAGCCTTCGCCGCTCGCGCTCGAGGTCCTGACCGCGCGTCCCTATGCGTTCCTCGACGACGTGCCCCTCGAGGAGCGCCGCACGCACGCCGTGATGGCGCGGCGCTACCTCGACCCGCAGACCGCCGCCGACCTCGGCAAGCTCGACCCGGACGCCATCGCCCGCGCCGTCGGCGAGCTCAAGCCCGAGCCGCGCAACGCCGACGAGCTCCACGATGCCTTGATGAGCTTCGGGTTTTTGACGCTGGACGAAGTCGCTTCATGGTCTTCTCATCTTTCCATCCTCCGTGAAGCAAAGCGTGCCACCGTCATCCGCAACATCGTCTGTGCAGCCGAACGCCTGCCCGAGCTGCTCGCGATCTTTCCCGACGCGAAATCCGACCTCGAAGTCCTGGAGGAGCTGAAGGACAAGCCCTGGACGCGCGAGGACGCGCTGCGCGAGGTCGTGCGCGACCGCCTGCAGGGCAGCGGGCCGACCACGTCCGCGGCGCTCGCCGCCGCTCTCGGCGTCGGCGGCTCCGACATGGAATCCACCCTGCTCGCGCTCGAGTCGGAAGGCTCGATCATGCGCGGCCGGTTCACGCCCGCGGCGACCGGCGACGAGTGGTGCGAGCGCCGCGTGCTGGCGCGCATCCACCGCTACACGGTCAACCGCCTGCGCGCCGAGATCGAGCCCGTCGAGCTGCGCGACTTCCTGCGCTTCCTCTTACACTGGCAGCGCGCCGCGCCGGACCAGCGCGTCGAGGGGCCGGATGCCGTCGCCGGCGTGGTCTCGCAGCTCGAAGGCTTCGAGGCGCCGGCCGCCGCCTGGGAGACCGAGATCCTCCCGTCCCGCGTGAACGAATACGACCCGGGCTGGCTCGACGAGCTCTCCCTCGCCGGGCGCGTCGCCTGGTCTCGCGTGCTGCCGCTCAGGACCGCGAGCGAGCGCACCCCGAGCCCGGTCCGCACCACGCCGATCGTCCTCACCCCGCGCCGCAGCCTCGCCATCTGGACGGGCTTTTCTTCCGTTGAAGACATCCCGGTCTCGGCGAAGGCCGCACAGGTGAGGGACTTCCTTGCAGAGCATGGCGCTTCGTTCTACGAGGAAATCGTCGACGGCACGGGGCTCTTGCGCGTGAACGCCGAGGAAGCCCTGGGAGAACTGGTCGCCCAGGGCCTCGTCGCCGCGGACAGCTTCGCCGGCCTGCGCGCGCTCCTCGTCCCCTCGGACCGCCGCCGCGCGCCGCTGCACGGCCGCAAGCGCCGCGGCTCGCTCTTTGGCCTGGAAGACGCCGGCCGCTGGTCGCTCGTGCGTCGCAAGACGGCCATCGAGCCCTCCGAGCAGGTCGAGCACGCGGCGCGCGCGCTCCTGCGCCGCTATGGCGTGGTGTTCTGGCGCCTCACCGAGCGCGAGGCCGACTGGCTTCCGCGCTGGCGCGACCTCCTGCGCTGCTACCGCCGGCTCGAGGCCCGCGGCGAGATCCGCGGCGGCCGCTTCGTCGCCGGCGTCGCCGGCGAGCAGTTCGCCGCCCCCGAGGCCATCGGCCTGCTTCGCGATGCCCGCCGCGCCGAGCGCAACGGCGCCCTCATCAGCGTGAGCGGCGCCGATCCGCTGAACCTCGTCGGCATCCTCACCCCCGGCCCGCGCCTCCCCGCGCTCACCGGCAACCGCGTCCTATATAGAGACGGCGTCCCTCTCGCCATCCTCGCCGGCGGCGAAGTGCGCTTCCTCGACGAGGTCGCTCCCGAGCAGGAATGGACGGCGCGCAACGCACTCCTGCGCCGCCAGGTGCCGCCGACCCTCGCCTTGCTGGGATAGCGCAGAGCGCAAAAAGCTCAATGCGCCTCCTTGGCGAGGCGGTCGTCACGCTCGCGCAGCAGCCAGTAGACCACGCCGAGCACAAGGGTTGCTCCAGCCAGCGCCGCAATGGTGCTTGCGGCGGTGGCGCTGGAATCGAGAATGACGAACTTGCGACTCAACGCAATGAGCGCGATGAGCAGCACGGTCTTGACCTGGATGATGCTGGAGCGCCGAAGAGCAACGCGAACAATCGAATGCTTGAATTCCATGGCGATGAGCAGCGTCATGATCATGCCAAAGAGCGCCTGAAAGACGTCGTGTTCCAGTGGATCGATCGCGCCGCTAAGCAACAGCGGGACGATGCGCATCATCAGCTGCACGAGCGCTAGCGCGATGACCGCCGAGATCACGAGACTCAGAACGATCGCAACAATCTGCTCAAAGCGCTCGTAAACGGACATGAGCGGCCAATGCTCACGTGTTTCCGCAAAGAACTTCCGTGGCGCGTGGCGGTTGTTTTCCATTGTCGATCCGGTCTTCGTCTGCGAGTCTTCTCGAAACAATACGCGCACTTGCGCTTCGCGTGGGGGCGGGTTACTGTACGTATGTACAGTAACGGCAAGGTTTCGATCCCATGTCTCTCAGTGAAGCGCTTCTGCAGCAGCACGGTGTCTGGCGGGGAGGGATGCCGGGCGGGTTTTCGCAAACGATTCCAACGGGTTATGCCGAGCTGGCGACGGAGTTGCCGGGCGGGGGATGGCCGGTGGGGGCGCTGACGGAGTTGCTGGGGCTGCAGGAGGGGATCGGGGAGTTGCAGCTCGTGCTGCCGGCGCTGGCGAAGCTGACGGCGGCGGGGAAGAGGGTGGTGTGGCTGGCGCCGCCGCATGTGCCGTATGCGCCGGCGCTGGTGGCGGCGGGCTTGGATCTCGCGCATCTTGCGGTGATTCGCGCGCCGGGTCGGCGCGACGCGCTGTGGGCGGCGGAGCAGGTGCTGCGCGCGGGGCCGTGCCATGCGTTGCTGGCGTGGTTCCATCACGCGCGCTACGACGAGCTGCGCCGGCTCGCGGTGGCGGCGGAGGCGAGCCAGGCGTTCGTCGCGCTGTTCCGTCCGGCCGAGGCGGCGAGGGAGCCGTCGCCGGCGACGCTCAGGGTTGCGCTGGAAGCTTCTGAGAATCATCTTCTTCTGAACATCTTGAAACGGCGCGGCCGCCTGGCCGAGGCGCCGATCCAACTACCGGTGAACAGACCCGTCCATGCTCTGGGTCGCCCTGCATTTCCCGCCGCTGCCGCCCGCAACGCTCGAGCACCTCGCCGCCTGGGCCTGCCAGTTCACGCCTAGGGTTTCGCTCGAGCCGCCGCAGGCGCTGCTCGCGGAGGTGCAGGGGAGCCTGCGCTACTTCGGCGGCCTCGATGCACTCGTGGCGCGCATGCGCGACGGGCTGGGCGGGCTCGGCTTCGCGGCGACGCTCGCCGTCGCGGCAACGCCGCGCGCGGCGCTCTGGCGGGCGCGAGGGGAGAACCGGGCGCTCGAGGAATTGCCGCTCTCGGTCACGGGCTTCGAGACGGATTTCTTCAGGAGCATCGGCGTATCGACCGTGGGAGAAATCCTCCGGCTGCCGCGCGAGGGACTGGCGAGGCGCTGCGGGCAGGCGATCCTCGACGACCTCGACCGCGCGCTCGGCGCGCGGCACGAGTCACGCGTGTTCTTCGCGCCGCCGGAGCGCTTCGACGCGACGCTCGAGCTGCCCGGCGCGGTGACGCAGGCGGAGGGCGTGCTGTTCGCGGCGCGTCGCCTGCTGGCGCGGCTCGAAGGGCTGCTTGCGGCGCGGCAGGAGGGCGTGAGGGGCTTCGTTCTTACGCTCATCCATCCTCGCAGGGAAATGTCCGTGGAAATCGGATTGGCATCGACGGCGAGGGATACGGAGAGGTTCGCCCGGCTGCTGCACGAGAAGCTCTCCGGCGTGGTCCTGCGCGAGCCGGTGGAGGCGATCCGCCTGCGCGCGCAGGACTTCGCGCCGCTGCATCCGGCGAGCGCGGGGATGTTCGGCGACGCGCGCGCGGAGGGCGAGGAATGGGCGCGGCTCGTGGAGCGGGTGCAGGCGCGCCTCGGCGCCGGCGCGGTCCACGGCCTCACCGTGCAGCCCGACCATCGCCCCGAGCACGCGTGGCGGCGCGTCGAGCCGGGGGAGTGGGACCCGCGCGAGTTCGTCCCGCCGGGACCGCGGCCGGCGTGGCTGCTCGACCCGCCGCGACGCCTGCCGCGCATGGAGTACGAGCTCCTCGCCGGCCCCGAGCGCATCGAGTGCGGGTGGTGGGAAGGCGACGACGCGAAGCGCGACTACTTCGTCGCCCGCGAGGGCGCGTCCCTGCTGTGGATCTACCGGGAAATGAAGGAAGGGGACTGGTTCCTGCATGGCGTCTTCGCATAGCCTCCCTGAGTACGCAGAACTGCACTGCCTCTCCAACTTCAGCTTCCTGCGCGGCGCGTCGCACCCCGGGGAGCTGGTGGAGCGCGCCGCGGCGCTCGGCTACTCGGCGCTCGCGCTCACCGACGAGTGCTCGGTCGCCGGCATGGTGCGCGCGCATATGGCGGCGAAAGACTGCGCGGCTCAGGGCCTCGATCTCAAGCTGATCGTCGGCACCGAGGTTTCCCTGGGGGAAACGAAGCTGGTGCTGCTCGCCCCGGACCGCAAAGCGTACGGCGCGATCTCGGCGCTCATCACGGCAGGGCGGCGACGGGCGAAGAAGGGTACCTATGCGCTCGGGTGGGACGATCTGGAAGAACTGCCTTCTGCCGGGGTGCTCGCGCTGCTCGCCAGTCCAGGAGAAAAAGAAGCTTTTCGTTTCAGAGAGCTGTTTGAGAAAAATGGCTGGCTGGCGGCGGAGCTGCATGCGGGTCCCAATGACTCTTCCAAGATGCACCTCCTGAAGGAAATGTCGCGTCGGACCGGATTGCGGCTGGTGGCCGCGGGGGACGTGCACATGCACGTGCGCTCGCGGCGCCGGCTGCAGGACGTGCTGACCGCGACGCGCCTCGGCAAGCCGGTCGCCGAGTGCGGCCAGGGGCTCTTTCCGAACGCCGAGCGCCACCTGCGCCTGCGCGTGCGGCTCGCGCGCATCTACCCGCCGGAGCTCCTCGAGGAGACGGTGGCGATCGCCGATCGCTGCCATTTCCAGATGGACACGCTGCGCTACGAGTACCCGGAGGAGCTGGTGCCCGCCGGCGAGACGCCGACGACCTGGTTGCGCAAGCTGGTGGAAGCCGGGATGAAGTGGCGATTCAAGGAAAGGAACATTGAAGTCGAAGGCATGGTGGAGCACGAGCTGCGCCTGATCGAAGAGCTGAAATACGAGCCCTTCTTCCTCACGGTGCACGACGTGGTGCGATTTGCGAGGGGAGAAAGAATACTTTGCCAGGGCCGCGGCTCGGCGGCGAACTCGGCGGTGTGCTACGCGCTCGGCATCACGGAGGTGGAGCCGAAGAAAGGGCACGCGCTCTTCGAGCGCTTCGTCTCGCGGGAGCGCGACGAGCCGCCCGACATCGACGTGGACTTCGAGCACGAGCGGCGCGAGGAGGTGGTGCAGTACCTCTACCGCAAGTACGGGCGCGAGCGCGCGGCGCTGGCAGCGACGGTGATCTGCTACCGCACGAAGAGCGCGATCCGCGACGTGGGCAGAGCGCTGGGCGCGGCCGCGACGGACGCTTTTCCCGAGCTGGCGGACACGCTGCGGGGCTTTCCGCGCCACCTCTCGCAGCACGTCGGCGGGTTCGTCATCTCGCGCGGGCCGCTCGCGGAGCTGGTGCCGGTGGAGAACGCGGCGATGGCGGAGCGCACCGTCATCCAGTGGGACAAGGACGACCTCGAGGCGCTCGGCCTGCTCAAGGTCGACGTGCTCGCGCTGGGGATGCTCACGGCGATCCGGAAGTGCCTCGGTTTCCTCGGGATGTCCATGCAGGAAGTGCCGACGGAGGATCCGGCGACCTACGACATGGCCTGCCGGGCCGACACGGTCGGCGTGTTCCAGATCGAGTCGCGCGCGCAGATGAGCATGCTGCCGCGCCTGCGGCCGAGGAGCCTCTACGACCTGACGATCCAGGTGGCGATCGTGCGCCCCGGCCCGATCCAGGGGGGCATGGTCCACCCTTACCTGGAGAACAGGAAAAAGGATCCTGCAGAGATCGCTTATCCGAGCGAGGCGGTGAAAGGCGTGCTGGAAAGAACCCTGGGCGTGCCGATCTTCCAGGAGCAGGTGATGCAGCTCGCCATCGTGGCGGCGGGCTTCACGCCGGGGGAGGCCGACCAGCTGCGCCGCGCGATGGCGGCCTGGAAGAAGAAGGGCGGCCTCGAGCCGTTCGAGAGGAAGCTGAAGGAGGGGATGCGCAGGAACGGCTACGAGGCCAGGTTCGCCGACGCGATCTACCAGCAGATCCTCGGCTTCGGCGAGTACGGCTTCCCGGAGTCGCACTCGGCGAGCTTCGCCTGGCTCGCCTACGTCTCGGCGTGGCTGAAGTGCCACCACCCGGCGGCATTCTGCGCCGCGCTCCTCAACAGCCAGCCGATGGGCTTCTACCAGCCCTCGCAGCTCGTGCAGGACGCGCGCCGCCACGGCGTCGAAGTGCGCGGCCCGGACGTGAACGCGAGCGACTGGGACTGCACGCTGGAAGGCGGCGCCGCCTCTCAACCGAGCCTTCGCCTCGGGCTGCGGATGGCGAGCGGGCTGGGGGAGGCGGCGGGAAGGGAAGTGGCAAGGCGCAAGCCTTTCCTTTGCGTCCAGGACCTTTCGTTCCTGAATCGAAAAGACCTGGCAGCGCTCGCCCGGGCGGGCGCCTTGCAAGGCCTGGCGGGCCACCGCCGCCTCGCGCAGTGGGAAGCGGCGGGGGTCGAGCGCACGCCGCTGCTCGCCGTGCCGGCCCGGGAGCGGGCGCCGGCGCTCGCGGCGCCGAGCGAGGGGCAGGACATCGTCGCCGACTACGCGAGCCTCGGCCTCACCCTCGGCCGCCACCCGCTGGCGCTCCTGCGGGCGCGGCTCTCGGCGATGAAGCTCGCCCGGGCGGACGAGCTGCGCCGGATCCCGCACGGCCGCGCGGCGAGCACCGCCGGGCTGGTGATCGGCCGGCAGCGGCCGGGGACGGCGAGCGGCGTCATCTTCGTGACGCTGGAGGACGAGTCCGGCTGCACCAACGTGGTGGTCTGGAGCAGCCTGGCCGAGCGCCAGAGCGAGGCGCTGCTCGGCTCGCGGCTGCTGGGCGTGCAGGGGGTGATCGAGCGCGAGGGCGACGTGGTCCACCTGGTCGCGCGGCGCCTGGTGGACCATAGCGCGCTCCTTGGCCCGCTGCGAGCGCAGTCGCGCGACTTCCACTAGGATGGCGGAGCGATGGCGACCGAAGTCGACATCCTCGGCCTGATCGCCGCCCGCAAGGCGCGGCGCCCGCTCCGCGCCTACCCGGCGGTGGACGCGCTTTTCCGCCGCCTCGCCGCCGCCGCGCACGCCGCCGAAGCCACGCTCGCCGAAGACGGCATCTGGGATGCCTGGATGCACCATCCGCACCGCGCCGCGGCCGAGGCGCTCGCGCGGGCGACCGACGACATCGCGGCCCGGCGCTACGACATCGCCGAGACGCGCCTGACCGCGCTCGTGCGCAGCGCGCCGGACTTCGCCGAGGCGTGGCACAAGCGCGCCACGCTTTATTACCTTCTCGGCCGCGACGAGGAGTGCCTCGAGGACATCCACCGCACGCTCGCGCTGGAGCCGCGCCACTTCGCGGCGATGCTGCATTTCGCGGAGATCGCGCTCGCCGCGCAGCCCGGCGAGCGCCCCGCCGAGGCGGTACGGCTCGCCTGTTTCGCCGCGCTTTCCCTGCACCCGCATCTCGCGCGCGCGCGGGAGCTGCTGACGGGATTTCCGACTGACAAAGCCTGACACCGAGGCTCGCGGGGCGCCCGGAGCCGCCTGGGAGGCGGCCCCTATAATCCGCGCATGGAAAAGGAAGGCATCGTCGTCGTCGTCGACAAGGAGATCGAGGACCTCGTCCCCGTGTTCATGAAGAACCGGCACAAGGAGGTCGAAACGCTCAAGGCGGCGCTCGCCGCGGCCGATTTCGAGCAGCTGCGCCAGGTCGGGCATCGCATGAAAGGGGTCGGCAACTCGTACGGCTTCGAGCGCGTGTCGCTGCTCGGCCGGCAGATCGAGGACGGCGCGCGCAGCGGCGACCGCGCCGGGCTCGCCGCCCGCATCACCGAGTACCAGGACTACCTCGCGAAAGTCCAAGTGACGTATGAGTGAAGTCGCCGCGCCGGTCCGGCCGTCGCAGATGCAGGC
This sequence comes from Burkholderiales bacterium, assembly GCA_035549805.1. GTDB lineage: Bacteria > Pseudomonadota > Gammaproteobacteria > Burkholderiales > SG8-39 > SCGC-AG-212-J23. The sequence goes on from DASZQH010000225.1 coordinate 8,330, forward strand.
ATTCCGCATCCTGGTGGTGGACGACGATCCGGACATGACGGCGCTGCTCGCGCGGCTGCTGCAGAAGGAAGGCCTGGCCGTCGACACCGTGCACGACGGCGACGCCGCGCTGGTGCACGCGATGTCCTCCGCGCCCGACCTGATCGTGCTCGACGTGATGATGCCCGGCCTGTCGGGCTTCGACGTCTGCGAGCGGCTGAAGGGCGACGAGGCGACGGCGATGATCCCGATCGTGCTCGTCACCGCGCTCGAGGACACGCAGAGCCGCGTGCGCGGCATCGAGGCGGGCTGCGACGACTTCATCTCCAAGCCGATCAAGGCCGAGGAGCTGATCGCGCGCGTCAAGACCCTGCGCCGCCTGCACGACACGCGGCGTGAGCTCGAGGCGCGCCGCCTCGCCGCGGAGTTCCAGCGGAAGGAGACGATCCGCAAGGCGTTTTTGCGCTACGTCTCGCCGCGGCTCGCCGAGCGCATCATCTCGGGCCTGGGCCAGGAGGAGGGGCCGTTCCAGAGCCACGCGCAGCGCATCGACGTGGTCGCGATGTTCGCCGACCTGCGCGGCTTCACGCGCCTCACCGAGGCGGTCGAGGTCGACAAGGTCGTCAACATGCTGAACGAGTACTTCGCCGTCATCACCGAGGCCGCGTATCGCCAGGAGGGCACGATCTTCAGCATCTCGGGCGACTGCCTGCTGGTCGGCTTCAACGTGCCGTTCCCGCAGCCCGACGCGACGCTGCGCGCCTACCGGGCGGCGAAGGACATGGTGGCGAGCTTCGCGCCGGTGCTCGCCAACTGGACCGGGCGCGGCGGCGTCTCGACCGGCATGGGCATCGGCATCGCCTCGGGCGAGGCGATCATCGGCAACATCGGCTCGCCGCACCACATGAGCTACAC
>DASZQH010000226.1:0-7947 GCA_035549805.1 Burkholderiales bacterium
GGCGAGGAGCGCCTGGGCGAGCTTGTCCCGGATGTCGGCGGGCGTCAGCGCGACGGGAATCGAGCCGCGCGTCCCCCAGAAGCGAACGCGCATCGGCTAGCCGCGGTCGAGCGCCTGCGCCGCTTGCGGCGAGACGGAGGCGAGCGCCTCGCGCAGGGTCGCAAACACCTCGAAGACGAGGTGGAAGCGGCTGATCTGGAAGATCTCGGCCACCACCGGCTGCATGGCGGCGACGAGCACCCGGCCGTTGCGCGCGCCGGCTTCCTTCGCCGCGAGCATCAGGCAGCGCAGGCCGGCGCTCGAGACGTACTCGAGGCCGGAGAGGTCCAGCACGAGGGGCTCGCCGGCGCGCACGGCGGCATCGAGGTGGCCCGAGAGCTCGGCGCGGAACGGCTCGCAGTTCTCGTGATCGAGCCGCCCCTTCGGGAAGACGGCGCGGGCGTTGCCGAAGTTTCGATGCGCGACCGGCATGAGCGATAAGAGTGGGATCGGCGCTATTCTAGCCGCCGTGGAGAGGCGAAAGAGACCCGAGCCGCGGCACGAGCGCGCGGCGCGCTGGCTGGCCGAGGCGCACGCCCGCCGGGAGCCGTACGGGCCGCTGCCTCCGGAGCTCGCGCCCGCGAGCCCGGACGACGCCTATGCGATCCAGGATTCGTTCGTCGCGCTGCGCGCCGCCGAGCGCGGCGGCATCGTGGGCTACAAGATCGCCCTCTCCACGCCGGCGATGCAGGCCTTCGTCGGCGTGAGCACCCCGCAGGCGGGCTGCGTGCTCCATTCCACCGTGCTCGGCTCGCCGGCGCGGGTGCGCGCTGCGGACTACGTGCGGCTGATCGTCGAGTTCGAGATCGGCGTGCGCCTGGCCGGCGACCTGCCGGCCGCGGACGCGCCGTTCACGCGCGAGCGCGTCGCGGCGGCGGTCGGCGGCGTGATGCCGGCGCTCGAGCTCGCGGACGATCGGGGCGCCGACTACGAGACGCTGCGGCGCCATCCGCTCGACCTCATTGCGGACAACGCCTGGAACGAAGGCGCGGTGCTCGGCGAGGCGCGCGACTGGCGCGGCCTCGACCTCGCCGCCGTGCGCGGAAGGGCGCATATCAACGGCGCGCCCGTGGGCGAGGGAACCGGGGCCGACGCGCTGGGCCACCCGTTCGATGCCGTGGCGTGGATCGGTGGCCATCTCGCATCGCTCGGCCGCGGGCTGCTGCGCGGCGACTTCGTGATCACCGGCAGCCTCGTCACCTCGAAGTTCGTGCGGCCCGGCGACCGGATCGCCTTCGAGCTAGAGGGGCTGGGCGCCGTCGCGCTGGCCGTCGAGTAGGCGCCCCAGCTCGGCCCGCAGCTCCGCCTTCTGCACCTTGCCGAGCGCATTCTTGGGCAGGCTGGCGAGCGGCACGATGCGCCGGGGGTGCTTGTACCGCGCGAGGCGCTCCTCGAAGAGCTTGCGCAGCTCCGGCTCGACGAGCGCCGCGCCGGGCTTGAGCACCACTGCGGCGCAGGCCGCCTCGCCCCATTTCGGGTCCGCCACGCCGACGACCGCGGCTTCCGCGATGGCCGGGACTTCCGCGAGCACGTTCTCGATCTCCGCCGGATGGATGTTCTCGCCGCCGGAGATGATGATGTCTTTCGAGCGGCCGACGATCCACCAGAACCCTTCTTCGTCGATGCGCGCGAGGTCGCCGCTGCGGAACCAGCCATCGGGCGTGAGGCCCGAAGGATCGTTCCAGTAGGTGCGCATCACCGCCGGCCCGCGGATCCAGACCTCGCCCTCGACGAGCTTCGCCTCGCAGTGCGGCGAGGGCTTGCCGGCGCTGCCGGGCTTGCGCATCGCGTCTTCGGCCCGCAGCACGATCGCGATCGGGGCGGTCTCGGTGGCGCCGTAGACCTGGCCCACCGGCACGCCGCGCGCGTGGAAGGCCCGGATGAGCGCCTCGGGGACGACCATCGATCCCGTGCTCAGCATGCGCAGGCTCGAGAGGTCCGTGGCGGCCCAGGCGGGATGCTCGGTGACGGCGCGCATCGCCGCCGGCACGAGCAGGCTCAGCGTCGGCTTGCGCGTGGCCACCGCGTCCAGCCAGGCGGCGGGCTCGAACTTCCTGTGCAGCGTTACCGTGGCGCCGGCGAAAAGGGCGGGCAGCGTCTGGATGTTCAGCCCGCCGACGTGGAACATCGGCAGCGCGGTGAGGACGTGGTCCGCCTGCACGAGATCGTGCGCGTGGAACGAGTTGAGCGCGTTCCAGACCAGGGCCGCCTGCGTGAGCACGGCGCCTTTCGGCTTGCCGGTCGTGCCCGACGTGTAGACGACGAGGACGTCATCGTCCTCCGTGCCGGTAGCAGTGAAGGGGACGGGAGAGCCCTCGAGGTTGCCGAGCGGCACGCCGAGATCCTTGCCCTGCGCCTCGAACTCCGCGCCGCAGAAGAGCCAGCGGGGCGCGCAATCGGCGAGGATCTCCTTGTGCTCGGACGGCGTGAGGCGCCAGTTGAGCGGCACCAGCAGGGCACCGCGGCGGGCGAGGGCGAAGAGCAGGAAGATCTGCAGCGGATCGTTGTAGCCGAGGTAGGCGACGCGCTCGCCCTTCTTCACGTCGAGGACCGCCGCGACCGCCTCGACGCGCTTCCAGAGATCGGCGTAGGTCAGGTCCACGCCTTCCCAGTGCAGCGCGACCTTCGCCGGCGTGGCCTCGGCCCAGCGCGCGACGATGCGCGTCAGGTCAGTCGTCGGACTCGCCGGGCTCATAGAGCGCCTCGCGGCCGATGCGGTCGAGGCACAGCTCCGCGGTCCACGGCAGCATGAGCGCGCCGCAGCGCGAATCGCGGTACAGGCGCTCGAGCGGGAGCGACTTCAGCATCGACTGGCCGCCGCAGGTGCGGATCGCGAGGCGGCACAGATCGTTCGCGTTCTCCATGATCGTGTACTGCGTCGCATAGGCGCGCAGCTTCGCGTCCTTGGGCGGATCGACGCGCGCGTCGTCGAGCATCCTCAGGAAGAGCGCGCGCGTCTGCTCGAGCCTGATGAACATCTCCGCCACCGCGATCTGCTTCGTCGCGTACTGGCGGCGCTTGACCGGCGGCATGCCGGGCACTTCGCCGCGCAGGTAGCGCACGGTGAACTCGTAGGCCGCGATGGCGATGCCGAAGTAGGTCGGCGAGAGCGTGGTGAACATGTGCGGCCAGCGGCTCGCCGCCTGGTAGTAGACGCCGCGCGGCATCATCTGCGCCTCGTCGGGGACGAAGACGTCCTTGAAGATGAGCGTGCGCGAGACCGTGCCGCGCATCCCGAGGGGATCCCAGTCGCCGACGACGCTCAGGCCGGGCGCGCTGCCCGGTACCGCCATGTACAGCGTGTCGCGCATCGAAAGCTGCGGCTTCGCCTCGGTGCAGAGGACGCCGTAGTAGTGCGCGGCGCCGGAGAGCGAAGCGAAGATCTTCTTGCCGTTGATCCTCCAGCCCCCGTCGGCGCGCGTGGCGGTGGTGCCGAACGGCGCCTGCCCGGCCGCGGCCGCGCTGCCCTCCGAGAACGGCTGGGCGTAGATCGCGCCTTCCTTCACCACGCGGGCGAAATGGATCGCGCGATGGCGCTCGTGCTCGGCGCGCTGCTCCGGCGTCATGTCGAGATCGTCGGCCAGCAGGCCCGGCCACAGCGTGGAGCAGGCGTGCATGTTGAAGGTCAGCGCCGTCGCGCCGCAGTACCTGCCCAGCGTGGCGGAGACCAGCGAATAGGTGCGGAAGTCCGCCGCCTTGCCGCCGTATTGCGCCGGCACGCACAGGCCGAGCAGGCCCGCGTCGCGCAGGTCGGCGTAGTTCTCGTGCGGGAAGCTTGCCTCGCGGTCGTAGCGCGCCGCGCGCTCGGCGAACTTCGGCCCGAGCGCCTCGACGGCCTCGAGCAGCTCGCGCTGCTTCGCGGTCAGCGCATAGCCGGAGCCGTGGACGGAATAGCGCGGGTCTTTCATAGCGAGTGTCGCTCCAGGAAGGCGAGGACCGCCTGGTTGAAGGCTTCGGGCTGGTCCATCGGCCCGAGGTGACCGCAGCCCTCCAGCACGGCGTATTCCGCGCCGGGAATGGTCCTTGCCATCCGCTCGAGGACCGCGGGCGGCGCGGTGCGATCCTCGCTGCCGGCGAGGAGCAGCGTGGGCACGGCGATGTTCGCGAGGTCTGCCTTGCGGTCGAACGTCGTGAGCAAGCGCACCGCCTTCCGGTAGGTCTCGGGCGGCACCTCGGACATCACCTTGCGCGCGAGCTCGACGCCCTCGGGCCGCGATTTCGCGCCGCGCATCGTCGGCATGAGCTTCGCCGCGATCTCGGCCATCGAGTGCCCGGCATCGAGCAGGCCGACGCGCGCCTCGATGAACTGGCGCGTGAAGTCGCTGCCGCCGCCGGGGAACGCGGGGCTGGTGAAGCACAGGACGAGGCCGGCGATGCCGGCCGGGTTCCGCGCGTAGGCCTCCTGCGCGACCATCCCGCCCATGCTGTGGCCGACCAGGACCACGGGCGCGCCGAGCGAATCGATGAGCCGCCGCAGCGAGGCGGCGACCTGCTCGAGGTCGTAAGGCTCCACCGCCGGCGTGTGGCCATAGCCAGGCTGGTCCCATGCATGCGCCGCATAGCCGCGCTCCGCGAACCACGGCACCTGGCCGTCCCAGGCATGGTGGCCGCCGCCGACGCCGTGCAGGAACAGCAGGTGCTTCACGCGGCGAGCGATCCGTCCCGGACCACGACCTTGCCGTCGACCGCGACGGTGCAGCCGCGCAGGGGCAGGTCGAAATGCCCCAGCGTGTGGCGGCCCGCCACTTCGTTCGCCCCGGTGGAGTAGAGGAAGTTGCCGGCGAACGCGCGCTGCTCCGTGCCGTTCACGTCGCCCCGGTCGTAGAGCGCGAGCGCGTCCCAGCGCGCGCGCCGGTTGAGGCCCCAGCCGACGTGCGACACCGCGTAGGCCTCGCGGTCGCCCCAGGCCGCCAGGTACTCGCGCATGAGCGCGGCATCGACGCCGTCGCCCTCGACGCTCGTCACGTAGTCGTCCTCGACCTTCATCGCGACCCGGGACTCGAGGTAGCGCTTGAACGTGAGGTTGAGGTCGCCCGGCGCGAGGACCAGCGTGCCGTTCACCTTGCCCGCGGCGGGAAAGGCGAGGCACAGGCCGCCCGGCCAGTGCGAGAGCGTGCCGGGCTTCGCCGTGAAGCCCCACACGCCGCCGACGCGCGCGCCCTCGAGGCCGATCTCGAGCTGCGTCCCGGCGGGCGAGGAAACCGTCATGCGGCGCCCGTCCTTCAGCACGCGCATCGCCGCGCGCGCCTGCTCTTCGTCGGCGACGGAGGGGGCGAGGCGCTCCAGCACGTCGGGATGCTCGTTCGACACGTAGAGCACCCGGGCGCCGCCCTTGAGGACCTGTGGCAGCTCCTTCGCGTGCATCAGGCCCTCGACGGTGCAGTCGACGACGAACCTGGAGGCGGCGAGCGCCGCGAGCGCCGCGTCCATGCCGCCAAGCACGTCCGAGGCGCCCGTGGAGCGGATCGGGACCGGCGCCGACTGGCGCGGCGTCGGCACGCAGACGTGGAAATAGCGCGCGCCGAGGCGGTGCAGCGCGAGCTCGGCGAGCTGCACGTTGAGCGCGCGCGACTGGCTTTCCGAAAGGATGGCGCACGGCTCGTCGCGACCGACCTTGCAGAGGGCGAACACCTCCGCGAAGAGGTCGATCCACTTGCCTTCGAGGCGGTCCGGGAGCATGGGGGCATTGTATGTAGAATGCGCTGGCCATGATCGTCTTCGATCTGCTCTGCGGCGAGGGCCACCGTTTCGAAGGCTGGTTCTCCTCCGCGGACGATTTCGCCTCCCAGCGCAAGCGGCGCCTCGTCGAGTGCCCGAGCTGCGGCTCCGCGGCCGTGAAGCGGGTCCCGTCGGCGGCGCGCATCAATCTCGGCGCGGTCGCGCCGAAGGCCGACGCGCGCCCCGCGAAGACCGCCGACATGGAGGGCAAGGATCCGTTCGCCATCGCGCAGATGCTGTACTCGCGCATGCTGGACGACCTGCTGACGAAGTCGGAGGACGTCGGGGAGAAGTTCCCGCAAGAGGCGCGCCGGATTTTCTACGACGAAGCGCCCGCGCGCGCCATCCGCGGCGTCGCCTCCGTGGAGGAGCACGACGCGCTGGTCGAGGAGGGCATTCCCGTCGCGCGCCTGCCGGTCCCGCCGAAGGGCGAGCTGAACTGATCCCAGGGCCGGTGCTCAAGGCCCTCCACGCAGCTCTTTTCGTCGCGGTGCTCGCGGGCCCGGTCGCCGCCGAGGATGCCCGCTCGCTCGCCGAGCGCGCCGTCGCCCGGGAGCAGCTCGGCTTCAAGCGCGAGGCGCTCGATCTGCTCGAGCGCGCGCACGCGCTCGCGCCGGCGGACGCGTCGATCCGGGCCGCGCTCGGCCGCGCCTATCTCGCCGTCGGCGACAACGACAAGGCGCGCCCGCACCTCGAGGCGGCTGCCGCCCTCAACGATCTCGGCCGCCTGCACGCCGCGGAGGGGCGCAAGGCCGAAGCCCTCGCGGCGTTCCGGCAGGTCTCGGGGCCGCCGTTGCTTCGCGCCGCGGCAATGGCCAACGCCGCCGAGCTCCTTCCGGGGGACGAGGCGCGGGCGATGCTCGAGCGCGCCGACGCAGCGCTCGCAGAAGCCCCCGATTCGCGGGAAGCGGACTACGCGCGTATCCGCCACGGCGTCCTGTGGGATGCCATGAACATCGAAGGGAAGGCCTACGGCCAGCTTTCCCGGGCGCTCGATTCGGCGCAAGCGCGGAAGGATGCATTGGCGGAATCCTGGGCGGCGGGCCACCTGGGGGCGCTATACCTGAAAGCGGGGCGGGGAGCCGAAGCGATGGAGCTCACCAGGCGCGCGGTGTTTGCAGGGCAACGCGCGCAGGCGGACGAAAGCCTCTACCGCTGGAGCTGGGAGCTCGCGCGGCTGCTCGACCGCGCGGGCGAGCCGGAGGCGGCCGCCGGCGCGTACCGCCGGGCGCTCGCGAGCCTGCAGCGCATCCGCCAGGACGTGATGCTCGATCTGCGCGCGCAGCGCCGCTCCTGGCGCGGCGCGGTGGGACCGCTCTACCTCGAATACGCGGACCTGCTGCTGCGCCGCCTGCCCCACGAGACGCTGCCGCAGGCGCGCCTCGTCGAGGCGCGCGATACGGTCGAGCAGCTGAAGGCCGTCGAGCTCGAGGATTACTTCCAGGACGACTGCGTCGCGGGCCAGCTCGCACGGCAGAAGGACATCAGCCGCATCGACGAGCGCACCGCGGTCCTCTACCCGGTGGTGCTCGCCGACCGGCTGGAGATCCTCGTCGGCCGCCCCGACGGCTTGGTGCAGGCGACGCTGCCCGTGACCGCCGCGGCGCTCACCACGCAGGCGCACGCGTTCCGCTCGCTCCTCGAGAAGCGGACCACGAACCAGTTCATGCCGCATGCGCGGCGCCTCTACGCGGCGCTCTTCGCGCCACTCGAGCCGCTTCTCGGCAAGGACGTCGAGACCGTCGTGTTCGTGCCCGACGGGCCGCTGCGCGGGATCCCGGTCGCGGCGCTGCACGACGGCGGGCGCTTCCTCGTCGAGCGCTTCGCCTTCGTCACCGCGCCCGGGCTCTCCCTCGTCGAGCCGCAGTCGCTCGCGCAGCGCAAGGCGCCGGAGGTGCTGGTGAACGGCCTGAGCGAGGCGGTGCAGGAGTTCCCGGCGCTGCCGTACGTCGTCGAGGAAATGGAGGAACTCGAGCGCGTCTTCGCCGGCGCGCGGTTCCTCCGCGACCGGCAATTCCGCCTGACGGCGTTCGAGCGTGCGCTGCGCGCCCGCTCGTACTCGATCGTGCACATCGCGTCGCACGGCGAGTTCGACAGCGACCCGAAGAAGAGCTTCCTCCTCACGCACGACGGCCGGCTCACCCTCGACCGGCTGGAGCAGGTCATGAAGGCGGCGCGCTTTCGCGAGGA
>DASZQH010000227.1:0-34916 GCA_035549805.1 Burkholderiales bacterium
GCGCGCCAGCCGGAGCTGACGAACTCGCTGCAGGGCAAGGTGTTCCTGCTGCTCGGCCTGATCGATGCGTCGTTCATCATCGGCCTGGGCATCGCGATGTTCTTCGCCTTCGCCAATCCGCTCGCCACGGCGTTCCGCTAACAGCCGGATCGGGAGAGCGCCATGAACATGAATGCGACGCTCCTCGCGCAGGCTGCCGTCTTCGCGCTGTTCATCTGGTTCACCGCGAAGTTCGTCTGGCCCCACCTGGTTCGCGCCATCGAAGCCCGCCAGAAGACCATCGCCGACGGCCTGGCGGCCGCCGATCAGGGCCGCCGCTCTCTGGAGCAGTCCACGCGCCAGGCGGAGGATGCGGTGAACCAGGCGCGCAGCCGCGCGGCGGAAATCATCGCCCAGGCGGAGAAACGCGCCGCCCAGGTGGTCGACGAGGCGCGCAACGCCGCGAAGGAAGAGGGCAACCGCGAGAAGGCGGCGGCCAAGGCGGAGATCGCCCAGGAAGTATCGCGTGCCCGCGAGCAGCTGCGCGACCAGGTCGCTTCGCTCGCGGTCGCCGGCGCCGAGAAGATCCTGCGCCGGGAAGTGGACGCGAAGGCGCACGCCGACCTGCTCGACGGCATCAAGCGCCAGCTCTGATGGCCGAGCCCAGCACCGTCGCCCGTCCCTACGCCGAAGCGGTGTTCAAGCTCGCGGACGCGTCGGGCTCGCTGGCGAAATGGGCCGACATGCTCGCCGATCTCGCTAGTGTGGCGGCCGACGCGCGCGTTGGCATGGCGATCCGGGATCCGAACCTTTCGGACGCCAAGGTGGCCGGGCTGGTGATCTCGATTCTCGCCGGCAAGCTGACCGGCGACGCGGACAACCTCGTGCGGGTGCTCGCCGAAAACGGGCGGCTGGAGCTGCTGCCGCAGATCCGCGAGCAGTTCGAGGCGCTGAAGAACGAGCGCGAGGGCGTCGTGGAAGCCGAGGTCCAGTCCGCGTTCGATCTCAGCGACGCGCAGGTGGCGGACCTGGTGTCGCGCCTGGAGAAGAAGTTCGGCCGCAAGGTCAGGGTCACGGTGACCGTCGACAGGGAGCTGATCGGCGGCGTGCGCGTCCTGCTGGGCGACAAGGTTATCGATGGTTCTGCGCGCGCGCAGCTCGGCGCGCTCGAGAACGCACTCAAGACATAGAAGCCGCACGACTAAGGATTAAGGAGCTGTCATGCAACTCAACCCTTCCGAAATCTCGGAGCTGATCAAGAGCCGGATCCAGAACCTGGATGCGGGCGCGCAGATGCGCACGCAGGGCACGGTCGTCTCCGTGACCGACGGCATCTGCCGCGTCCACGGCCTGTCCGACGTCATGCAGGGCGAGATGCTCGAGTTCCCGAAGAACACCTTCGGCCTCGCGCTGAACCTCGAGCGCGACTCGGTCGGCGCGGTGGTGCTGGGCGAGTACGAGCACATCACCGAGGGCGACCCGGTGAAGTGCACCGGCAAGATCCTTTCGGTGCCGGTCGGCCCGGAGCTGCTCGGGCGCGTCGTCAACTCGCTCGGCCAGCCGATCGACGGCAAGGGCCCGATCAACGCCAAGCTCACCGACGTCATCGAGAAGGTCGCGCCCGGCGTGATCGCACGCCAGTCCGTCTCGCAGCCGGTCCAGACCGGCCTGAAGGCCATCGATGCGATGGTGCCCGTTGGCCGCGGCCAGCGCGAGCTGATCATCGGCGACCGCCAGACCGGCAAGACCGCCGTCGCGATCGACACGATCATCAACCAGAAAGGCAAGGACCTCTTCTGCGTCTACGTCGCGATCGGCCAGAAGGCCTCCACCATCGCCAACGTGGTGCGCAAGCTGGAAGAGCACGGGGCGATGGCGTACACGATCGTCGTCGCCGCCTCGGCGTCCGAGTCCGCCGCGATGCAGTACATCGCTCCGTACTCCGGCTGCACGATGGGCGAGTACTTCCGCGATCGCGGCCAGGATGCGCTCATCATCTATGACGACCTGACCAAGCAGGCCTGGGCGTACCGCCAGGTGTCGCTGCTGCTGCGCCGGCCTCCGGGCCGCGAGGCGTATCCGGGCGACGTCTTCTATCTGCACAGCCGCCTCCTCGAGCGCGCGGCGCGCGTGAATCCCGAGTACGTCGAGAAGTTCACCAAGGGGGCCGTGAAGGGCAAGACGGGCTCGCTGACGGCGCTACCGGTCATCGAGACCCAGGCAGGCGACGTGACGGCCTTCGTGCCGACGAACGTCATCTCGATCACGGACGGCCAGATCTTCCTCGAGACCGACCTCTTCAACGCCGGCATCCGCCCCGCCATCAACGCCGGCATCTCGGTGTCGCGGGTCGGCGGCGCCGCGCAGACGAAGATCATGAAGCGCAAGGACACGGGCGGGGGCGTGCGTCTGGCGCTCGCACAGTACCGCGAGCTCGCCGCGTTCGCGCAGTTCGCGAGCGATCTCGACGCAGCGACCCGCAAGCAGCTCGAGCGCGGCCGCATGGTGACCGAGCTGATGAAGCAGCCGCAGTACTCGCCGCTGCAGGTGTGGGAGATGGCGCTCACGCTGTTCGCCGTCAACAACGACTACTTCGACGACATCGACGTCAAGAAAGCGCTCGCCGCCGAGAAGTCGATGCGCGACTACCTGAAGGGCAAGTACGCGTCGCTCGTGAAGTCGATGGAAGACAAGAAGGACCTGTCCGCCGACGACGAGAAGGCCCTCAAGGCCGCGATCGAGGACTGGAAGAAGAACGGGTCTTACTAAAACTGGATTCCCGCTTGTGCGGGGATGACGGACACATAGATGCCAGGCACTAAGGAAATCCGGGTCAAGATCAAGAGCGTGCAGAACACGCGCAAGATCACCAAGGCCATGGAGATGGTCGCCGCCTCCAAGATGCGCAAGGCGCAGGAGCGCATGCGGCACGCGCGCCCCTACGCCGACAAGATCCGCAACGTCGCGGCGCACCTCTCGCATGCCAATCCGGAGTACCGCCATCCGTTCCTCGTCGACCGGGATTCCGTGAAGCGGGTCGGCCTCATCGTCGTGACCACCGACAAGGGGCTGTGCGGCGCGCTTAACACGAACGTGCTGCGCGCCGTCCTGAACCAGTACAAGGAATGGCAGACGCAGGGCGAAGAGATCGAGGTCTGCGCGTTCGGCAACAAAGGCCTGGGCTTCATGCAGCGCCTGGGCGCGAGCATCGTGTCCCAGGCCACGCAACTGGGCGACCGCCCGCAGATGGACAAGCTGATCGGTGCGGTGAAGGTGATGCTTGACGGCTATACCAACAACCGGTTCGACCGCCTGCTCATCGCATATACGCGCTTCGTCAACACGATGAAGCAGGAGCCGGTGATCGAGCAGCTCCTGCCGCTTTCGGGCGACTCGCTGGGCGCGCCCGAAGGCGCGTGGGACTACCTGTACGAGCCCGACGCGCGCGTGGTCCTCGACCAGGTCCTCACGCGCTACGTCGAGTCCATCATTTTCCAGGCGGTGGCGGAGAACATGGCGTCCGAGCAGTCGGCGCGCATGGTCGCGATGAAGGCGGCCTCGGACAACGCCAAGACGCTGATCGAGGACCTGACGCTCGTCTACAACAAGAACCGGCAGGCGGCGATCACGAAGGAACTTTCGGAGATCGTCGGCGGCGCGGCGGCGGTTTGAGAAGAATTCGACTCTAGGAAGATCGCATATGGCACAAGCACAAGGCACCATCGTTCAGTGCATCGGCGCGGTGGTGGACATCCAGTTCGCACGCGAAGGCATGCCGAAGATCTACGACGCGCTGCTGCTCGTGGAGGACGCGAGCAACCCGCTGGTCGAGAAGGAGCTCACGTTCGAGGTCGAGCAGCAGCTCGGCGACGGCGTCGTGCGCTGCATCGCGCTCGGCTCCTCCGACGGCCTGCGCCGCGGGATGAAGGTGGTCACCACCGGCGGCCCGCTGTCGGTTCCGGTCGGCAAGGGCACGCTCGGCCGCATCATGAACGTGCTCGGCCGCCCGATCGACGAGGTGGGTCCGATCAAGTCCGACAAGAAGCGCTCGATCCACCAGATCGCACCCAAGTTCGACGAGCTCTCCCCCTCGGTCGACCTGCTCGAGACCGGCATCAAGGTGATCGACCTGATCTGCCCGTTCGCCAAGGGCGGCAAGGTGGGCCTCTTCGGCGGCGCCGGCGTGGGCAAGACCGTGAACATGCTGGAGCTGATCAACAACATCGCGACCCAGCACTCCGGCCTCTCGGTGTTCGCCGGCGTGGGCGAGCGCACCCGCGAGGGCAACGACTTCTACCACGAGATGATCGAGGCGGAGGTCGTGAAGCCCGACAACCTCGAGGAATCGAAAGTCGCGATGGTGTTCGGCCAGATGAACGAGCCGCCGGGCAACCGCCTGCGCGTCGCGCTGACCGGCCTGACGATGGCCGAGAGCTTCCGCGACGAGGGCCGCGACATCCTGTTCTTCGTCGACAACATCTACCGCTTCACGCTCGCCGGCACGGAAGTCTCCGCGCTGCTCGGCCGCATGCCTTCCGCGGTCGGCTACCAGCCGACGCTGGCCGAGGAAATGGGCCGTCTGCAGGAGCGCATCACTTCGACCAAGGTCGGCTCGATCACCTCCATCCAGGCCGTGTACGTCCCTGCGGACGACCTGACCGACCCGTCGCCCGCGACCACGTTCGGCCACCTCGATGCGACGGTCGTGCTGTCCCGCGACATCGCGGCGCTGGGCATCTATCCGGCCGTGGACCCGCTTGACTCCACCTCGCGCCAGGTCGACCCGAACACGATCGGCGAGGAGCACTACAACACGACGCGCGCCGTGCAGGCCACCTTGCAGCGGTACAAGGAGCTGCGCGACATCATCGCGATTCTCGGCATGGACGAGCTTTCTCCGGAGGACAAGCTCGCCGTGTCCCGGGCGCGCAAGATCCAGCGCTTCCTGTCGCAACCCTTCACCGTGGCGCAGAACTTTACCGGCACGCCCGGCAAGTACGTCTCGCTCAAGGACACGATCAAGGGCTTCAAGATGATCGTGGCCGGCGAGTGCGACGCGCTGCCCGAGCAGGCGTTCTACATGGTGGGCGGAATCGAGGAAGCGTTCGAGAAGGCGAAGACGCTCAAGTAAATGGCCAACACCATCCACGTCGACGTGGTGAGCGCGGAGGAGGCGATCTACTCCGGCGAGGCGGAGTTCGTCGTGCTGCCGGGCGAAGCCGGCGAGCTCGGCATCTATCCGCGCCATACGCCGCTCATCACGCGCATCAAGCCCGGTGCGGTGCGCATCACGCCGGCGGGCGGCGGTGAAGAGCAGCTCATCTTCGTCGCCGGCGGGATCCTCGAGGTCCAGCCCAAGGTCATCACCGTTCTCGCCGATACGGCGATCCGCGGCCAGGACCTGGACGAGGCGAAGGCGGCCGAGGCGTTGAAGAAAGCCGAGGAAGCCATGGCGAAGGCGCAGGACAAGGCCGAGATCGCCACGCTCCAGGGCGAGTTCGCCATGATGGCCGCCCAGCTCGCCGCCATCCGCAAGCTGCGCAAGAAATAGCCGCGCGGCCGTAGTGCCCCCACGATCGCTGTAGTACCGAAGCGACTCCAGATTCGTGTTGCGACGCGGCGGCTAGTCCGGCGAGACTAGCCGCGTCCGCATCGCCTGCGGCCGGACGCTGCAAGAATCCGTCCGACACGTGGAGATACCAATGAAACACATCCTCGATTCTTCGTTCCGGTACAAGCCGAGTTTCGACACCGACGTACGCAAGACCTTCGAGAAGATCCGCCGCCAGCAGCAGACGCAGGAGCGCGGCACGGGCCAGAGCAAGGACGACGCGAAGGCGAGCGCCGTAACGCGCGTGAAGGTCCTGCAGATCGACCACCTCAAGAAGGCGAGCGGCTAGTTCGTTCCTCCGCCCCGCGCCGCGGGGCGCTTCCCCGGGAGGTGCCCGGACATCGGCTATAGTCGCCGCCCATGGTCGATCTGCTCGTCATCGGCGGCGGCATCAATGGCATCGGCATTGCGCGCGATGCGGCAGGGCGCGGGCTGAGCGTCACGCTGGTGGAGCGCGATGACCTCGGCAACGCCACGTCGTCGGCGTCCTCGAAGCTGATCCACGGCGGCCTGCGCTATCTCGAGCAATACGAGTTCCGCCTCGTCGCCGAAGCGCTCGCCGAGCGCGAGATTCTGCTGAGAATCGCCGGCCATCTCACCTGGCCGACGCGCTTCGTGATGCCGCACGTTCCCGAGCTGCGGCCGCGCTGGATGATCCGCACCGGGCTTTTCCTCTATGACCACCTTGCGCGCCGTTCGACGCTTCCGGGGTCCGAAGCGATCCGCCTCGACGCGCCGCCGTGGTCCTCGGGACTGAAGCCACACCTCAAGCACGGCTTCGCGTACTCCGACTGTCGCGTCGACGATGCACGGCTGGTGGTGTGCAACGCGATGGATGCGCGGGCGCGGGGCGCCACCATCTTCGCCCGCACCGAGTGCCTGAGCGCACGACGCACGGAGCAAGGCTGGCGCGCCAGCCTTTCCAACGGCGAAGAGGTCGAGGCGCGCGCCGTCGTGAACGCCGCCGGGCCCTGGGTGAAGTCGGTGCTGAACGGCCCCTTGGGCCAGCCTAGCCAGGAATCGGTGCGGCTGGTGCGCGGTAGTCATCTCGTGGTGCCACGGCTGTACGAGGGCAGCCACGCGTTCATCCTTCAGAACGACGACCGCCGCGTCATCTTCATGATTCCGTTCGAGGACGATTTCACGCTGCTCGGCACCACCGACGTGGCCGAGCCGGGCACTGAGCCCGGCGTCGGCACGGCCGAGGAGTTTGAATACCTATGTCGCGCGGTGAACCGTTACCTGGCGCGGCCCGTGGCACCGGACGACGCGGTGTGGCGATACTGGGGAACGCGGCCGCTCTATGACGACGGCACGGCGGACCCGTCTGCGGTAACGCGCGACTACACGTTACGCATCGACCACGAGGGCGGCCGAGCTCCCGTGCTTTCCGTGTTCGGCGGCAAGCTCACCACGTATCGCAAGCTCGCGGAGCAGGCGATGGACAAGCTCGCGCCCTACTTCCCGGCGATGCGCGGCTCGTGGACGCAATCGGCGCCGCTTCCGGGTAGCGACTTCGCCGATCGCTCGCAGGCGCAGGCGGCGGTGCTCTCCGGCTACCCGAACGTGTCGCCGGAGGTCCTGCGCGGGGTGTTCCGGCGGCACGGAACGCTGGCCGGGGAGGTGCTCGGAGACGGAGAACTGGGCGAGCACATCGGCGCGGGCCTGACCGAGCGCGAGATCCTCTACATGCGCGATCGCGAATGGGCGCGTACCGCCGACGATGTCCTGTGGCGGCGGAGCAAGGCGGGACTGCATCTCGATGCCCGGGCGCGGGAGCGCGTGGCGAAAGTCATCGGCGCATGAAGCCGCTCGCGGAGATGACCACGGACGAGGTCCGGTTCGTCCTCCTGGACATCGACGACACCCTGACGACCGATGGGCGCCTGACCGCCGATGCCTATGACGCCCTCGAGCGCCTCCGAGCGGCGGGGAAGCGCGTGATTCCGGTCACCGGTCGGCCGGCGGGCTGGTGCGACCACATTGCCCGCATGTGGCCGGTCGATGCTGTTGTGGGTGAAAACGGTGCCTTCTACTTCTGGCACGCGGATCACAAGCTGCGGCGGCGCTATCAGGACGACGAGCCGACGCGAAAAGCCAAGCGGGCCCGACTTGAATCCCTCGCTGCACACATCCTCCAGGCGGTGCCCGGCTGCGCGATCGCAGCCGACCAGCAATATCGCGAAACCGACCTGGCGATCGATTTCTGCGAGGACGTTGCGCCGCTTCCGCTCGCGGCGGCGGAGCGTATCGCAGCGTTGATGCGGGACGCGGGGCTTACCGCCAAGGTGAGCTCGATCCACGTCAACGGCTGGTTCGGCGGCTACGACAAGCTGGCCATGACCCGCGCGTTGTTCCGGGAGCGCTTTTCCGTCGACCTCGACGTTCGCAACGATCAGGTCGTCTTCGTCGGCGACTCGCCGAACGACGCGCCCATGTTCGGCTTCTTCGACCGCTCGGTCGGCGTAGCGAACGTCCGGCGCTTCGCCGCAGTGCTGGAGCAGCCCCCGAAGTACGTCACGGAGGCCGCCTGCGGCGCCGGGTTCGCGGAGCTCGCGTCGCACCTTCTAAGCACTCCCTGATGGAGGCGTGGGTTGCGGCGCACGCTTGGGTCGCATACCTGGCTATCGGCGTCCTCGTGGGCTTCGCGGCCGGCCTGCTCGGCATCGGCGGCGGCATCGTCATGGTGCCTCTCCTGGTGTATGTCCTGGGTGCACAGGGTTTCGCGGACCATGCGTTGCATATGGCGCTCGCCACGGCAATCGCGACCATCGCGTTCACCTCGCTCTCGAGCGTCCACGCGCACCATGCGTTCGGCGCCGTGGACTGGCCCGTCGTACGAGCGATGGCACCGGGGACGCTGGCCGGGTCGTTCGCCGCCGCGCTCCTGACCGGCCTGGTCCCGGCTCGCCCGCTCGCGATCGTCTTTACCGCGCTCGTATTCCTTGCGGCAACCCAGATCCTGCTGGATCTGCGGCCGCGCGGCACGCGTCCGTTGCCATCCCCGGCCCGCCTATTCGCCGCCGCCGCCGCGATCGGCGGCGTCTCGAGTGCGCTGTCGGCGGGTGGAGCCTTCATGTCCATTCCTTTTCTCGCCTGGTGCGGCGTCCCGCTCCGGCGTGCGATCGGCAGTGCCGCGGCGATCGGTTTTCCGATCGCGGTCGCAGGCACCGCCGGGCACATCCTGCAGGGTCTTCGCGCGGAGGGCTTGCCCGCCTGGACGCTGGGCTACGTCTACCTCCCCGCCCTCGCGCTCATCGTGGCGACGAGCATGGCGACCGCGCCGCTCGGCGCTCGCTTGGCGCACCGGCTCCCGGTCAAGCGTCTGCGCATCGTGTTTGCCGCGCTCATGTACGCAATGGCGCTGCGAATGCTCGCCGCGTTCTGGTGAAGGTCGCCGGAGGGCGACGAAGCGTCGCTGCGGCACGACACCAAAAGCGTGGCCTTTGCATGACAACCTTCACATCGGGTTTCGCATTCCATCCCTATATTGGGAGCGGGAGGAACCGATGCGTGCACTCACCGTAGTTGCATTGATCGTCGCCTTCGCCGCCGCGCTTGCCGCGGGCCGGGCTCTGGGTCAGCCGGTCGCGGAGGCGCCCGGGGACCGCGCGGATTTTCTCGCGCTGGATCGAAACCGCGACGGATACATCTCGCGCGTCGAATCGCTCGCGGACCGCGAAGTGCAGAAGCGCTTTGCCGAATTCGACGCCGACAAGAACGGGCTCCTCAGCGAGGCGGAGTTCCGGCTCGCGATGGAGGATCGGCAGAAGCGGATGGTTCGCGATTCCGCGATCACCGCCCGCGTCAAGGCCGCGCTCCTGGCGGAGCGGGGCATCCCTTCGCTCGGCATCGCCGTCGACACCTACGAGGGTCGGGTGCAGCTCAGCGGCCGACTGCCCTCGCCCGAGCTGGTTTCGCGAGTAGGCCGCCTCACGGCGACGGTCGACGGCGTTCGTGCCGTCGATAACAATCTCGCCGTGCGCTAACCGCCGGAGTAAGTCTTCCGCAGCGTCGCCTTCACGACCTTGCCCATGGCATTGCGCGGCAGGTCCGGCAAAAACACGACGCGCTTCGGCACCTTGAAGTTCGCCAGTCGAGCTTTAACGTAAGCGATCACTTCGTCCTCCGTCAACTTGGCGCCAGGCCTAAGGACGATGGCCACCGTGACCGCCTCGCCGAAGTCGGGATGCGGAACGCCGAACGCGGCGGACTCGGCGACACCCGGCAGCTCGTCGATCAGCAGCTCGATCTCCTTCGGGTAGACGTTGTATCCCCCGCTGATGACCAGATCCTTTTCCCGGCCGACGATCGACAGGTACCCGTCCGCGTCGAAACGGCCGACGTCCCCTGTGCGGAAGAACCCATCCGCGGTGAAATCCTCCGCGCGACGATCGGGAAGGCGCCAGTAACCCGCCATCACGTTCGGGCCCTTGACCTGGATGCCGCCGATCTCGCCGTTGCCGAGCGGACGGTCGTCAGCGCTGGCGACGCGCACCGAAATGCCGGGCAGCGCGTGTCCCACCGTGCCGGCGCGGCGCTCGCCATCGTAGGGATTGGAGGTATTCATCCCGGTCTCTGTCATGCCGTAGCGTTCGAGGATCGCGTGGCCGGTCCGGCGGCGGAACTCCGCGAAGGTTTCGGCGAGCAGGGGCGCCGACCCGGATACGAAGAGACGCATCGGCTTGCACAGCTCCTCGGTGAGCGCGTCCTCCGCCAACAGGCGAACGTAATAAGTGGGTACTCCCATGAATACTGTTGCGCGGGGCAGTCGCTCGATCACCGCGCCAGCGTCGAAGCGCGGGAGGAACAAGATCGGGCTCGCGTTGAGGAGCGCTGTGTGCAGCGCGACGAAAAGGCCGTGAACGTGGAACAGCGGCAGCGCGTGGAGAAGAACATCGCCGGGGCGGAACTTCCAGGACTCGTGAAGCGCGAGCGCATTGGAAGAGAGGTTCCCGTGCGTGACCATCGCGCCCTTCGCGCGCCCGGTCGTGCCCGACGTGTAGACGAGCGAGGCGAGGTCGTCTGCCGAGCGCTGTACGGTCCGGAAAACGGGGGAAGAGCCGGCAGCCGCCGAGAGCGCCAGCCGGTGGCGTACGCCATCGAAGCCGCGTGCCTCGGGCGCGCAAAAGGCGGCAGCGGGCTCGGCATCCCCGACGAAGTAGCGGATCTCGCTTTCCTGGTACGCGGTGTTCAGCGGCAGGTAGACCAGGCCGGCCCGCAGGCACCCCAGGTACAGGAACACGGATTCGACGCTCTTCTCCAGTTGGGCGCAGACCCGGTCGCCGGCCTTCAGCCCCAGGTCGACGAGCAGGTTGGCGAAGCGAGCGGATTCCGCTTCCACGTCGCTGTAGCGGTATCGCGTCCCGTCCGGGAGCTCGAGCGCTACCGAGTCGGGCGTTGCGCCGAAGCGCGATGCGAGGAGGGCGTAGAGGTTCTCGTTCATTCTCGGGCAAAAAAAACCGCGCTCGCGCGCGGTTTCCTCCGGCGACTTGCGCCGCGTCAGTTGTCGATCTTCGCGCCGGCGTCCTTGACGACCTTCGCCCACTTGGTGATCTCGCTGCGCACCAGCTTCTCCATTTCGGCCGGGGGCATCCCGCCGGGCTCCGCGCCCTGTTCCGCCCATATCCTCTTGAGGTCGGGGTGGTTGATCGCGGCGACGACTTCCTTGTACATGCGGTCCTTGATGTCCTTCGGCGTGCCCTTGATCGCCCAGATGCCGTACCAGGTGCGCACTTCGTAGCCGGGTACGCCGGCTTCCGCGACCGTCGGCACGTTCGGCAGGACCGGATTGCGCTGAGCGCTCGTCACCGCGAGGGGAATCAGGCGGCCGGCCTTCACTTGGACTGCCGAGGTGCCCATTCCGTCGAACGCCATGTCGACGGTGCCCGAAAGCAGCGCGGGAATAAGCGGGCCGGCGCCCTGGAACGGGATGTGCACCATGAACGTCTTCGTCATCGTCTTGAAGAGCTCGACCGACAGGTGATGCGTGGTGCCATTGCCCGCCGAGCCGTAGTTGAGCTTGCCGGGGTTCTTCTTCGCGTAGGCGATGAGGTCCTGCAGCGTTTTGATCTCGTTCGCATACTTGGGATGCACGACCACCACGTTCGGCACGAAGGCGGCGACGGTGAGCGGCTCGAAGTCCTTCTCGAGGCTGTAGGGCAGACGGGTGTACAGGCTTTCCGCGATCGTGTGATGAACCGCGCCGAAGAACCAGTTGTAACCGTCCGGAGCGCGCTTGGCCACGTTCCCCGCGCCGACCGTGCCGCCGGCGCCGCCCTGGTTCTCGATCAGGGCCTGCTGGCCGAGCGTTTGGCCCAGGCGCGCCGCGATCGGACGGGCGAAGGTGTCGGTGCCACCGCCTGCCGGGAAGGGGTTCAGGAAAATGACCGGTTTCGTCGGCCAGGCTTGAGCGTGCGCCGTGGCGCAGCCCAGCATGAGCCCGAGCGCCGCCAGGCCACGCGTTGCAGTGCGGAACGTGCTGTACATGACTCCTCCTATTGTCCTCGTTGGCTGCCGCTTTTCTTTGAACTTAGGCCGCGGATCATAGCAGCCGGGCCCGCTATCGGCTTCGTAGCCCGCGACCCCGCCGCTCATCGGTAGAAGAGGTTCACCAGGCCGAGCGTGGTTACCGGCACGTAGGTGACGAGCAGGAGGGTGACGAGCAGCACGCCGATGAACGGGATGTTCGCCTTCGTGACGTCCCACACGCTTTCCTTGGCGATCGAGCAAGTGAGCAGAAGGACGCTGGCCACGGGTGGCGTCTGCTGGCCAATGGCGAGGTTGAGCGTCACGATCACGCCGAAGTGGACCGGATCGATTCCCGCCGCGGTGACCACCGGCATCACGATCGGGACCACCAGGATGATGGCCGCGGCCGAATGCAGGAACATCCCGATGACGAAAAAGAAGACGTTGAGGATCGCGAGGATGGCCCACTTCTCGTTGGTGACCGAGAGCATCGCCGCCGCGATGCGCTGCGGAAGCTGGACTTCCGTGAGGTAGAGCCCGAGCAGGGCCGATGCGGCAACGAGCAGCATCACGGCGCCGGTCTGCACGGCCCCGTCGATGATCGCCTCTCGCAGACGCGCCCAGTCGAGCTCGCGGTAGACCAGGCCGCCCACCAGGAGCGCCGCGACCACCGCGAGCGCCGCGCCCTCGGTCGCGGTGACGATGCCGCCGAAGATTCCGCCCAGGATGATGACCGGCAGAGTGAGCGCCCAGAATGCCTTCCTGAAAGCGCGCCAGAGCTTGCCCCACTGGAAGATCTCCTCCACCGGCCAGTTGTACTTGACCGCATACCAGTAGCACAGGGCCATGAAGCCGAACGCCGTGAGCAGGCCGGGCACGATCCCCGCGACGAACATCTGCACGACCGAGGTGCCCGCCATGACCGCGTAGAGAATCATGGGAATCGACGGCGGGATGATGATCGCCAGCGTGGCCGTCGAGGAGGTCACCGCGGCCGTGAAGGGGCCGGGATAGCCGCGCGCCTTCATGGCCGGCATGATGATGGAGGCGGTCGCGGCCACGCCCGCGACCGCGGAGCCCGAGATCTCCGCGAAGAACATGTGGCTCAGCACGTTCACCTGTGCGAGCGCCCCCCGCACCCAGCCTACGAGCGCCTGGCAGAAGTCGATGAGGCGGTGCGAGATTCCCGAGGTGTTCATGATCGCGGCCGCGAGGATGAACAGGGGGATCGCGATCAGCGGGAAGCTGGTCGCTCCCTGGTAGAGCGCCAGCGGCACGTTGGGCAGGCTCGCCAAGCCCTGCGTCGCGACCATGGCCACGACCGACGCGATGCAGAGCGCCACGGCGATCGGGACGTTGATCAGCACCAGGACGATGACGCACAACAGCACGAGGAACCCGGTCATGCGTGCTCCCCGGCCGCTCCGTCCTCGCGCCGCGCTTCGCGCAGCACTTCCGGGAACACCAGCAGCTGGCCCAGCACGAACAGGACGGCGCTGATCGGAATCACCGAGTTCGCATACGCCACCGAGACTCCCGGCAACGAAACCAGCTGGTCGGACGCGAGGATCTCGAGGATCGAATAACCCACCCACGCGAGCAGCACGAAGAAGGCGAGCGTGCACAGCTGCGCAACGACGGCGACGGCTACGCGCGGGCCGGGAGGCAGCATGCGCACGATCTCGGGTACGCCCATATGCGCGTGCTTGAGGACCGCGAGCGCGGCGCCGTAGAACGTCACCCAGGCCAGCAGGATCGTCGCCACCTCGTCATACCAGACGAGGGAGTGGCCCGAGTAGCGGAAGACCACGCCCGCCACCACCTCGGCGGCGAGCGCGGCCATGAGCGCGATGCAGATCCACTCCAGGAATCGCTCGTATCCCCGGCGGAACGACTGCAGCGTCACCGCCTACTTGCCCAAGGCGATGGCGCGGTCGATCACTTCCTTCGCGCCTTTCACTTCCTTCGCGAACTCCTCGTAGACCGGCTTCGAGGCGGCGATGAAGGCGTCCTTGTTCGGCGTATTGACCTGCACGCCGGCCGCCTTGATCTTGCCCAGCAGCTCCTCGTCGTCCTTCGCCGCCTTCTCGTACACGAAGGCCTGCGTCTCCTTGGCGACCGCCTCGAGCGCGCCGCGCACGTCCGCCGGCAGGCTCGCCCACTTGCGCGTGCCGACCGTTGCGTAGGCGGGCGTATAAACGTGCCCCGTCAGCGACAGGAACTTCTGCACTTCCTGGAACTTGGCGCTGTAGATCTGTGTGAACGGATTCTCCTGGCCGTCCATCACGCCGGTCTGCAGCGCGGTGAATACCTCGGAGAATTTCATCGGCGACGGGTTCGCGCCGTAGGCCTGGAACATCTTCACGCGCCACTTGCCTTCGGGCACGCGCAGCTTGATGCCCTGCAGGTCCGCCGGCGTGTTGATCGGCCGCTTGGAGTTGGTGATATGGCGATAGCCGTTCTCCCAGACCGCGATGACCTTCAGGCCTTTCGCCTCGGCGGTCGGCGCGAGCGTCTTCCAGAACACGTCGCCCTCGATGCGCTTCATGTGGTTGCGGTCCTTCACCAGGTAGGGCATCTCGAAGACGCCGAACAGGTCCGCTTCCGAGGTCATGACCGTCGACGGCAGCGCGATATCCACCGTGCCGAGCTTGAGCTTCTGCAGCAGCTCCTTGTCGCCGCCGAGCTGGCTGGACCCGTACACGACCACCTTGGCCTTGCCGCCGAGCTTGGCGTTGGCACGCTTGGCGAATTCCTCCGCCGAGGCGGCGAAAAGCGAGCCGGGCTCGCCGACGTGCCCGAACTTGATCTCCGTCTGCGCGAATGCCGTGCCGCCGAATGCGACGGCGAGCGCCGCGATGCTCCAGTGAAGCTTTCTCATCGATCCTCCTCCTCGTTTTTTCAATGGCCGCTCAGGCGGCCTGCTTGGCTGGCGCGCGGCGCGCCTCCGACAGGTAATCCATCGCCGCGCGCACACCCTCCTTCTTTACCGGAACGCCCGCGAGCGCAAGACCCATTTCGACGCCCGCGAGGGTTCCCATCAATGTGAGGTCGTTGAAGTCGCCCAGATGGCCGATGCGGAACACCTTGCCGGCGAGCTTGCCGAGGCCCGTGCCGAGCGACATGTCGAAGGCCTCGAGGATCGTCTTGCGCACGCGATCGGCATCGTGCCCCGCCGGAACCACGACCGCGGTGAGCGACCCGGAGTACTCGCGCGGATCCGCGGCGAGCACCTCGAGGCCCCAGGCACGAACCGCGCGCCGCGCGGCCTCGCCGTGGCGCTGGTGGCGCGCGAAGACCGCGTCCAGGCCTTCTTCGTCGAGCAGCATCGTCAGCGCCTCGCGCAGCCCGTAGAGCAGGTTGGTCGCCGGCGTATACGGGAAGTAACCCGATTTCCCGTTGGAAAGCATTTCGTCCCACGCCCAGTAGCTGCGGGGAAGACGAGCCCCCTTCGATGCGGCAAGCGCCTTCGGCGAGACGCAGTTGAACGACAGGCCCGGCGGGAGCATCAGGCCCTTCTGGGAGCCTGCGACGGTCACGTCGACGCCCCATTCGTCGTGCCGGTAGTCGAGCGAGGCGAGCGAGGAGATGGTGTCGACCATGAAGAGAGCGGGGTGGCCGGCTGCGTCGATCGCCTGTCGCATCTCACCGATGCGCGAGACCACCCCGGTCGAGGTCTCGTTGTGCACTACGCAGACCGCCTTGATGCGCTTCTCGGCGTCCGCGCGCAGGCGCTTCTCGACCGCGGCCGGATCGGCGCCGTGGCGCCAGTCTCCCGGCAGGAACTCGACGTCCAGGCCGAGCCGGGTCGCGAGCTTCTGCCACAGGGTCGCGAAATGACCGGTCTCGCACATCAGGACGCGGTCGCCGGCGGAAAGCGTGTTCACCAGCGCGGCTTCCCAGGCCCCGGTACCCGACGCGGGATAGATCACCACCTCGCCGAGGGTGCTTTTGAAGACGCGCTTCATGCCTGCGAGCACTGCCTTGCCGAGCTCGCCGAACTCCGGTCCGCGGTGGTCCATCGTCGGGAAGTCGATCGCGCGCAGCACGCGATCCGGCACGTTGGTGGGCCCGGGAATCTGGAGAAAGTGCCGCCCGGCGTGTCTGGCCATGACTAAACCTCGGAGGGAATGGACTTTTGGGAGTTTTGCATACAAAATGCATTTTATGCAAGACGTGATCCGGATCGCCCGGCGGCCACTACACGAGGAGGCGGTCGACCGCCTGCGCGACCTGATCGTGCAGGGGCGTCTGAGCCCCGGCGAGCGCCTGAACGAGCGCCTGCTTTGCGAACGGCTCGGAATCTCCCGTACGCCCCTTCGGGAAGCGATCAAGCTGCTCGCGACCGAGGGCCTGGTGGAGCTGCTCCCCAACCGCGGCGCGGTGGTCTCCGCGGTCGACCCCGATCGGATCGCTGAGGCGCTTACGGTGATGGGTGCGCTCGAAGCCCTGGCGGGCGAGCTGGCCTGCGGCCGGGCGAGCGGCGAGGCCATCGCGGCGATACGCGCGCTGCACAACGACATGCTCTCGATGCATTCGAAGGGCGACCTCGACGGCTACTTTCGCTACAACCAGCTCATCCACATGGGGATCGTCGAGGCTTCGGGCAATCCCGTGCTCGCGAGCACCTACCGTCAGCTCAACGCGAACGTGAAGCGCGCGCGCTACATGGCGAACTTGTCGCGCGAGCGCTGGGACGCGGCAGTCGCGGAGCATGAGGAGATCATTCGCGCGCTGGAGCGCCGCGATGCGACTGCGCTGCGTGGCCTGCTGGCAGACCACCTCAGCCGCAAGCTGGCGCACGTGACGAAGTCGCTTCGATCCCGCGCCGCAGCTTGAACGCACCGTCGATTCCCATCCGCGTCGTGAAGGCCGCGCCGGGGAATTCGGCGCTGGCCCGAAGGCTGCGCGCCGAGACCGATGCCGAGGTCCTGTTCGACGCGGCGAGCCGCGCGCGCTACTCCACCGATGCCTCGATCTACCAGATCGAGCCGATCGGCGTGGTGGTGCCGCGCAGCGAGGAAGCGGCGCGCGCCGCGATCGCCATTGCCGCCGACGCGGGCGTCCCGATCCTCCCGCGCGGCGCGGGCAGCTCGCAGTGCGGCCAGTCGGTGGGCGCCGCGCTGGCGATCGACCACACGAAGTACCTGAACCGCGTACTCGAGCTCGACGCGGCGAGCCGCCGCGCGGTCGTCCAGCCCGGGATCGTGCTCGATGCGCTCAATGCACGACTGCGCGAGCACGGGCTCTGGTTTCCCGTCGACGTCTCCACCAGCGCCCAGGCGACCCTCGGGGGGATGGCGGGCAACAACTCCTGCGGCTCGCGCTCGATCGCCTACGGCAACATGGTGCACAACGTGCTCGCGATCGACGCCGTCACGGTGGGCGGGGAGCGCTGGCGCTTCGGGCCGATGAGCGATGCCGCGAGCGGCGGCTACGGCGATTTCGTCGGCAGGCTGCGCCAGATCTACGAGCGCGACCGCGCCGAGATCGAAGCGCGCTTCCCGAAGGTGCTGCGAAAGGTCGCCGGCTACAACCTCGATCACCTCGGCCCGCCGCACGCCAACGCCGCGCATCTCCTGGTCGGGTCCGAGGGCACGCTCGCCTGGTCGGAGCGCCTGCACCTCAAGCTCTCTCCCTTGCCGGGGAAGCGAGTCCTCGGCGTGTGCCACTTCCCGAAGTTCTACACCGCGATGGACCTCACGCAGCACATCGTCAAGCTCGGGCCGTCCGCGGTCGAGCTCGTGGACCGGACGATGATCGGGCTCGCGCGCGAGATTCCCGCCTTTCGCAGGACCGTGGATGCGTTAATCAAGGGAGAGCCCGACGCCGTCCTGCTGGTGGAATTTGCGGGCGAGGAGAAGCAGGACCACAAGCTCACGGAACTGGTCCAGCTGCTGGGCGACCTGGGCTTGCCCGGCAGCGTGGTGCAGATCACCGATGCGAAGCAGCAGAAGGACCTCTGGGAGGTACGCAAGGCAGGGCTGAACATCATGATGTCGATGAAAGGGGACGGAAAGCCGGTCTCGTTCATCGAGGACTGCGCGGTGCCGCTCGAGCACCTCGCCGAGTACACCGACCGCCTGACGCAGGTCTTCGAGAAGCACGGGACACGCGGCACCTGGTATGCGCACGCCTCCGTGGGAACGCTCCACGTCCGACCGGTGCTCGACATGCGCCGCGACGGCGCGCAGAAGATGCGCGCCATCGCGGAGGAAGCCTGCGCACTGGTGAAGCAGTACAAGGGCGCCTACTCCGGCGAGCATGGCGATGGCCTCGTGCGCTCGGAATGGATCGCGCCATTCTTCGGGCCCCGCCTCACCGCGACGCTCGCCGAGATCAAGGGACTTCTCGATCCGAAGGGCCTGATGAATCCCGGCAAGATCGTCTACCCGCCCCGGATGGACGACCGCAGCCTGTTCCGCTTCAAACCCGGCTACGAGGCGTCGCCGCCCCCGCCCGCGCTCGACTGGAGCGAATGGGGCGGCTACGACAAGGCCGCGGAGATGTGCAACAACAACGGCCATTGCCGCAAGTTCGACGCCGGCACCATGTGCCCGTCGTACCGCGTCACGCGCGACGAGAAGCACGTCACGCGCGGCCGGGCCAACACGCTGCGTCTCGCGCTCTCGGGCCAGCTCCCCCTGGATGCCGTGAAGGACGCGCTCGACCTGTGCGTCTCCTGCAAGGGCTGCAAGCGCGAATGCCCAACCGGGGTCGACATGGCGCGCATGAAGATCGAATTCCTCGCCCACCATCGCCGCAGCCATGCGCCGACCCTGCGGGAGCGCGCGATCGCTTACCTGCCGCGCTATGCAAGATGGGCTGCCCGCTTCGCGCCGTTCGCCAACGTCGCCTCGCTCCTCGCGCGGCCGCTGCTGGGCTTCACGAGCCGTCGCCGGCTGCCCTCCTGGCGCTCCGACTTCCTGAAGGATGCGGGCGCAGCGAAAGGCGGTGAGCGGGAGGTCGTCGTCTTCGTCGATACGTTCAGCCGCTGGTTCGAGCCCGAGAACGCGCGCGCGGCGATACGCGTGCTCGAGGCGGCGGGCTATCGCGTCCACGTCGCGGCGCCGGCACCGAACGGCCGCCCGTTGTGCTGCGGCCGGACTTTTCTTTCTGCCGGCCTCGTCGAAGAAGCGCGCGCGGAGGCGCGGCGCACGCTCGAGGCATTGAAGCCCTGGGTGGCGCGCGGCGTGCCTGTGGTGGGCGTCGAGCCTTCCTGCCTGTTCACCTTCCGCGACGAGATGGCGGTGTTGCTGCCCGACGCGGAGGCGCTCGGGCGCAACAGCTTCCTGTTCGAGGAGTTCATCGCTCGAGAAGCCGATGTCGGACGCTTCCACCTGCCGCTGAAGCGCCTCGACGGCGCTGCGTTGCTGCATGGGCACTGTCATCAGAAAGCGTTCGGCGCGATGCCCGCGGTGGAGCGCGTGCTGGGCATGGTGCCGGGCTTGAAGGTGACGACGATCGAATCGAGCTGCTGCGGCATGGCAGGGAGCTTCGGCTACGAGGCCGAGCATTACGATGTTTCGATGAAGATGGGGGAAGCCAGTCTCCTGCCGGCAATGCGCGATGCGCCGGCCGGGGCGCTGCTCGTGGCGGACGGTACGAGCTGCCGGCACCAGATCGCCGACGGAACCGGCCGCACCGCGATGCACGTGGCGCGCGTCCTCGCGCAGGCCCTCTAGGACGCCGCGCGACTACGGCGGAGGGATCCGGCCGGCGACGCGGAAGCCCGAGCCTTCGGGCGTCAGCACCACGATCTCGGCCTGCTGCGGCGAAACGCCGGTGAGCGCGTATGCCGTCGAGCCGTGGGAAACAAGAACGAGATTGCCTTTCCCGCGGAACGTGGCGATGCGCGGTCGCATGGCCTTGACCTGCGCGCTCGCGTTAGGCGAGCGGCCGAAGAGGTTGCTGAGCGCGACCCAGCGCTCATCGATGCGGCCGAACGCGAGGTGGCCGGTGTCCACGCAGCGGCACCAGGGACTGGAGACGACGGACGCGATGGGGACCTTCTGGCGGCGCAGCAGCTCGCCGAGGCGGCGCGCTTCCGCGCGTCCTTCCTCGGACAGGTTGCGCTGCGTGCCGCAGTCCTCGAGGCGAAAGCCGTCGGGATCGCCTACGCCCGGAGTCGTCGAAGCATGGCGGATGAACAGCACTTGGCCGCCGCCGCGCAGGAGCGTCCACAGCGCCTCGTCCGCTTGGGCGAGGACGGAGGCCCCCGCGAGCAGCGCGAAAAGAAGGAGGCGCATCAGAGGCCGAGGAAGGTGAACAGCATCATCACGATGGAAACCGTCACGACCGACGCGGCGGTGGACACTACCGCGCCGGTGGAGGTTTCCGCCTCCAGCAGCCGGTAGCGCTGCGCGAGGACGAAGGCGGTGGCGCCGAGCGGCAGGCTCGCGCAGATGACGCTGATCTTCGCCCAGAACGGATCGATCGGGAGGAGCCAGAACGCGAGGATCGCCATCAGCGCCGGGTGGATCGCGAGCTTGAGCGTCGCGCTGGGCCAGCTTGCGGCGATCCCGGCGCGGATCGAGAGCTGGGAAACGAAGAGGCCGATCGCGAACAGCGCGCACGGCCCCGCCGCGCCGGAAAGCAGCACCGCGAAACGCTCGACGGGCGCCGGGATGCGCACCCCCGCCGCCACGATGACCACCGCGAGCCCGATCGGCCAGATGAGCGGACTGCGCACCACGCCGCCGAGCGCGCGCCGCACCGCACCGGGTCGCGGGTTGACGAACAGCTCCAGGCAGACGATCGCGACAGCAAAGGAGACGATGTTCGTCGCCACCGTCGCCAGCGCGGCAGGCAGGGCGGCGCGCTCGCCATAGGCGACCGTGACCAGCGGGATGCCGAGATAGCCGGTGTTCGCGAACGACGCGTTCAGCGCGCGCATGGTGCTTTCCGGCGCCGTGGCGCCTTGAAGATGGCGCGAGAGGAGGTAGCCGAGCACGGCGGTCCCGAGCGTGGCTCCCACCACGCCGAGGAGGAAGAAGCCGCTGAGGATCTCCTCGAGCGAGCCGCGATACACTGCGATGAAGAGCATCGCGGGCAGCGCGAACGCGTAGACGAACTGGTTGAGTGCCGCGCTCGAGGCCTGCGTCACGAGGCCGAAGCGCCCGGCGAGCACGCCGCAGGCGACCAGGCCGAATACCGGCAGCACTGCATTGAAGACCGGCCCTAGCGCGGCTTCCATGCCCATGCCATGAGCGCCGCGCCGGCGAGGACCATCGGCAGCGACAGCCACTGGCCCATGGTCAGTCCGAGCGCGAGGATGCCCAGGAAGGCATCGGGCTCACGCGCGAACTCGGCGATGAAGCGGAAGCCGCCGTAGCCGAGGAGGAAGAGGCCTGAGACGGCACCGCGCGCGCGCGGCTTCGCCGAGTACCACCAGAGAATGGCGAAGAGGGCGAGACCTTCCAGCGCGAACTGGTAGAGCTGCGACGGATGGCGGGGGGCGTCCCCGGCGCCGCGAAACACCATGCCCCACGGCAGGTCGGTGGGGCGCCCCCACAGCTCGCCGTTGATGAAGTTCGCCAGCCGCCCGGCGGCGAGGCCGAGGGGACAGAGCGGGGCCACGAAATCCATGAGGTCGAGGTAATGGATGCGGAAGCGCCGCGCCAGGATCCACATCGCGAGCAGCACGCCGATGAGGCCGCCGTGGAACGACATGCCGCCTTCCCAGATGGCGAAGACTTTCAGCGGCTGCGCGAGGTACTCGGCCGGCTTGTAGAAGAGGACGTAGCCGAGCCGCCCGCCCAGGATCACGCCGAGCAGCGCATAGAAGATCATCTCGTCGAAGTGGGCGCGGGTCACCGGGGCGCGGCCCGAGCGAATGCGGGCGAGGCCGAGCGCCCAGGCGGCCGCGAAGCCGGCGAGGTACATGAGCCCGTACCAGCGGACCGCGAGCGGACCGATCGCGAACGCGATGGGATCGATCTGGGGATGAACGAGCATGCCCGTCAGGCCTCGCGGCGCGCGAGCGCGAGGAAATGCTGCGCCGGCGCGGCGAGCGCGCCGCGCCGCCACGCGAGCCACAGGTCGAGGCCCGGGTGCGGGTCCGCGATCTCGCGGTAGGCGACGCCGCGCCGGCCGAGATTCGCCACCGAAGCCGGGACGATGGCGGCGCCCAGGCCGCTCGAGACGAGGCTGACGACGGTCTGCATTTGGATCGCCTCCTGGGCGACGTCGAGGGAAAGGCCGGCGCGCTGCACCAGCCCCGCGACGATATCGTAAAGACCCGGCGCGATCTCGCGCGGCACCATGACGAGCGGCTCCCCGTCCAGCTCGCGAACGGCGATGCTGCCGGCGCGCCGCGCCAGGCGGTGCCGCGCGGGGAGCGCGGCGACGAAGCGCTCGCGCTGCACGACGAGGTGATCGAGGAGCGGCGCGTCCTGCACCGGCGGCAGCAGCAGGCCGAAATCGAGATCGCCGGCGGCGAGCGCCGCGCCCTGGTCAGGCGAGAGCATCTCGCGCAAGGCGAGGGTGATGCCGGGCCGCGCCGCCTTGAAGTCTTTCAGCAGCCCGGGCAGCACCCCGTAGTCGGCGAGGGAGACGAAGCCGATGCGCAGGCGGCCGCGCTCTCCGGCGGCCATGCCGCGCAGCTCGCTACAGACGCGCTCCAGCTGCGCCTGCACGCGCCGCGCCTCGTCGAGGAGGCGCACGCCCTCCGGCGTCAGCTCGACGCGGCGGCGCGTGCGCGCGAAAAGCGGCACGCCGACGCGCTCCTCGAGCGCCCGAATGGCGCGCGACAGCGGCGGCTGCGAGATGTGCAGCGCTGCCGCGGCGCGGCCGAAATGGAGCTTCTCGGCCAAGGCCACGAAATACCGCAACTGCCACATTTCCGGAAGATTCATACCGATAGAGTATTACAGGCGAGTGGCGTCGGCATTGGAGGGACCGCGGCCGCGGCGGCAGAATCCGCTCTCCAAGGAGGATTGCCCATGGCCACGACCCCAGCCAACCGCCGCTCGCGCCTGATCACCCAGGGCGTCGCGCGCTCCCCGAACCGCGCCATGCTGCGCGCCGTCGGCTTCCGCGACGGCGACTTCGACAAGCCGATCGTCGGCGTGGCGAACGGCCACTCGACGATGAACCCGTGCAATGCGGGCATCCAGCCGCTCGTCGATCGCGCCATCGCCGCGCTCGAGCAGGCCGGCGCCAAGCCGCAGATGTTCGGCGTGCCGACCGTCACCGACGGCATCGGCATGGGCACCGAGGCGATGAAGTACTCGCTCGTGTCGCGCGAGGTGATCGCCGATGCGATCGAGACCAGCGTCAACGGCCAGGCGATGGATGGCACGCTCGTCGTCGGCGGCTGCGACAAGAACATGCCGGGCGGCATGATGGCCATCGCGCGCATGAACGTGCCGGCCATCTACGTCTACGGCGGCACGATCAAGCCCGGCAAGTGGAAGGGCACCGACCTGACGATCGTCTCGGCGTTCGAGGCGGTGGGCGCCTTCGCGGCCGGCAAGATGAGCGAGGAGGACTTCACCGGCATCGAGAAGAACGCCTGTCCGAGCGCCGGCGCCTGCGGCGGCATGTACACCGCCAACACCATGAGCTCGTCGTTCGAGGCCCTCGGCATGAGCCTGCTCGGCTCCTCGCAGATGGCCGCGCCGGACGCCGAGAAGGCGGATTCGGCCGCCGAGTCGGCGCGCGTCCTCGTCGAGGCGATCCGGCGCGACCTCAAGCCGCGCGACATCATCACGCGCAAGTCGATCGAGAACGCGGTGGCGCTCGTGATGGCGACCGGCGGGTCGACCAACGCGGTGCTGCACTATCTCGCGATCGCGAGCGCGGCGGGCGTGAAGTGGACCATCGACGACTTCGAGCGCGTGCGCCGCAAGGTGCCGGTGCTGTGCGACCTCAAGCCCTCCGGGCGCTTCGTCGCGGTCGATTTCCACCGCGCGGGCGGGGTGCCCCAGGTCCTGAAGATCCTTCTCGCGAACGGCGTGCTGCACGGCGAGTGCATGACGATCCATGGCAAGACCATGGCCGAGATGCTGAAGGACGTGCCGGCCGAGCCGCATGCCGACCAGCAGGTCATCCGTCCCTGGACGAAGCCGATGTACAAGGAAGGCCACCTCGCGATCCTCAAGGGCAACCTCGCCACCGAGGGCTGCGTGGCCAAGATCACCGGGCTGAAGAATCCCGTCATCACCGGCCCGGCGCGCGTGTTCGATTCGGAGAACGCGTGCATGAAGGCCATCATGGCGAAGCGCATCAAGGCGGGCGACGTGATCGTCATCCGCTACGAGGGCCCCAAGGGCGGGCCGGGAATGCAGGAGATGCTCGCGCCGACCTCCGCGCTCATCGGACAGGGCCTGGGCGAATCGGTCGGCCTGCTCACCGACGGCCGGTTCTCCGGCGGGACCTGGGGAATGGTCGTCGGCCACGTGGCGCCCGAGGCCTACGTCGGGGGGACGATCGCGCTCGTCAAAGAAGGCGATTCGATCACCATCGACGCGAAGAAGCGGCTCATCCAGCTCAACGTCTCCGCGAAGGAGCTCGCCGCCCGGCGCAAGAAGTGGAGGGCGCCCGCGCCGCGCTACAAGGCCGGCTTGCTGGCGAAATACATGAAGCTCGTCTCGACGGCGTCCGAAGGGGCTGTGACCGACAAGTAAGCCCGTCACAGAGGGGCGGCACAGTGCGGCCATGCGAGCCGCCCTGCTCTGCGCGCTGCTTTCCCTCGCGCTTCCCGTCCTTGCGCAGGACGCGACCGGTCGCGTCGATGCGATCTACTTCGAGGTCGCCCCCGGCGTGCTCGTCACCGCCGGGGCGCTGCGTCCCGCGAATGCCCGGCGATGGGCCGATGTCGACGTCGGCGGGCGCAAGGTGCTCGCGCGCCTGCCCGAAGAGCTTCGGGTCGGGCCCGGCGACCGCATCGCCGTGCGCGTGGGCGATCGCAAGTCGAGCGCGCTCGCGCAGGTGCTGCCGACGACGACCGTCAGCCGTGCACTCGGCCCCGTGGACCCGAACGCCTCCATCGGGCGCTAGAAGCCCGACCCCGGCTGCCTCAGGAACTCGATTTCCTCCGCGGTGCTCGGGCGGCCGAGCGCGGCATTGCGATGGGGGAAGCGGCCGAAGCGCCGGACGATGTCGCGGTGCGCCTCGGCGTAGCGGCGCTGCTCCTCGTCGAACCCGGCCATCCGCTCGCAGGCCAGATCCTGGTCGGCCAGCGCTTCGCTGTGCTCGAACGGGAGGTAGGCGAAAAGCCGGCGCTCCGGCGGCATCGAGAGGTCCCAGCCATGCGCGAGGAGCAGGCGCGCGGCGTCGCGCGCCTGCTCGTCGGTGGCGAAGGCGCGCGCCGTGCCGCGAAACATGTTGCGGGGAAACTGGTCGAGGACGATGACGAGGGCGAGGCACTCCGTGGCGCGCAGCAGCCACGCCGCGAGCGAACCGGCCGCCGCTGCCTCGTAAAGCGGCAGAAAGCGCTCCCGGATCTCGCGATCGAACGCGTCGTCCTTGCGGAACCAGCGCGGGTCGCGCGCGTCGCCACGAAACCAGAAGTCCAGCACCTCCTGCGCGCGGCGATCCACGATGTCCATGTGTGCAATAGTGCCGGCTCGGGGGCGGTCAACGAAAGGGCTCGCCATGCGTTATCCGGCTGTAGGCCCGCGATCTTGTAAAATCGGGGCCGTTCCGAAGGAGACTCCATGAACCGTATCGCAATCGCGCTGGCCCTCGCCGGTATCGCCGCCGCCGCATCGCTGCCCGCTGCGGCGAGCGAAGCGCTCGCGAAGAAGCACAACTGCCTCGCGTGCCACCAGACCGACAAGAAGGTCGTCGGGCCGTCCTACAAGGAGGTCGCGGCGAAGTACGCCGGCGACAAGTCGGCGCAGGCCAAGCTCGTCGACAAGGTCAAGAAGGGCGGCTCCGGTGTCTGGGGCCAGATCCCGATGCCCCCGAACGCCGCCGTTCCGGATGCCGACGTGCAGGCGCTCGTGAAGTGGATCCTCAGCCAGAAGTAAGCTAGCCCGCCCTCGCCGCCGTCCCGGCGGCGGGGTGTCTCCGCCGAATCCCCCGCGGTATGATTACCGCCCCGATTCGACCCCCCTCAGCGGAGAACCCATGAAGAATTCCAAGCTTGCAGTCACGCTGCTCGCGGCCTCGATCGCCCTGATCGGCTGCGGCGAGCAGAAACCCGCCGCGAAAGCCGACGGCAAGGCGGCGGACGCCAAAGCCGCCCCGGCGGCACCCGCCGGCATCGAAATCAAGATCGGCCACGCCGGTCCCCTGACCGGTGGCATCGCCCACCTGGGCAAGGACAACGAAAACGGCGCGCGACTCGCCATCGAGCAGGCGAATGCCGCAAAGATCCAGATCGATGGCAAGCCGGCCTCTTTCGTCCTGCTAGGTGAAGACGATCAGGCAGATCCGAAGGTCGGCACGACGGTGGCACAGAAGCTCGTCGACGCAAAGGTCGCCGGGGTCGTCGGGCACCTGAACTCGGGCGTATCGATCCCGGCCTCCGACATCTACAACAAGGCCGGCATCCCTGTGATCTCGGGGTCGTCGACGAACCCGAAACTGACGGAGCAGGGCTTCAAGGTGCAGTTCAGGGTCGTCGCGCGCGACGACCAGCAGGGACCGGCGGTCGCGAACTATCTCGCGTCCAACAAGAAGCCCAAGCTGGTCGCAGTGATCGACGACGCCACCGCGTACGGCGAAGGTTTGGCGAACGAGGTGGAGAAAACCCTCAAAGCGGCGAACATCAAGGTCCTGCCCCGAGAGAAGGGCACGGACAAGACGACCGACTGGAAGGCAGTCCTCACCAAGCTCAAGGGGCGCAATCCCGATGCGGTGTTCTACGGCGGCATGGATGCGACCGGCGGGCCGCTGATGAAGCAGGGACGCGAGCTCGGGATCAAGGCGGTGTTCTCGTTCGGCGACGGCGCCTGCACCGACAAGATGAAAGAGCTGGCAGGCGACTTGGCTGACGGCCTGCTCTGCTCGCAGGCGGGCATTCCGCCGCAGGCGGCCGACAAGAAGTTCCTCGAGGCCTACAAGCAGAAGTTCAACGTCGACCCGATCATCTATGCGCCGTTTACCTACGACGCGGCGAACCTCATGATCGAAGCGATGAAGAAGGCGAACTCGGCCGATCCCGCGAAGTACCTGCCGGAGCTGGCGAAGATCGAGTTCAACGGCGCGACGGGCAGGATCGCCTTCGATGAGAAGGGTGACCGCAAAGACGCCGAGATCACGATCTTCACCATGAAGGGCGGCAAGCTCGAGCCGATCGCCATTGTGAAGGGCGGCAAGTCGCAGACGTACGAGGAGTTCGTGAAGGGCGCCGGCGCTGCGCCGGCGGCCGAAGCCAAGAAGTAGCCCTCGCCCCGCGCATCGGAACGGCACCCTCGGGTGCCGTTTTCTTTGGTGCTCTGCTAGGCTTCGCGGCGCATGGATATCTTCCTGCAGCAGGTCATCAACGGCGTGACCCTGGGAAGCGTCTACGCCATCGTCGCGCTCGGCTACACGATGGTGTACGGCATCATCCAGCTGATCAACTTCGCGCACGGCGAGGTGGTGATGATCGGCGCCATGGTGGCGTTCACGGTCATCACGGCCCTCGCCGCGGGCGGCATGCCGCCGCTGGCGGTGGTGCTGCTCGGCACCGCGACCGCGATCCCGGTCTGCATGGCGGTGGGGTATGCGATGGAGCGGCTCGCCTACCGGCCGCTGCGCCACGCGCCCCGGCTCGCGCCGCTCATTACCGCGATCGGCGTGTCGATCATCCTCCAGCACCTCGCGATGGTGGTGTTCAGCCGCAACGTGCTCGCTTTCCCGCAGATCATCCGTACCGCGACGTACTCGATCGGTGGCGCCTCGATCACCAGCGTGCAGATCGCGATCATCGCCGTATGCCTCGCGATGATGGGTGGGCTCGCGCTCCTCGTCTACAAGACCCGTCTCGGCACCGCGATGCGTGCCGTGGCGCAGAACCGCCAGGTGGCCGGGCTGATGGGCATCGACATCAACCGCGTCATCGCCTTCACCTTCGTCATCGGCGCCGCGCTCGCCGCCGTGGCCGGCGTGCTCTACGGCACCTACTACGGCGTCGCGCAGTACACGATGGGCTCGCTGCTCGGGCTCAAGGCGTTCTCCGCCGCCGTGCTGGGCGGCATCGGCAACGTGCCGGGCGCGATGCTGGGCGGCGTCCTGCTCGGGGTCGTCGAGGCGCTCGGCGCGGGCTATATCGGCGACTTCACCGATCTGTGCGCCTACGGATGGCTCGCCCGGCTGCTCGACTCGCATTGCGCCAACGGCGGCCACTTCATCCTCGCCGGATCCAACTACCAGGACGTGTTCGCCTTCCTGGTCCTGATCCTGGTCCTCGTCTTCCGCCCGCAGGGCCTGCTGGGCGAGCGCGTCGGCGACCGCTCATGAAAGCGCCCGCGCGCGTCTGGATCGGGTTCGGCCTCATCGCGCTCGCGCTGCTCTGCCTGCCGTTCGCGCTCGCCTACGCGGGCACGGCGTGGGTACGCATCGCGAACTTCGCCCTGCTCTACGTCCTGCTCGCCCTGGGGCTCAACATCGTCGTCGGGTTCGCCGGCCTGCTCGACCTGGGCTACATCGCGTTCTACGCCGTCGGCGCCTACGTCTACGCGCTGCTCGCGAGCCCGCACTTCAACCTGCACCTGCCCTTCTGGGTGATCCTGCCGATCGGCGCTTGCATCGCGGCGCTGTTCGGCATCCTGCTCGGCGCCCCGACGCTCAAGCTGCGCGGCGACTACCTCGCCATCGTCACGCTCGGCTTCGGCGAGATCATCCGCGTATTCCTCAACAACCTGTCGCGGCCGGTCAACGTGACCAACGGCCCGCAAGGCATCGCGCGCATCGACCCTTTCACCATCGGGGGCTTCGACTTCTCGAGCCGCCAGAGCTTCCTCGGTCTGGAGTTCAGCGGGCCGATCAAGTACTACTACCTGCTGATGGCAATGGCGCTCGCCGTCATCGTGATCAACATCCGCCTGCAGAACTCCCGCGTCGGCCGCGCCTGGGAGGCGATCCGCGAGGACGAGGTGGCGGCCCGCGCCATGGGCATCAACACCACGCACCTGAAGCTGCTCGCTTTCGCCATGGGCGCGACGTTCGGCGGCGTGGCCGGCGGGATGTTCTCGGCGATCCAGGGCTTCATCTCGCCCGAGAGTTTCGTGCTCGTCGAGTCGATCATGGTGGTGGCGATGGTGGTGCTGGGCGGCATGGGCAACATCTGGGGCGTGATCCTGGGAGCCCTGCTGCTGTCGTTCGTGCCGGAGATCCTGCGCTGGACCGTCGAGCCCGTGCAGGCCGCGCTGTTCGGGCGGCAGGTCGTCGAGCCCGAGGTGATCCGCATGCTGATCTTCGGCCTCGCGCTCGTCCTGGTGATGCTCTTCCGGCCGGCGGGCCTGCTGCCCTCGGCGGTGCGCAAGCGCGAGCTCACGCAGCGCGCCCCCGCATGAGCGCGCTTCTCGAAGCGAAAGGCCTCACCAAGCGCTTCGGCGGCGTGCAGGCCGTCGGCGACGTTTCCTTCTCGATCGCACGCGGCGAGATCTTCGGCCTCATCGGCCCGAACGGTGCGGGGAAGACGTCGCTCTTCAACCTCCTCACCGGCATCTACAGCGCGGACGCAGGCGCGTTCGAGTTCGACGGACGCCGCCTCGCCGGGCTGCCGCCGGACGAAGTGGCGAAAGCGGGCATCGCGCGCACGTTCCAGAACATCCGCCTGTTCGCGAACCTGTCCGCGCTGGAGAACGTCATGATCGGCCGGCACTGCCGCACGAACGCGGGCGTGCTGGGCGCGGTGCTGCGCAGCCGCGCGGTGCTCGAGGAAGAGCGGCAGATCGAAGCGCGCGCCCTGGAGCTGCTGGATTTCGTCGGCATCCGCGCGCGCGCGAACGACCCGGCCGGCAGCCTGCCCTACGGCGATCAGCGCCGGCTCGAGATCGCTCGCGCGCTCGCCACCGAGCCGAAGCTCCTCGCACTCGACGAGCCGGCCGCGGGCATGAACCCGACCGAGCGGATCGCGCTCGGCAAGCTCGTGCGCGCGATCCGCGAAGGCGGCGTCACGGTGCTGCTGATCGAGCACGACGTGCGCCTGGTGATGAACATCTGCGATCGGGTGATGGTGCTCGACTACGGCGAGAAGATCGCCGAAGGCAAGCCGGCAGACGTGCAGCGCGACCCCAGGGTCATCGAAGCCTATCTGGGAGCGCCGCATGCTGCTTGAGGTAAAGAACCTCCACGTGAGCTATGGCGGGATCGTCGCGGTGAAGGGCATCGACCTGGAGGTCGCCGAGGGGGAGCTCGTCTGCCTGATCGGCGCCAACGGCGCGGGCAAGAGCTCCACGCTCAAGGCGATTACCCGCTTGCTCCCGGCGCGTGCCGAGACGCTGCGCTACGCGGGGCAGGACATCCGGCGGACCGCCGTGCACGAGTTGCCCGCGCGGGGCCTGGCGATGGTTCCCGAAGGTCGCGGCGTCTTTCCGCAGCTCACCGTCGACGAGAACCTCGCGATGGGGGCGTACTGCCGCGGCGCGCGCAAGGCCGACGCGCAGTACGAGCGTTTTCCGAGGCTGAAGGAGCGCCGCCACCAGATCGCGGGGACCCTTTCGGGAGGCGAGCAGCAGATGCTCGCGCTGGCGCGCGCGCTCATGAGCGAGCCTAAGCTGCTGCTCCTCGACGAGCCGTCGATGGGACTGGCGCCGATGATGGTGGCGAAGATCTTCGAGATCGTCGCCGAGATCGCGCGCCAGGGGGTCACCATCCTGCTCGTGGAGCAGAACGCGCTCCTTGCCCTGCAGCTGGCGCAGCGCGGCTACGTGATGGAATCGGGGGCGGTCGCGCTCGCGGGCGAAGCGAAGGCGCTGCTCGCCAACCCGCGCGTGCGAGAAGCCTACCTGGGCGAGACCACCGCCGGCTGAGCCGGGCTGGCGAGGTCCGCCTGCGTGGTGAAGCTGTCGGCGTAGAACTCGAGCTCCGGCAAACGGCACTGCTGCACGAAATCCTTGCGTGCGCTGTCCACCATGACCGGGACGCCGCAGGCGTAGACCTGGTGCCCCGAGAGGTCCGGGAAGTCCTGCATCACCGCCCGATGCACGAATCCGGTCCGCCCGCTCCACGCGTCCTCGGGCAGTGCCTCGGACACCACGGGGACGTACTTGAACTGGGCGTGCTCCGCCGCCCAGCGCGCGGGGAGGTCGTTCATGTAAAGGTCCTTCGGCCGGCGCCCGCCCCAGTAGAGGGTCATCGGGCGCGTGATGCCTTTCCTGAACGCGTGCTCGAGGATCGACTTGATCGGCGCGAATCCCGTCCCGGACGCGACGAATACGACCGGCTTGTCGCTGTCCTCGCGCAGGAAGAACGTGCCGAGCGGGCCTTCGAAGCGCAGGATGTCGCGCTCCTTCATCCGGTTGAACACGTGGTCGGTGAACTGTCCGCCGGTCACGTGCCGCACGTGCAGCTGCAGGAACTCGTCGTCGTGCGGCGCGTTGCCCATCGAGAAGCTGCGCCGCGAGCCGTCCTTCAGCAAAAACTCCAGGTACTGGCCGGCGAGGAACTGCAGGCGCTCGTTCGCCGGCAGCTTGAGCTGCAGGACGATGACGTCGTCCGCGACGCGCTCGATCTTTTGGATGCGGCACGGCAGCGTCTTCACCTGGATGTCCTTCGCCGCGCCGACGGTGCGCGCCTCGATGGTGATCGGACCGAGCGGCTTGGCCTGGCAGAAAAGGGCCTTGCCCTGGGCCTTTTCCTCGTCCGTGAGGGCCTTCTTCTGGTACGTGCCGTAATCGATCGCGCCCTCGAGGAGCTTCCCTTTGCAGCTGCCGCATGCGCCGTTGCGGCAGCCGTAAGGCAGGACGTAGCCCTGGCGCAGGGCTGCGGTGAGGACGGATTCGCCGTCTTCGACGTCGAATTGCAGGCCGCTCGGCTGGAGGGTGACGCGATGCATGTCGCTAGAATTATCCGCCATGCAGGCGCTGATCGTTCTCACCGTTTTACCGGATCGGGCGGCGGCAGAGCGGCTCGCCGGCCTGCTGGTGGAGGGAAATATTGCCGCTTGCGTGAACATCCTCGCGCCGTGTCGCTCGGTGTACCGCTGGAAGGGCGCCGTGCAGCACGACGAGGAGCACCCGCTGCTGATCAAGACGACCGCGGACCGCTACGCGGCGCTCGAGGCGGCGATCCGGGCGAATCATCCTTACGAACTTCCGGAGATCGTGGCGGTCCCAGTCGAGCGCGGGTTTCCCGCGTACCTGCAGTGGATCGATTCCGAAACCAGGCCGTGAACAGGCTCCTCGCTTTCGTCCTCGCGCTCCTTCTCGCCGCTCCGGCGGCCGCGCAGCTCGGCTTCGGCGGGAAGTCGGATGCGCTGCTCGAGCCGGAGAAGGCATTCCGCTTCTCTGCGCGTGCGCTCGACGAGAAGGCGGTGGAGGTGCGCTTCGAAATCGCCGACGGGTACTACATGTACCGCGAGCGCTTCCGCTTTTCCGCCGCGGACGCGAAGCTCGGGCCGCCCGAGTTTCCTCCGGGCAAGAAGCACAAGGACGAGTTCTTCGGCGAGATGGAGACCTACCGCAAGGAGGTGCGCATCGTCCTCCCGGTGGACGCGCGCGGCGCGTTCGACCTGACCGTGATCTCGCAGGGCTGCGCCGACGTGGGCGTGTGCTACATCCCGATGGAGTCGAAGGCGCGCATCCAGCCGGTCGGCGGCGCGCCCGGCGCGGACGCCGCGGCCCCGGGCTTCTCCCTTTTCGCGAGCGATGTCGACATCGCGCGACTGTTCCGGGGGAACTTCGTCCTGGTCCTCGCCAGCTTCGTCGGCTTCGGGCTGCTGCTTGCCTTCACCCCGTGCATGCTGCCGATGATCCCTATCCTCTCGAGCATCATCGCCGGCGAAGGCAGGGGGCTGAACAAGCCGCGCGCGTTCGCGCTCTCGCTCGCCTATGTTCTCGGCATGGCCGTGGCTTACGCGGCAGCCGGGGTCGCCGCGGCATACTCGGGCTCCCTGCTCTCGGCGGCGCTGCAGAACGCCTGGGTGCTCGGCGGCTTCGCGCTCGTCTTCGTCGCGCTCGCGCTTTCGATGTTCGGTCTATACGAGATCCGCCTGCCGGGATTTGTCTACCAGCGGCTTTCCGGGGTGCAAGGCCGTCTGCGCGGCGGGCGTGTCGCTTCGGTCGCGGGCATGGGCGCGCTCTCCGCGGTCATCGTGAGTCCCTGCGTCGCCGCCCCGCTGGCGGGGGCCCTGCTCTACATCTCGCAGACGCGCGACGTTGCGCTCGGCGGCTCCGCCCTCTTCGCCATGGCGCTCGGCATGGGCGTACCTCTGATCCTGGTCGGGGTCTCCCAGGGCGCGCTCCTGCCGAAGGCCGGGCCATGGGTGAACCGCGTGAAGTACGTGTTCGGCGTGCTGCTGATCGGCGTCGCCGCGTGGATCGTCTGGCCGGTCCTCGCGCCGAGCGGCGCGCCCGCGGGCTTCGAGCGCGTGGCGTCGGGTGCGGAGCTCGACGAGCGGCTGCGTGCGCCCGGCAAGGCGGTGATGCTGGACTTCTATGCCGACTGGTGCGTGTCCTGCAAGGAGATGGAGAAGTTCACGTTCACCGACCCGCGCGTGCGGGAGAAGCTGGATCGCATGCTGCTGCTCCAGGCGGACGTCACCGGCAACACCGAGGCGCACAAGGCGCTGCTCAAGCGCTTCTCCCTGTTCGGCCCGCCGGGGATCATCTTCTTCGATGCGCAGGGCCGTGAGATCCGCGGGCTGCGCGTGATCGGCTATCAGAACGCCGATCGTTTCCTGAAGACGCTGGAGTTGCTCGAGCGCTAGCCCTTGCGCAGGGCGGCGGCCGCTTCCAGGGCGAAGTACGTCAGGATGCCGTCGGCACCGGCGCGCTTGAAGCCGACCAGCGATTCCATCACGCACGCTTCGGCAAGCCAGCCGTTCGCGATCGCGGCGCGCAGCATCGCGTATTCGCCGGACACCTGGTACACGTAGGTCGGCGCCTTGAACTCGTCTTTCACCCGCCGTACCACGTCGAGGTAGGGCATGCCCGGCTTGACCATCACCATGTCCGCGCCTTCCGCGAGGTCGAGGCCGACTTCCCAGAGTGCCTCGTCGGTGTTGGCGGGATCCATCTGGTACGTCTTCTTGTCGCCCTTGCCGAGGTTCTTTGCCGAGCCCACCGCGTCGCGAAAAGGCCCGTAATACGCCGAGGCGTACTTCGCCGAGTACGCCATGATCTTCGTGTGGATGTGGCCCGCCTTCTCGAGCGCGGCGCGGATGCGGCCGATGCGGCCGTCCATCATGTCGGAAGGCGCGACGATATCGACGCCCGCTTCGGCCTGCACCAGCGCCTGCCGCGTGAGCGCGTCCAGCGTCACGTCGTTGACGATGTAGCCGCTCGCATCGACGACGCCGTCCTGGCCGTGCGAGGTGTACGGATCGAGCGCGACGTCGGTCATGATGCCGAGCTCCGGGAAGCGCTTCTTGAGCGCGGCGACCGCTCGCGGCACGAGCCCTTTCCGGTTGAAGGCCTCGCGTCCATCCGCGGTCTTGAGCCTGGCGTCGATGACCGGAAACAGCGCGAGCGCCGGGATGCGCAGCTTGAGGCAGCGCTCCGCCACGGGCATCAGCTTGTCGAGCGTCATGCGCTCGACCCCAGGCATGGAAGCCACACGCTCGGTACGGGCTTTCCCGTCGAGGACGAAGACGGGGTAGATGAGGTCGTCCGCGGTCAGCACGTTCTCGCGCATGAGCCGGCGGGAGAAGTCGTCCCGGCGCATGCGCCGCATGCGGACCGCGGGGAAGCTGCCGTAAACCTTCATCGCTGATTTCGCTTCGCTTTTTGCAGCCGGAACTTTTGCTGCGGTGGGC
>DASZQH010000228.1:0-10883 GCA_035549805.1 Burkholderiales bacterium
GGGCTCGACGAAGCCCTGGCGCGCGCCAAGGCCTTCGCGAAGGCCGGCGCCGACGTCCTCTTCGTCGAGGCGCCGGAGTCGGAGGACGAGTTCAGGCGCGTCGGCGCCGAGCTTGCCGGCCACGCGAAGCTGCTCGCCAACATGGTGCCGAGCGGCAAGTCGCCCGACCTCGGCGCGCAGAAGCTGCAGTCGCTCGGCTTCTCGATCGCGATCTACCCGAGCGCCGGCATGTCCGTCGCCTGCGAGGCGCTGGAGCGGTCCTTCTCGTACCTGAAGAAGGCCGGCACGCTGCAGGGCAGCCCGGTTCCCGCCTACGACATGAAGCGGCTGCACGAGCTGGCCGGCTTCCAGGACGTGTGGGATTTCGAGAAGAGGCACGTCGAGCCGCGGTAGCTCCGCTCGCCTGGAAAACATTTGTCAGCGGCGCCGCGCGAGCGGCGATTTCGGCGCAGATCCGGACATCCCATGACCGCGAGGGCGAGGCGCACGGTCTAGCATCCCGGACCGTGCCGAATCTCCTCTCCGCCCTGAACCTTGCCGCGCCGGCGGACGAGCCCGCCTATCGCGCCGCGCGCTTTGCGGAGTACGCGGGCCTTTCCTGCAAGGTCGCGGGCGCGGGCGCCCTCCTCATCCTGGTGCTGTGGCTGCGCGTCTACGCGCACGATCCCGTCAACGCGCTCGACACGCTGCCGCTGCGCCTGGTGATGGTGGCGGCGGTGGCGACGTACTGCGCCGCGTTCCTGCTGCGCGTGCGCCGCGCCCTCCTCCTCGCCATCGGCTACGTGGTGGTCACCGTGGTCGAGTTCTCGATCCTGGCGATGTGGAGCGGGCTCGCCGCCGGCTACCTCGCGGCCTTCCCCGGATACCTCTTCATCTACCTCATTACGCCGCTGATCCTGATGCCGTTCACCTTCCGCGAGAGCGTCTGGGCGCTGCTCCTCGTGCCGGTCGTGCCGAACCTGCAGGTGGCCGCCGGCCTGGCGCCGGGGTTCCCGCTGCTCGGCTTCAACGCGATGATCTGGCCCGCCGCGGCCATGGCGCTTTTCGTGCAGCGGCAATTCGACGCCATGTCGCGCGA
Organism: Burkholderiales bacterium; assembly: GCA_035549805.1. Classification (GTDB taxonomy): domain Bacteria; phylum Pseudomonadota; class Gammaproteobacteria; order Burkholderiales; family SG8-39; genus SCGC-AG-212-J23. The sequence continues at coordinate 1,079 of DASZQH010000228.1, forward strand.
GGTGTTCCGCACGCGGCGCCGCCTCGGCGACCTGGCGAACCGCGACGAGCTGACCGGCCTGGGCAACCGGCGCCACCTCCTGGAGCGCGGCGAGGACGCCTTCCGCCTCGCGCAGCGCCATGGGCGCCCGCTCGCCGTCCTGCTGCTGGACGTCGATCACTTCAAGTCGATCAACGACCGCTTCGGGCACGCGGCGGGAGACGACGTCCTGCGCATGCTGAGCGCGAGCATCGCCCTGCAGATGCGGGCCACCGACGTCGTCGGCCGCAGCGGCGGCGAGGAGTTCACGATGGTGCTGCCGGAAACCGGCGTGGCCGACGCGCTCGCCATCGCCGAGCGCCTGCGCGCGACCATCGCCGCCACGCCGATCGCCACCGACGAGGCGCCGCAGGCCATCCCGGTCACGGTGAGCATCGGGGTCGCCGCGCTCGACGCGGAGTGCGAGCGCCTCGGCACGCTGGTCTCCCGCGCCGACAAGGCGCTGTACGCGGCCAAGCACGACGGGCGCAATCGCGTGCGCGCCTACGCGCGCGAGCACCGGCGCGCCGTCGGGGGCGCCGCTCAGGCGCACTGAAAGAAGGCCTGCCCCGGCTACGGCGTCAGCGCAGGCCGTCCTCGCCGCGGACCTCGGACGCAGCAAGGCCGCCAAGGCGCGCGTGAAGGCGACCGCGCGTCGCAAAGGCGAACACCACCACGACCTCGTCCGGCGCGGGTGCATCGCCGAACGACACCGTGATCGAGTCGTAGTGCGAGCGGACGTAAAGCGCGTCCTTGTGCGCGAGAGGAACGTCCACGGCCGCGCCCGCGGGCGCGCGCTTGCCGACGGACGGAACCCAGGCCGTGCCGCCGCCGATCGCATCGCGCACCGGATCGGCGAACTTCGTCGTGAGGAACGCGTTGCCGTGCTCGTATTCCCCGGCCATCCCCACGATGCAGGCCTTGCCGTAGCTCACCAGGGGCAGCCCGCGCGCCGCCGCGGCGATGCGCTCGCCGAACTGCCGGCCGAGTTCCCCCGACGCCTCGATGATGCCGTCCAGATTCGCGGAGAACGCGCCGGCGTACGGATTGCGCACCGCGGCAGCGATCACGAACTTGCGCAGCGGCTGGCCGTCCGCCGCCACGCCGCTCTCGTTCGCCAGCGTCTCCTCGACCTGCAGGTACCACTTGCGAACCATGGGCAGGCCCGGTCCGCGACTCACGCGTTCTGGATCACCACCGCGCGCGAGTTGAGGTAGGCCTCGAGCGCCTCGGGGCCGCCCTCGGAGCCGTAGCCGGAATCCTTCACGCCGCCGAACGGCATCTCGGCGGTCGGCATCGCGGGCATGTTCATCCAGAGCATGCCGACCTCGAGCTTGCGCGCGAGGAGGTCGGAGTTCTTCAGCGACTTCGTGAATGCGTAGCCGGCGAGGCCGATCGGCAGGCGGTTCGACTCGGCGATCGCCTGCTCCAGCGTGTCGAAGGGCTGGATCGCGGCGACCGGGCCGAACGGCTCGTCGTTGAAGATCTTCGCCTCGCGCGGCACGTCGGCGAGGATCGTGGGCTGCCAGAAGTTGCCGGTGCTGCCGATGCGCTGGCCCCCGGTGAGGAGCTTCGCGCCCTTCTTCACCGCGTCCTCGGTGAAGCTCGTCATCGCGTCGATGCGGCGCGGATTCGCGAGCGGGCCCATCTGCGTGCCCTCCGTCAGGCCGTCGCCGACCTTGAGGCCCTTGGCATGGTCCGCCAGCGCCTGCGCGAAGTCCTTCGCGATGGACTTGTGCACGAGGAAGCGCGTGGGCGAGATGCAGACCTGGCCCGCGTTGCGGAACTTCGCCGCGCCCGCCGCCTTGACCGCGAGCCCGATGTCCGCGTCGTCGCAGACGATCACCGGCGCGTGGCCGCCGAGCTCCATGGTGACGCGCTTCATGTGCTGGCCGGCGAGGCCGGCGAGCATCTTGCCCACCGGGATGGAGCCGGTGAAGGTGATCTTGCGGATCACCGGGTGCGGGATCAGGTAGTTCGAGATTTCCGACGGCGTGCCGTAGACGAGCTGGAGCACGCCGGCCGGGATGCCGGCATCGGCGAACGCCTTGACGAGCGCCGCCGGCGCGGCGGGCGTCTCTTCCGGCGCCTTGACGAGGATCGAGCAGCCGGCGGCGAGCGCCGCGCCGACCTTGCGCACCACCTGGTTGATCGGGAAGTTCCACGGCGTGAACGCCGCCACCGGCCCGACCGGGTCCTTGATCACCATCTGGCGGATCGAGACGTTGACGCGCGAGGGCACGATGCGCCCGTAGACGCGGAAGCCTTCCTCGGCGAACCACTCGATGATGTCGGCCGCGGCGAGCGTCTCGACCTTCGCCTCCGCGAGCGGCTTGCCCTGCTCCTGGGTGAGGAGCGGCGCGATGTCGCCCGCCCGCTCGCGCACCAGGGCGGCGGCCTTGCGCATGATCTTGCTGCGCTCCGCCGGCACCATGTCGCGCCACACCTCGAAGCCCTTCTGCGCCGCCTCGAGCGCGCGGTCCAGGTCGGGACGGCCCGCGTGCGCGACTCGGCCGATTTCCTTGCCGGTCGCGGGGTTGACCACCGGCAGCGACTTGCCCTCGGCGGGCTGCTGCCATTGGCCGTTGATGAAAAGCTGCGTGTCGACGTATCCCATGGGCGTGTCCTTGCGGAGAAAATTCCTGCGCGATGTTACCTCGTTGAGCGCATCGCGCGGAAGAAGACAAGCTCAATGGATCGCGGCGGGCTCCCGGAGGCTGCGTTCCACGTGCTCGCCGACCAGGATCGCGGCCGGATAGAGCACCTGCTCCTCGGTCCGGGCGTGGAGCACCAGAGCGCGCGCGAAGCTCTCGTACTCCGCCCGCCCCGCGGCTTGTGCCGCGGCGCGCAGCTTTTCGAGCGCGCCGACGATCCGCTGGTGCTCGGCGAGCATCTTCGGCAGCTCGGTCTTCAGGCGCCGGGTCATCGGCAGCACTGCGGCCATCTCGGGGGTCACGGGACCGCCCGCGAGGACCGCGAGCAGTGCCAACGGCGGCAGCGCGAACTCCTCTTCCGCGACGAAGTGCGGATGCAACAGCCGCGCCACCTCGCGCGCGGCATTGCCGACTTCGCCCGGCTCCTTGGTCGCCTGAGCGAGGGTCGCATGCAACTCTTCATGTTCCACCTGAAGCGGCTCGGGAATCCTGAATTCCATACGCGCCTCCTTTCAGCTCCGATCGCACAAACCTACTTCGGCGGCCGGGAGGCGACTTGATGCAGGTCAAACGGCGTCGACGGGGGATGGAAGAATGTCAGCGATAATCGCGGCAGCAAGGGCAGGCAAAGATCGTCGGCGAAGGCACATTGGAACAAGAAGACTCTAGAGCGCGGAGCGGCGGCATCGACAGGAGTCCCGGGTCGCCCGCAGGCGCCGCTCATACGCCGATGATGCAGCAATACCTGGGCATCAAGGCGGAGCACCCCGACATCCTGGTGTTCTACCGGATGGGCGACTTCTACGAGCTCTTCTACGACGACGCCGAGAAGGCGGCGCGGCTGCTCGACATCACGCTCACCCAGCGCGGCGCGTCGGCGGGGGCGCCGGTGAAGATGGCGGGCGTGCCGGTGCACTCCGTGGAGAGCTACCTCGCCAAGCTGGTGAAGATGGGCGAGTCGGTGGCGATCGCGGAGCAGATCGGCGACCCGGCGCTCGCCAAGGGGCCGGTCGAGCGCCAGGTCACGCGCATCGTCACGCCGGGGACGCTGACCGACTCGTCGCTTCTCGAGGACAAGTCGGACAACATTCTTCTAAGCATCTCGAAAGACAAGTCGACGGTCGGGCTCGCGTGGATCTCGCTCGCCAGCGGTGCCCTGAAGGTCGCCGAAGTGGCGCCCCAGGCGCTGGCCAATGAATTGAGGCGCATCGATCCCGCGGAGATCCTGGCGGCCGAGGATGTCGAAGGATTTTTCACGACCAAGCGCCCGGCCTGGCACTTCGACGTCGAGGCGGGGAGGAAGAAGCTCCTGAAGCAGCTCGGCGCGGCGAGCCTCGCCGGCTACGGCTGCGAAGACCTTACGCTCGCGATCGGCGCCTGCGGCGCGCTGCTGGAGTACGCGGGCCGCACGCAGGGCCAGGCGCTGGCGCACGTCACCGCGGTCACCGCCGAGCGCGCAGGCGAGTACGTGCGGCTCGACGCGGCGACGCGGCGCAACCTCGAGATCACGGAGACCCTGCGCGGCGAGCCCTCGCCCACCCTCTTCTCCCTCCTCGACGAATGCGCGACCGGCATGGGCAGCCGGCTGCTGCGCCACTGGCTGCACCACCCGCTGCGGGATCGCGGGCTGTTGACCGCGCGGCACGACGCCGTCGCCGCCCTGGGCGAGAGATTCGAGGACGTCCGCAAGCAGCTCCGCCAGTTCTCGGACGTCGAGCGCATCACTGCCCGCCTGGCGCTGCGCAACGTGCGCCCGCGCGAGCTTGCCGGCTTGCGGGAGAGCCTGGCCCTGCTGGAGGGGACGCGAGGATTGATCCCTGCCGGATCCTCTCTCCTGAAAACGCTGAAGGAAGATCTTCGAACCCCGAGCGCGTGTCTCGACCTGCTGCGGAAGGCCTTGCAGCCGGAGCCGGCGGCGCGCGTCATCGACGGCGGCGTGATCGCCGACGGCTACAGCCCGGAGCTGGACGAGCTGCGCGGCCTGCAGACGAACGCCGGGGAGTTCCTGGTTGCGCTCGAAGCGAGGGAGAAGGAGCGCACCGGAATCCCGAACCTGCGGGTGGCGTACAACTCGGTGCACGGCTACTACATCGAGGTGACGAACTCCCACGCGCAGAAGATTCCCGACGACTACCGCCGCCGCCAGACGCTCAAGAACGCGGAGCGCTACATCACGCCGGAGCTGAAGGCGTTCGAGGACAAGGCGCTGTCGGCCCGCGACCGCTCGCTCGCCCTCGAGAAGAATCTGTTCGAAGATCTTCTCGCGAAGCTGAACGAGCACGTAAAAGCGCTGCAGACCATCGGGCGCGCCCTCGCGCAGGCGGACGTGCTGGCGGGCTTCGCGTGCACGGCGGCGAAGCGGAACTATTGCCGGCCGGTGTTCGCGGAAGAGGCGTGCATCGACATCGAGGGCGGGCGCCACCCGGTCGTCGAGGGGCAGATCGAGCAGTTCATCGCCAACGCCTGCCGCCTCGGGCCGACGCGACGCATGCTCCTCATCACCGGCCCGAACATGGGCGGCAAGTCGACCTTCATGCGCCAGGTCGCGCTCATCGCGCTGATGGCGCACGCGGGCTCGTTCGTGCCGGCGCAGTCCGCGCGCCTCGGCCCGATCGACCAGATCTTCACGCGCATCGGCGCCGCCGACGACCTCGCCGGCGGGCGCTCGACCTTCATGGTGGAGATGACCGAGAGCGCCGCGATCCTGCACAACGCCACCGAGAAGAGCCTGGTGCTCATGGACGAGGTCGGGCGCGGCACCTCGACGTTCGACGGGCTGGCGCTCGCCTGGGCGATCGCCAAGCACCTCATCGAGAAGAACCGGGCGCTCAGCCTCTTCGCGACGCATTACTTCGAGCTGACGCGCCTCGCGCTGGAGCACAAGGACATCGCCAACGTGCACCTCGACGCGGTCGAGCACAAGGACTCGATCGTGTTCCTGCACGCCGTGGAGGAAGGCCCGGCGAGCCAGAGCTACGGCCTGCAGGTCGCCGGCCTCGCCGGCGTGCCCAAGCCCGTGGTCCGGCAGGCGCGCAAGTATCTGCAGCTTCTCGAGGACGCGAGCATCTCGCGCGGCGGCCAGGAGGATCTTTTCGTCGGGACGACCCCGAGGGAGGAAGAACCCCCCGTGGACCTGCTGAGAGAAGAGCTCTCGAAGACCAACCCGGACGACCTGTCGCCCCGCGAGGCGCTCGAGCTGCTCTACCGGCTGAAGAAGCTCTAGAACCGCCGCCCGATCTCGTCGCGGCGCAGGCCGATGTCGCGCAGCGCGTGATCGGAGAGCTCGGCCAGCTCGCGGCGGGTCCTTCCGGCCCTGTGGTACTGAACAAGCTTTCTGAAGAAAGCGGAGACGCCTGCCGGCGTGCGGCGCACTTCGACGCGGGCGAAGTGCGTCTTGCTCTCCGCGCCGACCACGACCAGCCCCTCGCCGGCGACGCGATAGCTGCGGCCGGCCTCGAGGAAGCGGTCGCCCTGGCGGCCGTCCTCGGTGATCCAGACCTTGCCGTCGAGCACCTCGATGGCGGCGCCCTTCGCCCCCTGCAGGCGCAGGAATTCGTTGAACGTGAGTTGCAGGACCATGGGCGCCATCCTAGGCAGCCCCGCCGCGCCGGCACAGATCCACTTCCGCTAGACTGTGCCCATAACAGATCGCCGTGCTGGAAACTGTTATGACCCCGGGCGCGGGAAACTGTATCTGGCCCGCGCACAGCCGCGCTGCGAGGATGCTCCGATGCTGGAAACGTCGCCGCTCTACCATCAGGTTGCCGACCAGATCCACGCGCTGGTGCGCGCCGGCACGCTGCGCGCCGGCGAGCGCGTGCCTTCGGTGCGGCGCCTTTCGCAGCAGCAGGGCGTGAGCGTCTCCACCGTGCTGCAGGCCTACCAGCGCCTGGAGGCGATCGGCGTCATCGAGGCGCGCCCGCAATCGGGCTACTACGTGAAGCGCACGCCCGCCGCGGTCGAGGAGCCGGCGCTGTCGCGGCCGCCGAAGCGCGCGCTGACGGTCGACGTGAACGACCTCGCCGACGCCGTGCTCGGCTATGCCACGGATCCCGCGTTCGTCGCCTTCGGCTCCGGCTGCCCGGCGCCCGAAGTGTTCCAGCTCGAGCGGGTGCGCCGCACGATGTCCTCGATCGCGCTGCGCGACCGCGATTCGCTCGGCCGCTACGGCCTGCCCCCCGGAACCGACAAGCTGCGCCGCGCGGTGGCGCGCCGCGCCATGGAATGGGGCTGCCGCATCGACTACCGCAACCTCGTCACCACCACCGGCTGCATGGAGGCGATCAACCTCTGCCTGCGCGCGGTGACCAAGCCCGGCGACCTGGTGGCGCTGGAGTCGCCCACCTACTACGGCTTCCTGCAGATCCTGCAGACGCACGGCCTGCGCGCGCTGGAGATCCCCACCCACCCGCGCACCGGCATCTCGCTCGAGGCGCTGGAGCTAGCGCTCGCCGAGCACCCGGTGAAGGCGGTGCTGGTGATGCCGAACGTCTCCAACCCGATCGGCGCGTCGATGTCCGACCCGGCGAAGAAGCGCCTGGTCGAGCTGCTCGCGGCGAAGGGCGTGCCGCTCATCGAGGACCACATCTACGCCGACCTGAGCTTCGACAACGCCTCGCCGCGCGCCGCCAAGGCGTTCGACAAGTCCGGCAACGTCATGCTGTGCGGCTCGTTCTCCAAGACCCTCTCGCCCGGCCTGAAGTGCGGCTGGATCGAGCCCGGCCGCTGGCGCGACGCGATCCGCAAGCTGAAGTGGGTGTCGAGCGGCGGGTCGAACGAGATCGTCGAGCACGCCATCGGCGAGCTGCTCGAGTCCGGCAGCTACGAGCGCTGGCTGCGCCCGCTGCGGCGGCGCTTCGAGGGGCACGTCGACGCCGCGCGCGGGGTGATCGCCGAGTGCTTCCCGCGCGGCACGCGCGTCACGCGCCCCTCGGGCGCGTTCATCCTCTGGCTCGAGCTGCCGAAGGGCTGCGACTCGATCGCGCTCTTCGAGCACCTGATCGAGCGGCGCATCACCATCGCGCCGGGCCCGATGTTCTCGGCGAGCGGGCGCTACCGCAATTGCATCCGCCTCAGCCTCGGCCAGCCCTGGTCGCCGCGCCACGAGAAGGCGCTGCGCGAAATCGGCCGTCTCGCCCGCGAACAGGTCGGAGAAGAAGCCGTCGAAGCGTAGCTATACTCCGCCGATGCGCTTGACGGACATCGGCGCCAATCTGACGCACGCTTCGTTCGCTCCGGACCTGCCGGAAGTCGTCCGGCGCGCGCGCGAGCACGGCGTCGGCACGCTGATAGTCACCGGCACGAGCGTCGCGGAAAGCCGCCACGCCATCGAGATCGCCCAAGCGCACGGCCTCTACGCGACCGTCGGCGTTCACCCGCACCACGCACGAGACTGCGACGGCTCCACGATCGGCTTGCTGGCGGAGCTCTCCAAGCACCCCCGCGTGGTCGCCATCGGCGAATGCGGCCTGGACTTCAACCGCAACTATTCGCCGCACCCGGACCAGGAAAAATGGTTCGTGGCGCAGGCCGAGCTGGCGCTGTCTCTCGGCAAGGCTCTATTCCTTCACTCACGGGATGCTCACCCGCGCTTCGCGCAGATCGTCAGGAACTTGAAGATCGAGAAAGCAGTGGCGCATTGCTTCACCGGCGAGCGGGAGGAGCTGCACGCGTACCTGGACCTCGGGCTGTACATCGGCATCACGGGCTGGATCTGCGACGAGCGCCGCGGCAGGCACCTCCTCGAGCTGGTGCGCGACATCCCCCGCGACCGGCTGCTGCTCGAGACTGATGCGCCCTACCTCACGCCGCGAGACCTGCATCCGCAGCCCAAGGCGCGCCGCAACGAGCCGGCGTTCCTGCCGCACATCGCCCGCGCCGTCGCCAGGGCGCTCGGCAGGCCGGTGGAGGACCTCGCCGCGGAAACCACGCGCAACGCTGAAACGCTGTTCGGCCTGAATGAACCTCGTCCATCTACTCCTTCGCAGCGCGCGCACGCAGCCTGACCGGCCCGCGCTGGCCGTCGGGCGCCGCGTCGTCCGTACCTATGGGGCAATGGCTTCTCGCGTCCTGGGGTTGAGTCATTCCCTGCGAAAGACGCTGCAGCCCGGAGATCGCGTCGCCCTCGCGCTGAAGAACTGCCCGGAGTACTACGAGATCCTCTTCGCCTGCTGGCACGCCGGCCTGGTGCCGGTACCGATCAACGCGAAGCTGCATCCGAAGGAGATCGACTACATCGTCGAGAACTCCGGGGCAAGGCAGCTCTTCGGCACGCCTCCCGAATTCCCTTCCGGGGAAGGGGAGGCGTTCGCTTCGCAGCCGGGCGATCCGGCCTGGCTGTTCTACACCAGCGGCACCACCGGCCAGCCGAAGGGCGCGACGCTCACGCACCGCAACCTGCTCTTCCAGGCGCAGGCCTATTTCTCCGACATCGACGCACTCGGGCCGCAGGACGCGATCCTGCACGCGGCGCCGCTCTCGCACGGCTCGGGCCTCTATGCCCTGCCCCACTTCGCCGCCGGCGCGGTGAACGTGATCCCGGAGAGCGCCAGCTTCGACCCGGAGGAGATCTTCGAGCTGCTGGAGCACTGGCGCGGGATGTCCTTCTTCGCCGCGCCGACGATGGTGGTGCGGCTGCTGGGGAGCCGCGCGGCGCGCCGGCCCCCGGGGCTGAAGACCATCGTCTACGGCGGCGCGCCGATGTACGTCGCCGACCTGAAGCGCGCCCTCGATCTCTTCGGCCCGCGCCTCTACGGCCTCTACGGGCAGGGCGAGAGCCCGATGACGATCACCGGCCTGCCGCAGGACCGCCACGCGGAGGCCGACCTCGAGTCCTGCGGGTTCGCGCGCACCGGCGTCGAGGTAAAGGTCGTGGACGGCGAGGACCGCGAGCTGCCGCCGGGCGAGATCGGCGAGGTCGTCACCCGCTCGGACTGCGTGATGGCCGGCTACTGGCGCAATCCCGAAGCGACCGCCCAGGCGCTGCGCGGCGGCTGGCTGCACACCGGCGACGTCGGCAGCATGGACGGCCGCAGCTACCTCACCCTGCGCGACCGCTCGAAGGACCTCATCATCTCCGGCGGCTCGAACATCTACCCGCGCGAGGTCGAGGAAGTGCTGCTGCGCCACCCGGC
>DASZQH010000229.1:0-3196 GCA_035549805.1 Burkholderiales bacterium
CTCAACATCGCCGAGCACGTCGCGGTCGACAACGGCCTGCCGGTGGCGATCTTCTCCATGGAGATGTCGGCGACGCAGCTCGCGCAGCGCATGCTGGGCTCGATCGCGCGCGTCGACCAGCACAAGATGCGCACCGGGCGCTTGAGCGACAAGGAATGGGGCGAGCTTTCGGACGCGATGGGCAAGCTGCACGACACGCCGCTCTTCATCGACGAGGGCGGCGCGCTGACGGCGCTGGAAGTCAGGGCGCGGGCGAGAAGGCTGAAAAGGCAGTACTCGAAGCTCGGCCTGATCGTGATCGACTACATCCAGCTCATGTCGTCCACGAGCCAGGGCGAGAACCGCGCCACCGAGATCTCCGAGATCTCGCGCTCCCTGAAGGGCATGGCCAAGGAGCTCGATGTCCCGGTGATCGCGCTCTCACAGCTCAACCGCGCCGTCGACCAGCGCCCGGACCGGCGTCCCGTGATGTCGGACCTGCGCGAGTCCGGCGCCATCGAGCAGGACGCCGACGTGATCATGTTCATCTACCGCGAGGTGGTCTACAAGCCCGACCTGCCCGAAGAGCAGCGCGGCCTCGCGGAGGTGATCATCGGCAAGCAGAGGAACGGCCCCATCGGAACCGTGAAGCTGACCTTCCTCGGCCAGCACACGCGGTTCGAGAACTACCAGGACCCGAACGCCTACTAGCGGCTACTTGCGCAGGGCGGACCAGCGGCCCGAGCCGCCCTTCTCGTCGCGCCAGGAGCCTTCCATCTTCCCGCCCGTCACGGCGCCGAAGTAGTCGCGCCGCACCATGGCGCCATCGACGTACGCGAAGGCGATCTGCGCGCCGCGCAGGCGCGCCTCGCGCAGGCCCGCGGCGATCGGCCCGATCGCGACCGTGCCGGCGATCTTCTGGAACGTCTGCTCGAGCACCATGTCGACCGGCTTGCCGGTGCCGTCGATCAGGCTCCAGGTGCCCTGCACCTGCGCCGGCACGACCCAGAAGTAGGCGCGCCGGCCGTCCACGGAGGAGACCTCGTCGGCTTCCCAGTCCTCCATCGTGAAGGAGTGCGACGCCACGCGGGTGCCCGGCCGCATCGAAAGGATGGTCGGGCGCAGCTTCATGTTCAGGCCCGGCAGCAGGTACATCGTGATCACCGTCGCGGAGCTGAAGTCGGTGGCGAAGATGTCGCCGTGGCGGATGAGCGCCTTGCCCACGCCGTTGCCCGCGACGCCGGCCGCCTGCGCGTTGCCGTTCGCGTGCTTGACCATGTCCGGGTTGTACTCGATGCCGTAGGCGCGGGCGCCGAACTTCTTCGCCGCCGCGATGGCGATCTTGCCGTCGCCGGCGCCGAGGTCGAACACCGTGTCGTTCGGCGTCACCTGCGCCATGGTGAGCATGCGGTCGACGACGTCGTCCGGCGTGGGCACCCAGATGACGTCCTTGCCGGCCTGGCCGACCTGCGGCTCGAACTTCTGCGCGAGCGCGGGCGAAGGGGAAACGAAGAGAAGAGCGGTGAGAAGCGCGATCGCGCGAAGCATTGTTGGATCCTGAGGAGAGGGAAAGGGCGGGGGAAATTTAGCAGAAAAGGGGTCAGAGCAATTTACCGCTAATGAACACCCGGGTCGCCCCGCTATTCCCGGTAAATTGCTCTGACCCCTTTTCCGTCGCGCTACAGCGTCTCGGCGGCGTGGTCGGCGAGGCGCGAGCGCTCGCCGCGGGAGAGGGTGACGTGCCCCGCGTGCGCCCAGTCCTTCATGCGGTCGACGACGTAGGTCAGGCCGGAGCTGCCCTCGGTGAGGTACGGGGTGTCGATCTGCGCGATGTTGCCCAGGCACACCACCTTGGTGCCCGGCCCCGCGCGCGTGACCAGGGTCTTCATCTGCTTGGGCGTGAGGTTCTGCGCCTCGTCGATGATCAGCCACTTGTTGACGAAGGTGCGGCCGCGCATGAAGTTGAGCGACTTCACCTTGATGCGCGAGCGCACGAGGTCGCGCGTCGCCGCGCGTCCCCATTCGCCGCCCGAGTCGTCGGAAGCGTTGAGGACGTCGAGGTTGTCCTCCAGCGCGCCCATCCACGGCGCCATCTTCTCCTCCTCCGTGCCGGGCAGGAAGCCGATGTCCTCGCCGATGGGCACCGTGACGCGCGTCATGATGATCTCGGAATAGCGCTTGTCGTCGAGCACCTGCGTGAGCCCCGCGGCGAGCGCGAGCAGCGTCTTGCCGGTGCCCGCCTGCCCGACCAGGGTGACGAAGTCGACCTCGGGGCTCATCAAAAGGTTGATGGCGAAGTTCTGCTCGCGGTTGCGCGCGTTGATGCCCCAGACCTGGTTCTTGGCGTGCGTGTAGTCCTTGAGCGTCTCGAGCACCGCCATCTTGCCCTGCGTCTCCTTCACCAGGGCGTAGAGGGGGCGGTCCTGCGACTCGTCGAACACGAACTCGTTGACGTGCAGCTTCGGCACCAGCGGGCCGTGCACGCGGTAGTAGGCGTGGCCGTCCTTCTTCCACGACTCGACGTTGCGCCCATGCGTGTTCCAGAAATCCTTCGGCAGCTGGCGCACGCCGGTGTAGAGGAGGTCGGCGTCCTCCAGCACCTTGTCGTTTGTGTAGTCCTCGGCGGCGAGCCCCAGGGCGCGCGCCTTGATGCGCATGTTGATGTCCTTCGACACGAGCACGACTTCGCGCTGCGGCTCGCGGCTCTGGAGGAAGCGCACTACCGACAGGATCTGGTTGTCGGTCTTGCCCATCGGCAGCGTGGCCGGCAGCTCGCCGTTGATCGCCTCGGTCTGCAGGAACAGGCGTCCCTTCGCCGCCTGGCCGTCCTTGATCCTGATGGTGAGCCCGTCCTTGATGTTCCCCGTTTCGGCAGAAACGATCTCGTCGAGGAACCGGCTGGCCTGCCGGGCGTTGCGCGCGACGTCGGAGAGTCCCTTCTTGTGCGCGTCGAGCTCCTCGAGCGTGCCGATCGGCAGGTAGAGGTCGTGCTCCTCGAAGCGGAACAGGCTCGTCGGGTCGTGCATCAGCACGTTCGTGTCGACGACGAACAGCTTCTTCACCTTGGGTTTTCGAGCGGACTTCTTCGGCATGGAGGAAGGGACGGCGTAGGAATCGGACGGGTCTGCGGCCTGCTCTACATCATAGGGCTTTAACAAAGCTCAATACCTCCTGGACGTGGCCCGGCACCTTGACCCCGCGCCATGCTCGCGCGAGC
>DASZQH010000230.1:0-15757 GCA_035549805.1 Burkholderiales bacterium
GGCGTGAAGCTCTTCGGCGGCGGCATGGTCGGCCTGCAGTTCACGCCGATCATGGAGTCGCTCGGCTCGTCGCTGAACGGCATCATGAACTACAACACCTACGTGCCGGGCATGAAGTACCCGGGCATCGAGGAGTACTTCGCGCGCTACTCGAAGAAGGCGGTGGAGGAGAAGGTCGACCCGCTCGGCTACTACATCACGCCGTACAACTACGCCATCGGCCAGATGCTCGAGCAGGCGATCAACGCCACGAAGAGCCTGGACCACAAGAAGATCGCCGACTACCTGCGCAAGAACGAGATGAAGACCATCGTCGGCCCGATCCGCTACGGCCCGGACGGCGAGTGGGCGAACCCGCGCGTGGTGCAGGCGCAGTTCCGCGGCGTGGTCGACAAGAACGTCGACCAGTTCAAGGACCCGAAGAAGTGGGCCGTGGTCTACCCCGAGGCCTACAAGACCGGAGACGTGGTCGCGCCGTTCGAGAAGGCGCGCGGCAAGTAGCGGCCGCTGAATGACGTTTTCCCTCGACCTGCTGGCCGAGGCGGTGTTGTTCGGCGTGCTGGTGGGCTGCTTCTACGCGGCGGTCAGCATCGGGCTGTCCGTCGCGTTCGGCCTGCTCGACGTGCCGCACATCGCGCACCCGGCGTTCATGGTCCTCGGGGCGTACGGCACCTATCTGCTGTCGGGGCGCTTCGGGCTCGACCCGATCCTCGCCGGGCTGCTGCTGATGCCGCTGTTCTTCCTCATCGGCATCGGGATGTACCGCTTCTACTACGAGACCTTCGAGAAGCGCGGCAGCGACGCGGGGGTGCGCGGCCTCGCGTTCTTCTTCGGCATCGCTTTCATCATCGAGGTCGGGCTGATCCTCGGCTTCGGCGTCGACCAGCGCATGGTCGAGGCGCCCTACATCGGCAAGAGCGCGTCGTTCGGTGAGCTGCGGGTGCCGCTGCGCCTGGTCGTCGCCTTCGCCACGGCTTTGCTCCTGACCCTCCTGCTCAGTCTCTATCTGTCGAAGACGTTTACCGGCAGGGCGATCAAGGCGGTCGCCCAGGACGAGCCCGCGCTGCGCCTGATGGGCGCGAACCCGGTGCGCATCAAGCAATGGGCGTTCGGCATCGCCACGGCGGTGGCCGCCGTGGCGGGCGCGATGCTCATCATCGTCGGCCCGGTCGAGCCGGCGATGGACCGCGTCTACATCGGCCGCACCTTCTGCGTCGTCGTGCTGGCCGGCCTGGGGAGCATGAGCGGGACGCTCGTGGCGGGCCTGATCCTCGGCATCGCCGAATCGATCGTCCTGACGATGTTCGGCGCCTCGTGGGCGCCGGCGGTTGCGTTCGGGCTGCTGCTGCTGGTGCTCGGGGTGCGCCCGCAAGGATTGTTCGGCAGATGAGATTCTGGGCTTCCCTGCTGGCGGTCCTGGCGGTGGCGGGCCTCGCCGCGGCGACGATGAAGAACGAGTACTACTTCTTCGCCGGCTACGTGGTGCTGCAATTCGTGGTCCTCGCCTCCGCCTGGAACCTGCTCGGCGGGTACGCGGGGTACGTCAACTTCGGCACCGCGGCGTTCTTCGGCCTCGGCGCCTACATCGCGGTGCTCCTCATCAAGGCCTGGCAGCTGCCGCTGCCGGTGCAGATCCTCGCCGCGGCGGCGGTCGGCGCGCTGCTCGGCCTGGGCGTCGGCCTGCTCACCCTGCGCCTGCGCGGCATCTTCTTCTCCATCGCCACCGTCGCCGTCACGATCATCGTCGAGACCGTGGTCATCAACTGGCGCTACGTCGGCGGCGCGACCGGCATCCAGATCCTGCGCCCGGCGCCCACCTGGCCGTTCGACTCCTACATCGAGATGCTGTTCTTCGTCGGCCTGCTGCTCGCGATGCTGTCGGTCATCATCGCCCGCTACGTGCAGACGTCCTGGATCGGGCGCGGCCTGCGCGCGATCCGCGACAACGAGGAGGCAGCCGAGTGCTCGGGGGTGCCCACGCTCAAGCTCAAGCTCGCCGCGTGCGTGCTCTCGGGCGCGCTGATGAGCGCCGCCGGCGCGCCGCTCGCCATGTACCAGAGCTTCGTCGAGCCGGTGTCGGCCTTCAGCCTGAACTACTCGGTGTCCGCGCTGGCGATGCCGATCATCGGCGGCACCTCGCACTGGATCGGCCCGGTGCTCGGCGCGCTGCTCCTGGGCATCGTGCAGCAGGTCGTCACCGTCACCGTCTCCTCGGAGCTCAACGTGCTGGTGGTCGGCGTCCTCCTCGTGGTGTTCGTGGTGGCGGCGCCCGAGGGCATCGTGGGCCTGTTCAAGCGGCTCGTCCGGGCGAAGCGGTGAGCGCCCTCCTGCGCATCCAGGGAGTCTCGAAGCACTTCGGCGGCTTCACGGCGCTCGACGCCGTGAGCGTGGACGTCGCGCAGGGCGAGCGCTTCGGCCTCATCGGCCCGAATGGCTCCGGCAAGACCACGCTGATCAGCTGCGTCGCCGGCGCCCAGAGGAACGAGCAGGGCTCGATCGTCTTCGACGGCGAGGACGTGACCCGCCTGCCGGCCTACCAGCGCGTCCGGCGGGGCATCGCGCGCAGCTTCCAGATCCCGCGGCCCTTCCGCAGCATGTCGGTGCGCGAGAACCTCATCGTGCCGCTCGAGTTCGTGGTGCACCGCGGCTCGCTGCACCGCGCCGACGTGCACGGCGAGGCGCAGAAGATCCTCGACGACATCGGCCTGGGCGCCAAGGCCGACACGCCGTGCGACCAGCTCTCGCAGGTCGAGCTGCGCAAGATGGAGCTCGCGCGCGCGATGGCGGCCCGGCCGCGCCTGCTCATCTCCGACGAGGCCATGGCCGGCCTCTCGGGGAGCGAGGTGGACGAGGTGCTGGAGATCCTCCTCGCCCTCAACGCCCAGGGCATCACCATCATCATGATCGAGCACATCATGCACGCCGTGATGCGCTTCTCGCAGCGCGTGGTGTGCCTCGACGCCGGCAGGATCATCTGCGAGGGCACGCCGGCGTCCATCGTCAAGGACCCCCAGGTGCAGAAGGCCTACCTTGGCGCTTAGCCTCGAGATCCGCGGCGTCGACGCCGCCTACGGCGCGGTGCGCGCGCTGCACGGCGTCGACCTCTCCGTCGCGGAGGGCGAGACGGTGGCGCTGCTCGGCACCAACGGCAACGGCAAGAGCACGCTCATGAAGTGCATCATGGGCATGGTGCGGCCCGGGCGCGGCTCGATCGAGCTCACCCTCGACGGGCAGACGCATTCGCTCACCCGCCTCGCCACCGAGGAGATCGTCGGCCTCGGCGTAGCGATGGTGCCGGAGGGCCGGCGCCTCTTCCCCAAGCTCACCGTGGAGGAGAACCTGCTCCTGGGCGCGTTCCGCAAGGAGGCGCGCGGCGCGATCGAGAAGAACCGCGCGTTCTGCTACGAGGTCTTCCCGGTGCTCGCCGAGCGGCGCCGCCAGCTCGCGGGCTCGATGTCGGGCGGCCAGCAGCAGATGCTCGCCATCGCCCGGGCGCTGATGTCCGCGCCCAAGCTCCTGCTCGTCGACGAGCCGTCGGTCGGCCTCTCGCCGCTCCTGGTGTCGCACACGATCGCCAAGATCAAGGAGCTCAAGGAGCGCTACGGCCTCACCGTCCTTATGGCCGAGCAGAACTTCCACCAGGCGATCCGCATCGCCGACCGCGGCTACCTCGTGGTGCACGGCGAGATCGTGTTCTCGGGCTCGGTGGCCGAGCTGCAGGGCAACGACCTGGTGCGCAACTACTACCTCGGCGCCCCCGCCTAGGGAAAAAGCGGGAACGCGCATGCGGTTTGCATATCCAAGGGGTATGCAGGCCAACGTCGAGGTTTTGCTGGATCGCCAGGCGCGCGCGTCCCTCCCCATGGGGCGGCAGCTCCTCCTCTACCTCGACCCGTTCGCGCTGTTCAAGGACGCCTCCCGCGGCAACGCCTGGCAGCAGGAGCTGGCGCTGCAATACAACCGCGCCATGCGCTGGATCCTTCTGCCCTATATCCGGCGCTGGATCACGATCGCGGCGGCACTGTTCCTGTGCATCTTTCCCGCCGAGGCGCTGGCGGCGAAGCAGTCGCTGTTCATCTACCCCGCCGCGGCGCTCGCAATCGGTTGCTGCATCGCGGTCACGATCACGTTCTGCACCCTGGCCGCCTACCTGCTCCTGAGCCGCAGATGAGATTCGCCATCCCCGTCCTCCTCCTGTTGTCCGGCTGCGCGAGCCTCGACGAAGACCGTGCCACCTGGTACGGCGCGACCTTCGAGGAGGTGCGGGCGGCCTGGGGCACGCCCGCGACCAGCAGCAAGACGCAGGACGGCGCCGATGTGCACACCTGGGTGAACGAATCGCCGTCGGGCTCCGGCGCCTCGGTCGGCGTGGGCTTCGGCGTGTTCCGCGGCAGCGGCAACGTCGGCGTGGGGGTCGGCACCGGCGTCAGCGTGCCGGTGGGCGAGCGCGCGCCGAACCACCGCTGCGAGCGCCGCATGACCTTCCGCGACGGCCAGGTATTCGACATCGAATGGATCGGCACGCCCGAGCGCGCCTGCAACGGCTACCAGAAGCCTAAATAGAGAATCGGGGTCAGAGCCCTAGCGCTTCAGGCCCGCTTTCTCGATGAGCGGCTGGCGCCGGGTCAGCCACCAGCCGTACTGCTGCGGCCAGAGGGCATAGTCGGGGTCGACGCCGAGCTCGCGCGCCGCGTGGACCGGCCAGTTCGGGTCGTAGAGCGCCTCGCGGCCGATCGCGATCAGGTCGGCCTGGCCCGCCTGCAGCGCATCTTCTGCCTGCTTCGCGCCGAGGATCAGGCCGACCGCCATGGTCTTCAGGCCGCTTTCCTTGCGCACGCGCTCGGCGAACGGAAGCTGGAACCCCGGCACGCGGGGCAGGGTCGTCTTTTGCGCCGCGGTCGCCGAGCCGAGGATGCCGCCCGACGAGCAATCGACGACGTCGACGCCGGCTTCCTTGAGCTTCTTCGCGAAGGCCACGGTGTCTTCGAGCGACCAGCCGCCTTCCACGTCGTCGATCGAAGAGCAGCGCACGAAGAGCGGCTTGCCCTTCGGCCAGGCTTCGCGCACAGCCTTTGCCACTTCCAGCGGGAAGCGCATGCGGTTCGCGGCGCTGCCGCCGTAGTCGTCGGTGCGGGTGTTCGAGATGGGGGAGAGGAACGTGTGCAGGAGATACCCGTGTGCCGCGTGCAGCTCGGCGATCTCGAACCCCGCCGCATGGGCGCGCCGCGCCGCGTGGCGGAAGGCGTTCAGCACCGTCTCGAAGTCGCCCGGCTTGAAGGCCCGCGGCGCGATCCAGCCTTCGCCGAGCGAAGTCTCCGTCGGCGCCACCGTGCCCCAGGGCTTGTCGCCGCGGTCGAGGTCGGCCTGCGTGAGCGGGCCGTTGCCGAACCAGGGGCGCGCCATGCTCGCCTTGCGCCCCGCATGCGCGAGCTGGATGGCCGGGATGGCATTCTGGCCCTTGATGAAAGCGGTGATTCTCTGGAGACCGGCGATATGGGCGTCATCCCAGATCCCGGTGTCGCCGTGGGTGATGCGGCCGCGCTTTTCGACCGCGGTCGCCTCCATCATCACGATGCCGGCGCCGCCCTGGGCGAACTTGCCGAGGTGGACGAGGTGCCAGTCCGTGACGTGGCCGTCGACGGCCGAGTACTGGCACATCGGGGAGATGACGAGGCGGTTGCGCGCCGTGACGTCGCGCAGGCGGATGGGATCGAATAGCATGCGCGGATTCTAATCGGAGGCGCCGGTGACCCAGCCCATCTACGTCCTGAATGGCCCGAACATGAACCGCCTCGGCACCCGCGAGCCGCAGATCTACGGCACCACCACCCTCGCCGACGTCGAGGCGATGTGCCGCCAGGCGGCGGGCAGCCACCCGCTCGAGTTCCGCCAGACGAACGCCGAGCACCAGCTCGTCGACTGGATCCACGAGGCGATCGACCGCGGCGCCGGTATCGTCATCAATCCCGCCGGCCTCTCGTTCCGCTCGGTCCCGGTCGTGGACGCCCTGAAGATGTGCGCCTTCCCGGTGATCGAGCTGCACGTCTCCAACATCCATGCGCGCGACGAGCTGCATCGCCATTCGATCGTCTCGCAGGCGGTGACCGCCGTGATCTGCGGACTGGGCGTCGGCGGCTATCCGATCGCGATCACGGCCTTGCTGCGCCTCCTGAAGTGAAACCGCTGCTGTGGTGAAACCGCTGCTGTGCGGCCTGATCGGGGCCGGCATCCAGGGCTCGCGCGCACCGGCGCTTCAGGAAGGCGAGGCGCGCGCGCAAGGCCTCGCCCTCGAGTACCGGCTGATCGACCTCGACGTGCTTGGGGTTGGCGTGGAAGCCCTGCCGCAGCTCGTCGAGCGCTGCGTGCGCGACGGCTTCTCCGGGCTGAACATCACCTATCCCTGCAAGCAGGCGGTGATGCCGCTTCTGGACGCGCTCTCGGAGGAGGCTCGTGCAATCGGCGCGGTCAATACCGTGGTCATCTCGGGCGGAAGGAAGACCGGGCACAACACCGACGGCCCCGGGTGGGCCTGGGGATTCCAGCGCGCGCTCCCGCGCGCGGACCTGACGCGCGTCGTGCTCCTCGGCGCCGGCGGCGCCGGTGCGGCCTGCGCCGACGCGCTGCTCCGTCTGGGCGCGAAGGAGCTGCTCGTCGTGGATCGCGATGCGGGACGGGCGGCCGAGCTCGCTGCGCGCCGCGGCTGCACGGCGGAGACCGATCTCGAGCGGGCCCTGCATGGCGCGAGCGGCCTCGTGCACGCCACCCCGACCGGGATGGCGAAGACGCCGGGCCTGCCGCTGCCTGCCGGCCTGCTGCGGCCGGACCTGTGGGTCTCCGAGGTGGTCTATGTGCCGCTCGAGACCGAGCTCCTGCGCGCGGCGAAGCGCGCCGGCTGCCGCGTCATGGACGGCGGGCACATGAACGTGGGCCAGGCCGCGCTGGGCTTTCGCCTCTTCACCGGCCGGGAGGCCGACACGGCGCGGATGGAGACTTTGTTCCGCGCCCTCTGAGGGCAGGCGATCTAGGATCGCCGCATGAACCTGAACCTTTCCGACCCGGTGCTCGCCGCGATGATCGGCGCCAGCGCGACCATGGTGACGGCGCTGATCCAGCTGCGCCTGTCCTGGCGCAAGGAGCTGAAGGAGCGCGAGCGCGGCCAGCCGATCAGCAAGAAATCGCGGCGCGGCCCGGTGCTGCTCGTGTTCGCGCTGATGATCGCGTCGGGTGTCGGCGGCTTCGCCGGATCGCAGTACCTCATGGCCTGGCGCAACGGCGACCGCGACGAAGTGCGGCTCAAGCTGGAGCAGATCCACGCCGAGATGCGCACGGTGGTGCGCGCCGCAGATTGCGCCAAGGCGCCGGCAATCCCGGCGCTGACGGAAGTGAAGCTGCTTCCTGCTCAGTTGCCCGCTCAGTTTCCTGAAGAAGGGGACGCGCGCTAGGTCAGCGCAGGAACACGCCTTTGCCGCTCGCCTGGCGGTCGAACACCCCGTACGCCTCCTCGGCCTGCTCGAGCTTCCAGCGGTGGGTGAAGATCCGCTCCAGCGGGATGCGCTTCTTCGCCACGAAATCCGCGCACTCGAGCATGCCCATGGCGCTGAAGGTCCACGAGCCGATGAGGGTCACCTGGCGTCGCAGCAGGTCCGGGCTCACGTCCAGCGTCACGTCGCCGCCTTCGCCGACGTAGCACGCCTTGCCCCAGGTCTTCACGCAGCGCACCGCGGCCCGGCGCGCCGCGGCGGCGCCGCTGCACTCGAGCGAGGCCTCGACGCCCACGCCTTTCGTCTCGTCGAGGATGCGCTTCACCGCGTCTTCCTTGCTCGCATCCACCAGGACTTCCGCGCCATATTGCTTGGCCAGCGCGAGGCGCTCGGGAGAAGTCTCGACCGCGATGACCCGCGCGCCCATCGCTGCACCGAGGATCGTGGCGCTCAGGCCCACGGGGCCCTGGCCGAAGACCGCCAGCGTGTCCCCGCCCATCAACTGGATCCTTCTCAGCGCCGAGAATGCCGTTCCGGTCCCGCAGGCGACCGCGGCCCCTTCGGCGAAGGAAAGCGCCTCGGGAAGCTCGACGTTCGTCCGGGCGGGGACCTTGAGGTAGTCCGCGTGGCCGCCGTGTGCCGTGACGCCGTATACGGTGATGCCGGCGCGGCAGAGCTGCGACCAGCCGACGCGGCAGTGGTTGCAGCAGCCGCAGCCCGCGTAGTGGTGGTTCATGACGCGCTGGCCGGTGGGCGCCTCCTTCTCGGAAACCCCGGCGCCGCGCGCGACCACGACGCCGCAAGGCTCGTGGCCGCCGATGAACGGCTCCGCATTGCCCCCGAGGCCGAGCGCCTTCTGCGCCTCGCCCGGCGGCGAGCGATAGAACTTGAGGTCCGAGCCGCACATGCCCGAGGCCTTGATCTCGATCACCACCTCGCCCGGGCCCGGCACCGGATCGGGAAAGCTGCGCAACTCGACCTTGCGATCGCCCAGGAATACGACTCCACGCATGGCACCTCCTTTGACCGTGTCGGGCGGCTATTCTATGGGCGGCGATGAAGATCATCACCTGGAACGTCAACGGCATCCGCGCCCGGCAGGCGCAGTTCTGCGAGCTGCTGGACCGGGAAAAGCCCGACGTCGTCTGCCTGCAGGAGCTGAAGGCCGAGCTCGGCCAGGTGCCCCTGCAGTGCCAGGTCGACGACTACCACGTCTTCTGGCACGGCATGAAAGCCTATTCAGGCGTCTCCCTCCATGTGAGGAAAGATGCTTTTGAAACAACGCCTGCTTTCTCTCATCCCGACTTCGACTTCGAATCCCGGATCGTCCAGGCGGAGCTCGGCGACCTGGTGCTCGCTTCGGTTTACGTGCCCAATGGCGGCAAGGACTACGCCGCGAAGCTCGACTTCTTCGGCAAGCTGGGGCTGTGGGCGAAGCAGGTGCACGAGGCCGGGAAGAAGCTCGTCCTGTGCGGCGACCTCAACATCACCCGCAGCGACCTCGACCTGCACCCGAAGGAGCGCAAGCCCGGCGTCATCGGCCAGCGCCCGGAGGAGCGCGAGCTCTTCGACCGCCTGCTCGGGGAGCACCTCGTCGACGTGACGCGCAAGCTGCACCCGGACCGCGCCGACTTCTTCACCTGGTGGGCGCCCTGGCGCAACATGCGCGAGCGCAACATCGGCTGGCGCATCGACTACATCCTCGCGTCGCCCTCCGTCGCCGCCGAGGCGCGGCGCTGCGAGGTGCTGCGGGAGTTCGGCACCAGCGACCACGCGCCCCTGGTGATGGAAAAATAGGGACAGACCCCATTTTTCTCATCTACCAGTCGGTCGGCTTGTAGTCCTTCAGGAATTGTCCCCAGAGGTGCTCGCCGGTGTTGAAGCCGGCGATGATCGGGTCGACGATGCGCGCGGCGCCGTCGACGATGTCGAGCGGCGGGTGGAAGCGCTCCTCGGCGGTCTTGCGCGCGGCGATCTCCGCCGGGTCCTCGTCGGTCACCCAGCCGGTGTCGACGCTGTTCATGTGGATGCCGTCGTTGAAGTAGTCCTGTGCCGAGGTGCGCGTCATCATGTTGAGCGCCGCCGTGGCCATGTTGGTGTGCGGGTGCTTCGTGGTCTTGAAGCGGCGGTAGAACTGCCCCTCGACCGCGGAGACGTTGACCACGTGCTTGTCGCGCTCCGGCGTGCGCAGCATGAGCGGCTTGAGGCGCGCATTCAGCAGGAAGGGCGCCACGGCATTGACGAGCTGCACCTCGAGGAACTCGACCGTCGAGACCTCGTGCAGCAGCAGGCGCCAGGAATTGCGCCCGCGCAGGTCCACCTGCTGCAGGTCCTGGTCGAGCGCGCCCACCGGGAAGAACTGCCGCTGGTCGAGGAACTCCTCGGGCAGCAGCCGGACCTGCGAGAGCTCCGGGGCGCTCTTCGCTTCGTTCAGGAGCCGCACCTGCGAAGCGCCCTGCAGCTTCTTCTCGCTCTCCATCATGTGCGCGTAGAACTCGGGCGGCCGGCGCACCGTCTGGCAAGCGTTGTTGACGATGAAGTCCAGGCGCGGCAGTTGCTCCAGCATCTGGCGGCAGAACGCCTCCACGCTCGGCGTGTGGCGCAGGTCGAGGCCGTAGATCTCCAGCCGGTCTCGCCACTCGCCGAAATCCGGCTCGGCGGCATAGCGCTGCGCGGAATCGCGCGGGAATCGGGTCGTGACGACGAGGCGCGCGCCGCAGCGCAGGAGCTTGAGCCCCGCCTGGTAGCCGATCTTCACCCGTCCCCCGGTGAGGAGCGCGACCCGCCCGCGCAGGTCGGCGAGCTCGGTGCGCTTCGCGAAGTTGAGCCCGGCGCAGGCGGGGCAGAGCTGGTCGTAGAAGTGATGGACCTCGGTGTACTTTTCCTTGCACACGTAGCAGTGCCGGCGCGCCTCGCCGCCGCCGGCGGGCGCCTTCTCCCCGAGGAGGAAGTAGTTCGGCGTCGTAAAGACGGGCTTTCTGCGCAGCTCGCGGATGCCGGTCTGCATCAGCACTTCCTCTTCGCGGCGGTTGAGCGCGTCCTTGCGGCTGCGCCGCTCGGCCTTCAGCCGGTGCCGGCGCGCGGCGCGGTCGGGCTCGGTAAGGCGGGCGAGGGCGCGATGCAGGCGCTCGCGGTCTTCGGGGGCGAGGTGCTCGAGCAGCGACCAGTCGGCGCCGAGCGTCTCGAGCACGGCAACGGCGTCGCGCACGCGCGCCGCCAGGGAATCATCTCCCGTCACTTCTTGGTCGGCGTGAACTCCAGCGCGCCGTCGTCGTCCTTCTTCGGCGCTTCCCCCGCCTTCCCGGCGGGCGCGGGCGAGGCCGGGGCGGCCGGCGCGGCCGGCTTCTTCACCGGCGCGGGATTGTTGATCGCGTCCATCGCCGCCTTGGCCGTCTCCATCTTCTTCTTTTCCTGCTGGCTCTTCGCTACGGCGGCGAGAGTCTTCTCCTGGTCCTTCAGCGCGGCGGTGCACTCCTTGCACATGAACTTGCCGGTGCGCTTGCCCAGGTCGTTGACCTGGGCGATCGCGTGCTGGGTGCAGAGCGGCATCTCGCAGTTGAGGCAGTGGGCGACCGCGGTCTGGCCGCAGGGCTTCTTCTTGAAGAGGCCCGCCTCGACGCCGCAGGTTTCGGTAGTAGCCATCGCCGGATCTTAGCGCGACTTCCCCAGGACGATGGCGTTGCCCGCGACCGTGATCGCGATCCCCGCCAGCGTGAGCCAGTGGAAGCGGAACCCCTCGAACGCCGCGGAGATCAGCAGGGCGAGGACCGGCACCATGACCCCGACGTAGCCCGCGCGCGCGGCGCCGATGCGCTTGAGCAGCGTCAGCCAGCTCGCGAAGGCCAGGATCGAGCCGAACGCCACCAGATAGGCGAGCGATGCGACATAAGTCACGCTGGCATCGAACGTCAGTTCCTTGCCGCCGGCGAGCGTGAAGGCGAGGGTCGTCGCCGAGCCGTAGAGCATGCCCCACGCCATCGTCTGCCAGAGCGGCAGGTGCGCCTCCTGGTTGCGGTGCGCCACCATGCTGCCGAGGGTCGCGGAAAGCACGCCGCCCGCGATGAAGGCCACGCCCGCCCACGACGGCGCGCGCTGCACCTCGGGCACGAACACCAGCACGACGCCGAGGATCCCGAGCGCCGAAGCGAGCGCGACGCGCCCCGCCATGGGCGCGCCGAAGAAGAGCCGCATTCCCAGCATCGCGAGCAGCGGCGTCGCCGACGAGCCCACCGCCACCAGTCCGGACACCACGCGCTCCTCGGCGTAGTACACGCACAGGTAGTTCACGCTGAACGTGAGCATCCCGAACAGCACCAGCCAGGCGTGCGCGCGCAGCGGAAAGCGCAGCGGCAGCCCCCTGGCGAGGCACCACGCGAAGAGCGCGAGCGAGGCGAGGGCGAAGCGGTAGAACACGCTCGCCTCCGGCGCCACTTTCCCGAGCTGGAACGTGATCGCGATCCACGTCGTGCTCCAGATCGCGACCGCGCCGGCGAAGAGCTGCAGGTTGCTCACCTTCCGAGCGTAGCAGCGCCGCCATAGGCGGACCAGCTACAGTGGCTTCGCTGAAAGTGTGATTCGCATGCGAGCGACGGTCGGACGGGCCGCGCAGGGCGCATACTCGGGCGGTGGACCTATCCTCCGATCGAAGCAGGACCGACGAAAGCTTGCGCCTGGAGCGCGAGAAGACCGACCTCGCCGTGGCGGCGAAGCAGGAGAGCGTGGCACAGCACGCGGACGCCGTGGTCGACCGTGCGCGCGACAATGCGGACGCGGTGCTCAGCGAGGCGCGCGAGAACGCCGATGCCGTACTGGATGCGGCTCGCACCAGGGCGGATGGTCGTAACCCAGGGGATCGCGCGCACCGGGCGGTCCTCGGCGCGGAAAGGGCGCTCGCGGACGTGGCGCTGCGGGACGAGCGCGACGGGGCCGACCAGGTCCTGCGCGAGGAGCGCGAGGAGTACGCGGAGGCCATGCGCAGCTTCCTTCCGCTCGAGCGCGAATCGACCGATCGCTACCTGCGCTCGGAGCGCATCCGCTCCGACGACGCCGTGGTCAATCGCGACGATTTCCTGGCCATCGTCACGCACGACCTGCGCGACCTGCTGGGCGGGATCGTCCTGAGCTCGACGCTGCTCATCAAGCGGGCCCAACCCGACGACCCGGGCGGGGGCGCGCGCGAGGAGGCGCGGCGCATCGCGCGCTATGCCGCGCGCATGAACCGGCTCATCGGCGACCTCGTCGACATGGCGAGCATCGACGCGGGCAAGCTTGCGGTCAAGCCGGCGCCCGGCGACGCGGCGACTTTGCTCGCCGAGGCCGCGGACAGCTTCCAGGCGGCCGCGGCTTCGAGGGGAGTCGTATTGGAGAGCCGGGTCGATGGCGCCCCGCTGCACGCGCAGTTCGACCATGACCGGATCCTCCAGGTGCTGGGCAACCTCGTCTCCAATGCCCTCAAGTACACGCCCCGAGGCGGGAAGATCACGCTCGCGGGCGAGCGCGACGGCGCCGCCGTGTGCCTCTCGGTCCGCGATACGGGCTGCGGCATCCCCGAGGACGCGCTCGAGTCGGTCTTCTCGCGCTTCTCCCAGGTCGGCTCGGGCGAGCGCGGCGGCCTCGGCCTGGGCCTGTACATCTCGCGGCGCCTGGTCGAAGCCCACGGCGGGAAGATCTGCGCGGAGAGCGCGCGCGACGCCGGGACGAAGGTGAGCCTGACGCTTCCGGCGTAGCGCTCAGCGCTTCCAGCGCACCAGCAGCACGAGCGGCAGCACGGCGAGCGCGGTCACGGAGAAGAACCAGAAGGAATCCAGGTAGCCGATCATCGAGGCCTGCCGCGCGATCTCCGCCTGCAGCCCGGGAAGCTCGAAGCCGCCGCGCACCCAGGGAAGGGACATCGCCTCGTTGTAGGGGGAGACGTGCTGCGTGAGCTCGGCATGGTTCGCCTGGGTCATGCGCACGACGAGGACCGTGCTGAGCGAGATGTGCACGCTCGAGCCGATGTTACGCAGCATGTGGTAGACCGCCGTGCCTTCGGCGAGGTGCTCGGGCCGGATCGTCGCGAAGGTCACCATCGTGATCGGGACCCAGAGCACGCCCACCCCGAGCCCCTGCAGCGCCATCGGCCAGAAGATGTCGTGGAAGCCGAGGTTCGCGTCCAGCTGGAAGAGCTGCCAGCCCGCCACGGCCTGCAGGACGAAGCCCAGGCCGATCATGAGGCGCGGGTCGAGGCGGCTGAGGTAGATCATGAGGAAGAAGCCGGTCAGGGTGCCCAGGCCGCGCGCGCCGATGATGAAGCCGATGATCGAGTCCGGGTAGCCGGCGATGTTCTGCAGGAGCGGCGGCAGGAGCGTCATCGGCGTGAAGTTGAGCATGCCGAAGACGAAGATCAGGACGAGGCCCAGGGCGAAGTTGCGCTCGCCGAGCAGGCTCGGGGTGAGGAAGGGCAGCGGGTGGGTGAGCGTGTGCGCGACGAAAAGGTACAGCCCGAGCGCGGCGAGGGCCGCCCAGGCGACGATCTCGGCGGAGGAGAACCAGTCGGCGCGCTCGCCGCGGTCGAGCATGAGCTGCAGGCTCGCCGCCGCCACCGCGAGCATGAGGAAGCCGGTCCAGTCGAGGCGCACGGCGCGCGGCGCCTCGCGGTCGCGGATGAAGGCAAGGACCCCGGCGAGCGCGAGCACGCTGAACGGCACCATCATGTAGAACACCCAGCGCCAGTCGTAGGCCTCGGAGAGCAGGCCGCCGAGCACCGGGCCGACCATCGGCCCCACCACCGAGCCCATGCCGAACACCGAGATCACCGCGCCGTGGCGCTCCCGCGGGTAGCTGTCGAGCACGATCGCCTGCGAGATCGGCACGAGCGGCGCGCCGAACGCGCCCTGCAGCGCGCGCCAGAAGACGAGCGCCTCGAGCGAGCCGGCCATGCCGCAGCCGACGGTGGCGACGCCGAAGCCGATGGTGCAGCCGGCGCACAGGGCCCGCCAGCCGAAGCGCGCCGCGAGCCAGCCGGCGAGAGGAGTGGCGACCGCGGTGGCGACGATGTTCGAGGTGACCACCCAGGCGACCTGGTCCTGGGTGGCGGACAAGGCGCCCTGGATCTGCGGCAGCGACACGTTCGCCACCGTCACGCTCATGGCGTAGAGGAACGTCACCGCGGTGCAGGTGACGAGGACCATCGCGCGGTGCGCGGCCGGGGTCATGGGCTTGCTTGCCGTGTAGGTGTCTTGCTGATTGTAAGCCAGGCACCTAAACTGCCGTGCCATGCAGCGCGAGGACCTGTCCCGCAACTTCGGCTTCCTGGTCAACGACGTGGCGCGCCTCATGCGCACCGTCTACGACCGGCGGGTGAAGCGCCTCGGCCTCACGCGCTCGCAGTGGTGGGTCCTCAACCACCTGTTCCGCACCCCGGGGGCGACGCAGTCCGAGCTCGCGGCGATCCTCGAGATCGAGCGCCCGACCCTCGGCCGGCTGCTCGACCGGCTGGAGCGCAAGGGCTGGATCCGGCGCGAGGACGACGCCCGCGACCGGCGCGCCTGGCGGGTCTACCTCACGCCCGCCGCCGAGCCGGCGATGCGCGAGCTGCGCAAGCACGCCGCCGGGCTGCGGCGCGACGCGCTCTCGGGCCTCTCCGCCGCCGAGCGTGAGCGCTTCGTCGACACGCTCACCGCGATCAAGTCCAACCTGACGAAGATGAGCAAGGGGAACGGCGCGAAATGAAGCGCTTCGCGCTCCTCGTCGGGGTTCCGGTCCTGGTCGCAGCGGTGTTTCTCTTCGCCTGGCTGCGTGGCGGGCGCTACGAGGAGACCGAGAACGCCTATGTAAAGGCGCACATCATCGCGGTGAGCGCCGACGTCTCGGGCCGCGTGGTGGAAGTGGCGGTGCGGGACAACCAGTCCGTGGAAGCGGGCGCGCTCCTCTTCCGCATCGACCCGGCGCCGTTCGCGCTCGCGGTCGCGCGCGCCGAAGCGCAGATGGCGGTGGTGCGCACCGAGGTCGAGAGCCTGCGCGCCGAGCACCGGGTCGCGCGCGCCGAGGCGGCCGAGGCCGAGTCGCGCATCGACTTCCTGGAGCGCCAGCTCGCCCGCCAGGCGAAGCTGAAGGAGAAGGGCATGGGCCTGGAGTCGAGCTACTACGAGGCGCGCCACAACCTCGATGCGGCGCGCCGGCGCCTCGAGGCCGCGAAGGAGAAGGCGGGGCGCGCCCTCGCCGCGCTCGGCGGGGACCCGGCGGTGCGCGCCGAGGCCCACCCGAGCTTCCTCGCCGCCCGCGCCGCGCGCGACGCC
>DASZQH010000231.1:0-4583 GCA_035549805.1 Burkholderiales bacterium
CAGCGCGCGCTGCCTGATGTGGAACCGCGAGGAAGGCGGCAGCCGCTTCTTCATGACCGGCGAGGACCTCACCACGCAGGCCGGCCTCGCGGTGCAGCAGGACCTCGCGCTCGTCGCGCTCCTCGGCCTCGCGCACGTGGAACGCAACGGCCACCACTACGTGAACGGCATGGCAGGGCTGCCCGAGGCGGAGCAGGCGGCGTTCCTCGAGGCGCACCCGGACCTCTACGAGCGCAGCCACGGCGCGGTGCGCCTCAGGATCGCCGGCGGCAACCTCGCGCTCGGCTCGCTTCACCAGCCGGGCTACGCGAGCGGCGCGCTGCCCGATTTCAACGCAATGAAGAGCATGGGGACGACATGAGCGAGAAGCGCATCGGCATCGTGATGCACGGCGTCACGGGCCGGATGGGAATGAACCAGCACCTGATCCGCTCGGTGCTGGCGATCCGCAAGCAAGGCGGCGTGGCGCTGAAGGACGGCACGCGCCTGATGCCTGACCCGATCCTGGTCGGGCGCAACGCCGGCAAGGTGGCCGCGCTCGCGAAGGAGCACGGCGTGGAGCGCTGGTCGACGGACCTCGACGCCTGCCTGGCCGACGGGAAAGATTCGATCTTCTTCGACGCGGCCTCCACGCAGCTGAGGCCCAGGCTCCTCATGAAGGCGATCGCGGCCCGCAAGCACGTGTATTGCGAGAAGCCGGTCTCCATGACCGTGAAGGAAGCCCTCGCCATGTACCGCGCGGCGAAAAAGGCGAAGGTCAAGCACGGCGTGGTGCAGGACAAGCTGTGGCTGCCCGGGTTGCTCAAGCTCCAATCCTTGAAGGAAGAGGGCTTCTTCGGAAAGATTCATTCCGTAAAGGGCGAATTCGGCTACTGGGTCTTCGAGGGAGGCGAGCGGCAGGCGCCGCAGCGCCCGTCGTGGAACTACCGCAAGCAGGACGGCGGCGGGATGATCCTCGACATGCTGTGCCACTGGCGCTACGTGCTCGACAACCTGTTCGGCAAGGTGAAGGCGGTGTCCTGCCGCGGCGCCACGCACATCCCGCAGCGCTATGACGAGCAGAACCGGCGCTACAAGGCCACGGCGGACGACGCCGCGTACGCCACCTTCGAGCTCGAGAAGGGCGTGATCGCGCACTTCAACTGCTCGTGGGCGACGCGCGTGCGGCGCGACGATCTTCTTACCCTGCAGGTCGACGGCACCGACGGCTCCGCGGTCGCGGGCCTGCGCAACTGCGTCGTGCAGTCGTGGCAGGACACGCCGCGCCCGGTCTGGAACCCGGACATCCCGCAGCCGATCGATTTCTACGCCGGCTGGAAGGAGGTCCCGCAGGGCGAGTACGACAACGCGTTCAAGGTGCAGTGGGAGCTTTTCCTCAAGCACGTCGCGGGCGAGGGCGCGTTCCGCTGGAACCTCCTCGAAGGCGCGAAGGGCGTGCAGCTCGCCGAGCTCGGCCTGAAGAGCTGGGCGGCGCGGCGCTGGATCGACGTTCCGGAGCTCAAGGCATGAAACGGGACGCGTTCCAGAGCATCCGGCTGCCGAGCGCTTCAGGGCGCATGGAAGAGTTCCAGGTGAGAGAACCGAAGCCCTTCCAGCGGCCGCAGAAGCCCTTCACGCGCAAGGCGCTGGCCGCGGCGCACGTGGTCGCCGATCCGCTCTCCGCCAGGGAGCCCTGGCTCGACGCCGCGATCGACTGGGACGCCACGCTCGCCTATCGCCGCCACCTCGGGTCCTGGGGCTTCGGCATCGCCGAGGCCATGGACACCGCGCAGCGCGGCATGGGCCTGGATTGGGCGTCCTCCCTTCTTCTCATCGAGAAATCGCTCAAGGAAGCGAAAGGCTACGAGGTCTGGTCGGGCGCGGGCACGGACCACCTTTCGACCGGAAAGCATTCCCTCGAAGACATCGTCGCCGCCTACGAGATGCAGTGCGGCGCGATCGAGAAGCTGGGCGGGCGCATCATCCTGATGGCGAGCCGCGCGCTCGCCGCGAGCGCCGCCTCGCCCGACGACTACGCGAAGGTCTACGACCGCATCCTCGGCCAGGTGAAGCAGCCGGTGATCATCCACTGGCTCGGCGAGATGTTCGATCCCGCGCTGGAAGGATACTGGGGCAGGAAGGATCACCTTGCCGCCATGGACGTCTGCCTCTCGGTCCTGCAGAAGAACGCTGCGAAGGTGGACGGCATCAAGATCTCCCTCCTGGACAAGGACAAGGAGATCGTCATGCGCCGCAAGCTGCCGAAGGGCGTGCGCATGTACACCGGCGACGACTTCAACTTCGCCGAGCTGATCGAGGGCGATGCGCAGGGCTACTCGGACGCGCTGCTCGGCATCTTCGACTCGATCGCCCCGGCGGCCTCGCAGGCTTTGACTTATCTTTCAGAAAACAAGACTACCGAATACCACGACGTGCTCGGGCCCACGGTCCCGCTGTCCCGCCACATCTTCAAGGCCCCGACGCGCTTCTACAAGACGGGTGTGGTGTTCATGGCGTGGCTGAACGGCCACCAGGAGCACTTCGTCATGGTCGGCGGCCAGCAGTCGGCGCGCAGCATCCTGCACTTCGCCGAGCTCTTCCGCCTCGCGGATGCGGCCGGCCTGCTGCAGGATCCCGCGCTCGCCTGCACGCGCATGAAGCAGCTGCTGGCCACCCACGGATGCAGCTGAGAAAGCTCACCGACGCCTTCGGCGCCGAGGCCGACGCGATCCCCGCGGACTTCCGCGAGGTGTGGGACGCTTTCTTCGCATCCCAGGTGCTGGTGTTTCGCGACCAGCGCTTCACGCCTTCCTCGTATCTGGAATTCTCAAGAAAATTCGGGAAAGCAGAGCCGCATGTGATCGACCAGTTCCATCATCCCGAGCACCCGGACATCCTCATCCTGTCGAACGTGCAGAAGGACGGGAAGCCGACCGGGCTCGCGGATGCCGGGACGTACTTCCATACCGATTACTCGTACCTGGAGGTGCCGGCCCGGGCGACGATGCTGTACTCGATCCAGGTGCCGAAGAAGGGCGGCGACACGCTCTTTGCGGACCAGTACGCCGCTTACGAGGGGCTGAGTTCTTCCCTGAAGAAAACCATCGAGGGCCTGGTCGCCTTGCACCACTACGGCAATCGCGACGACCTGAACAAGGCCTCCCGCACCGTCGCCTCCGTCCTCACCGAGGACCAGGAGAAGAAGATGGCCTGGGTGCGCCATCCCGTCGCGAGGAAGCATCCCATCACGGGCCGCACCGCCCTCTATGCGGTCTCGGGCAGCTCCTTCGGCATCGAGGGCATGCCCGAGGACGAGGCGGTCGACCTGCTCGACGAGCTCAAGGTTCATGCAACGCAGCAGAAGTACCAATGCCGGCTGAAGTACGGGGTCGGCGACGTGGTGATCTGGGACAACGCCTCGCTGCTGCACTCGGCGACGCTCACCGACCCGGACGATCCGCGTACACTCTGGCGCATCACCGTGAAAGAGGAGAGGAACGCATCATGAAGAAGCTCGGTTTCGCCGTCCTGGGATTGATCCTTTCTGGAAACGCCGGCGCGCAGATGACGCTGCACGGCGCCTCGCAGTTCAACGACGACCACGCCTTCACCAAGGCGCTGGTGCGCTTCCAGGAGCTGGTCGACAAGTATTCCGGCAAGAAGACCACCTGGGTGCTGCACAAGAACAGCGAGCTGGGCCTCGAGAAGCAGTACTTCGAGTACATGGCGCAGGGCAAGGCGGTGGACTACGCGATCGTCTCGCCGGCGCACATGTCGACGTTCTCCAAGGCGGCGCCGTTCATCGACGCGCCGTTCCTGTTCCGCGACCTCGCGCACTGGAACAAGGTGCTCGACGCCGACCTCCTCAAGCCGGTCGCCGACGAGATCAACCAGAAGGCCGAGGTGATGCTGATCGGCTACGCCGGCGGCGGCACGCGCAACATCTTCGTCAACAAGCCGGTGCGCAACCTCCAGGAGATGAAGGGCCTCAAGGTGCGCGTCCAGGGCGCGCCGATCTGGTCCAAGACCTTCGCCGCCGCGGGCATGGCGCCGACCGTGATCGCCTACAACGAGGTCTACAACGCGATCCAGAACGGCGTCATCGCCGCGGGCGAGAACGAGGCCGCGGGCGTGGAGTCGATGAAGTTCTACGAGGTCGCGCCGCAGCTCTCGATGACCCAGCACGCGATCACCATCCGCCCGCTCTGCTTCTCGACCAAGACGTTCAAGAAGCTCGACAAGGCCATGCAGGCCGCGGTGCTCAAGGCCGGCAAGGAAGCCGGCGCCTACGGCCGGCAGGTCGAGTCGAGCGAGGACGAGGCGAAGCTCGTCAAGCTGGAGAAGGAAGGCAAGTTGAAGCGCATCCCGTTCGCCGACCGCGCGCAGATGAAGAAGCTGGTCGACCCGGTGATGGCGGAGTACGCCAAGGAGATCGGCGCCTCCGAGCTCCTCGCCAAGATCAGCGCCGTCAAGTAGTCGTTGTACCGGAAACTCGTCGGCTGGTACGCGGCCGGGCTGCGCGCGCTTCTCGCGTTCTCGGTCGCGATCCTCATCTTCCCGGTCTCGCTGCAGATCTTCTCGCGCTATACCGAGCTGATCCCGAG
>DASZQH010000232.1:0-15208 GCA_035549805.1 Burkholderiales bacterium
AAGAGCGGCGTGTAGATGGTGCGGCCGTCGACCAGCACGAGCAGCTTGTTGCCGACCGCGTTGTTGAACCCGCGAGCGCTGATCGCGTACTGCGACGCATCGATGCGCGCGACCTGGAGGGTCGGCGCGAGCCGCAGCGCCTCGGGCAGCGTGGTGACGCCCGCGCGGCGGATGTGGTCGGCGGTGATGACGTAGATGGAAGCCGGGGCGTCGAGGATGCGCTCGGCGCGGCGCGACACCGACGTGACCTCGAGCTCGGCGAGCTCCTCGAGGCTGAGGTCGGCGAGACCGGCACTCCCCTGCTGGGCCGAGGCGGGCAGCGCGCACGCCGTCGCAGCGAGCCACAGCGCGACACCGGGTCCTCGCGTCAGCTTCCTCCCCGGCATGGGAGATCCCCCGTTGTTTTATTCGAGTAAGGGTGTGTCGTTATCGCGCGAGAATAGCGAACAATGACGGCAGTGAGTTGTAGGGAAATGCTGTAGGGGATTCTTGACGACAGTTATCCCGCGATCCATTCTCCCGAGTGAAACCTGGGGTCCCGCGCGGCGTGTGAAACGAGCCGCGGCGCAGTTAAAGTTTGTCCTGCCACAGGAGGGCGCTTGGACGACATCGCGATCAGTCACCCCTCATTCGAAGCCGCCGGCGACTACCGGCTGGTCTTCGAGACGATCCCGCACATGGTCTGGGCCACGAACGCGGGCGGCGAGCTCGAGTTCTGCAACCGGAGTTGCTGCGACTATCTGGGACGGAGCCTGCAGGAGATTTCCGGCGAAGGCTGGCAGGACGTCATCCATCCGACGGACCTCGCGGCATGCCTCGAGAAGTGGCGTCGCTCCCTGCGCAGCGGCGCGCGGTTCGACGTCGAGTATCGCCTGCGCCGGCACGACGGCGAGTATCGCTGGCACCACGGCCGGGCCCTCCCGCTGCGCGGCGCGCGCGGCACGATCCTGCGCTGGTTCGGCACCTGCACCGACATCGACGACCAGGTGCGCGCCGGCCAGCGGCTCGAGGAGGCGGTCGGCGAGCGCACCGCCGCGCTGCTCGAGAGCGAATCGCGCTTCCGCAGCCTGCTCGCGCTCTCCTCCGACTGGTACTGGGAGCAGGATGCGCAGTTCCGGTTCACGGCGATCACGCACGCGAGCGCCGCGGCGCGGGCCCTCGTGCCGCTGCGCCTCGGCCTGAAGCGCTGGGAGCTCGGCTTCATCAACATGACCGAGGCGGACTGGGCCGCGCACCGCCGCACTCTCGAGGCGCACCTTCCCTTCAGGGATCTCGTGCTGTGCCAGCGGGACGAGCACGGCGCGAAGAGCTGGGTCTCCACCAGCGGCGAGCCGATCTTCGCCGCCGACGGCGCGTTCGCGGGCTACCGCGGCATCGGGCGCGACATCACGCTGCAGCGCCGCGCCGAGGAAGCGCTGCGCGAGTCCGAGCGCCGCTTCCAGCTCTTCATGGACCACTCGCCCGCCGTCGCCTGGATCAAGGACGGCGCCCTGCGCTACACGTACGTCAGCGAGCCTTTCCTGCAGAAGCTGAAGAAGACGCGCGAGGAGCTGATCGGGCGCAGCGACCTCGAGTGCTGGCCCGAGGCGGCCGCGGAGGCGGTGCGCAGGAGCTGGCACAACGACCAGGTCGTCCAGCGCGAGGGGCGCACGCTGCAGGCCACGGAGAGCGCGCCGGTCGCGCCGCAAGGCGAGATCCACCACTGGCTGTCGACGCGATTTCCCCTCGCCGACGGCTCGGGCGCGGTCGGGGTCGCGGGCACCGCCATCGACATCACGGAACGCGTCGAGGCGGAGAGCGCTGCGCGCCAGCATGCCGAGGAAGTGCGCGCGCTGCTCGACCGGCTGATGGCGGCGCAGGAGTCGGAGCGCAAGCGCGTCTCCTCCGAGCTGCACGACCTGATCGGCCAGAACCTCACCGCGCTCGGCATCTGGCTCGCGAACATCGCCAACGCCCTCGGCGGGGGCGGCGACGAGAAGACGCTCGCGCAGGTCGCGAGCATGCAGCGCACGGTGGAGAAGACGATCGAGGCGATCCGCGGCGTGATGGGCGAGCTGCGCCCCCCCGAGCTCGACGAGTACGGCCTGCTTCCCGCGTTGCGCGCCTACGCGGCGGAGTTCCAGGCCCGGACTTCGATCCGCACCTCGGTCGAGTGCGCCGGCGCGCTGCGCCGCCTGCCCGGCGTGGTGGAGGTGTCGCTGTTCCGCATCGTCCAGGAGGCGCTCACGAACGCGGCCAAGCACAGCGGCGGAACCGCGATCCGCGTGCGCATCGAGCGGCAGCCGGACCGCCTGCGCTTGTGCGTGGAAGACGACGGCCGGGGCTTCCCCGAGCCGCTCGGCGCGCGCAAGTCGCGCCGCGGCGGCTGGGGCCTGCCGACCATCCGCGAGCGCGCGGAGGCATGCGGCGGGTTCCTGCGCATCGAGCATCCGGGGCGCGGCACGCGCCTGGTCGTCGAAGTGCCCGCGAGCGACGCGCATGCGCACTAGCGTCCTGCTCGTCGACGACCACGCGATGGTCCGGGAAGGCCTGTGCGGCCTGCTGCTCACGCAGGGGGACATGCAGGTGGTGGGCAGCTTCGGCGACGCGGCCGGCGCGCTCGCGTTCTGCCGCGAGACCCCGCCCGACGTCGCTGTGATCGACATCGCCCTGCCCGGGCTGGACGGCATCGAGGCGGCGCGGCAGGTGCATGACCTGTGCCCCGGCACGCACATCCTCATGCTCTCGATGCACGCCAGCTCCGAGCACATCTACCAGGCGCTGCGCGCCGGGGCGAA
This sequence comes from Burkholderiales bacterium, assembly GCA_035549805.1. Taxonomy (GTDB): domain Bacteria; phylum Pseudomonadota; class Gammaproteobacteria; order Burkholderiales; family SG8-39; genus SCGC-AG-212-J23. The sequence goes on from DASZQH010000232.1 coordinate 2,778, forward strand.
CGGCTACGTGCTGAAGGAGTCCGCGGGCGCGGAGCTGGTCGCGGCGATCCGCATCGTGCGCGCCGGCCGCCTGTACCTGAGCGAGAAGATCTCCGCGGCCGGCTTCGAGGAGTACTCGCACGCGCATGCCGACCATCCGCTGGAGCGGATCAGCCCCCGCGAGCGCCAGGTCCTGCGCCTCATCGTCGACGGCTACACCAGCAACGAGGCCGCGGCGCTCCTCGGCCTGTCGCCGAAGAGCGTGGACACCTACCGCAGCCGGATCATGCTCAAGCTGCAGATCGACGACCTGCCCGGCCTGGTGAAGTTCGCCATCCGCCACGGCATCACCACGGTCTGACCGCGCTGTCGCCGCGCGGCGGCAGTCCGGGCGAGCTAGCGGCGCGCCGAGCGGGCGTCGGGCGCATGCGGCATCCTGTGGGCCCCATGCGAAGACAGGAGCGCCGATGAACTCCTCCGCCCGCACTCACCGCGCGAGGGCCGCCTGGGTTTTCGGCTTCCTGCTGGTCACGGCCGGGCTGATCCCGGTCATGGCGTTCGTGCTGCGCGCGCTCTTGCCCGCGGCCGCGGCGGCGGTGGCCCTCCCCGGCGTGCACGTGCCGTGGGCCGACGCGGTGGAAGCCTGGTTCCTCGCCCGCAAGGTCACCCTCGTCACCAGCGACCTCGTCACCGGCCTGGTGATCGCCATTCCCGGGCTCGCCCTCATGGCGCTCGGCGCGTGGCTCGCGCGGCGCCAGGAGACCGTCCTCGCGACACAGAAGCGGCAGCGGCAGGACGCGTTGCGCCGCGCCCGGCACTATCGCGAGTCCGCGGCCGCCTAGGCGACGCGCGCGAAGGACGCGAGCGAGATCCCGGCCGCCAGCACGGCGGCGAGTGCCGCGAGCGCGCACAGGAACGCGGTGATCTCGGTGCTGCGCCCCTCCAGGACCAGCCGCGAGGTGAGCGTCGCGTACGCGTGCTTGAGCTCCGCCGCCGTTTCCGCGTGCAGGTACTCCGCGCGCGTCGTATCGGCGATCTCACGCAGCAGCCGCTCGTCGAGGAAGACGTGCACCGCCCATCCGGGGCCGCCGACGGTCGCGCCGTGCGGTGTGCCGAAGCCGACGGTGTAGACGCGCACGCCCCGCTCCGCGGCAAATGCCGCCGCCTCGCTCGCGTCCGGGCCGGCGGTGTTCTGCCCGTCGGTCATCAGGATCACCGCGGCGGATGTGTAGGAGCCCGGCGCCGCGGCCGTCAGCCCGTCCTCCGGGAACAGCGCACGCACCGAAGTGACGATCGCGGCACCGATCGCCGTGGCGTCCTGCGTGTGCAGCGCATCGATCGCGTCCCGCAGCGCGTCGCGATCGGTCGTCGGCGCCTGGACGAGCGGCGCCTCGCCCGAGAACGCGACGATGCCGATGCGCGTCTGCGGCCGCTGCCGCGCCACGAACGCCCTCGCCGCTTCCTGCGCCGCCGCGAGCCGAGTGGGAAAGATGTCCTCCGCCCGCATGCTGTGCGACACGTCGATCGCGAGGATCACGGTCTCGTGATGGGAAGGCAGCGGCAGCACCGCCGACGGCCGTGCCGCCGAAAGCAGCAGGAAGCCGATCGCCCCGAGCAGCAGGGCGGCCGGCAGGTGGCGGGCCGGCGTCGCGGCGGTGTTGATGGCCTCGGCGACCATGCGCAGCCGGGGAGGCGGGCGGCGGGCGGCGTACAGCGCGTACGCCCCCGCGAGCAGGGGCAGCGCCAGCAGCGTCCACAGCATGGCCGGCCAGGCGAACTTCATGGGGGTCCTCAAGCAACCATTGCACCCGCGTCGCCGCGCGCTCGTTGCGTTAAAGTCGAACGGATCATGAAAGTCGAGAACAGCTTCGTCGCCGCGCTTCCGGGAGATCCGGTCCGGACCAATGTGCCCCGCCAGGTCCGCAACGCCTGCTACACCCGGGTCGAGCCGACGCCGGTGGCGGCGCCGCGCCTGCTCGCGTGGTCCACGGACATGGGCGAGCGCCTCGGGATCGAGCGCCCGGGACAGCAGGAACGCGACCCGATGGTCGAGCTGCTCGGCGGCAACCGGGTGCTGCCCGGCATGGAGCCGTACGCGGCCCGCTACGGCGGCCACCAGTTCGGGCACTGGGCCGGCCAGCTCGGCGACGGCAGGGCGATCACGCTGGCGGAGGTCGTGGCGCGCGACGGCAGCCGTCAGGAGCTGCAGCTCAAGGGCGCGGGGCGCACGCCCTATTCCCGCACCGCGGATGGCCGCGCCGTGCTGCGCTCCTCGTTGCGCGAGTTCCTGTGCAGCGAAGCGATGCACGCGCTCGGCATGCCGACGACGCGGGCGTTGAGCCTCGTCGCCACCGGCGAGTCGGTGGTGCGCGACATGTTCTACGACGGCAATCCGCGGCCGGAGCCCGGCGCGGTCGTGTGCCGCGTCGCGCCCACGTTCGTGCGCTTCGGCAACTTCCAGATCCTCGCCGCTTCCGCCGAAACCGACGCTCTGGCCAAGCTCGCCGACTACACCATTGCGCGGCACTACCCCGGGCTGTCGTACGCGCAGTTCTTCACCGAGGTCTGCCGTCGCACCGCGCTGCTCATGGTGGACTGGATGCGCCTTGGCTTCGTGCACGGCGTGATGAACACCGACAACATGTCGATCCTCGGCCTCACCATCGACTACGGCCCCTACGGCTGGCTGGAGGGCTACGACCCGCTGTGGACGCCGAACACGACGGATGCCGAAGGGCGGCGCTACTGCTACGGCAACCAGCCGCACATCGCGCAATGGAACCTGGCGCGCCTCGCCGAGGCGCTGCTACCGCTCGCGCCCGAGCAAAAGCCGCTCGAAGACGCGCTCACGCTTTACGCGGAAACGTTCAACGCCGGCTGGCAGAAAGCGCTGGCGGCGAAGCTAGGCGTGCCGGCGCTCGACCGGCCCGAGGACGAGGCGCTGGTGAAGGACCTGCTCGAGCTCCTGCGCCGCGCGGAAACCGACTTCACGCTCGTCTTCCGGCACCTCGCGCACGCGCGCTCGCACGAGGCGCTGCGTCCCGCCTTCTACGCCGAGCCCGACGAGGCGACGCGCTCGGCGTGGGACGCCTGGCTCGGCCGCTATCGCGTCCGGGTGGAGGGCGTGGCGGATCGCGTCGAGCGGATGCGCGCCGCGAATCCCCGCTACGTCTTCCGCAACTACCTGGCCCAGCTCGCGATCGACGCCATCGAGCAGCGCGGCGACACCGCAGTCCTGGAGCGCCTGATGCGCGTGCTCGAGCGACCCTACGACGAGCAGCCGGAGCACGAGGATCTCGCCGCGCGCCGCCCCGAGTGGGCGCGCCATCGCGCCGGCTGCTCGGCGCTTTCCTGCAGCTCGTGACGCTGCACCTGGACGACGCCGCGGTGCGGCGCCATCTCCGGCTCGAGGCACTGCTACCCGCGATCCGGCACGCGCTCGTCGAGCTCTCCGCCGGCAAGGTGGTGCAGCCGATGCGCCTCGTGATGGAGATTCCCGCCGAGCAGGGCCTGCTCTTCCTCAAGCCCGCGCTCGCCGGCAACACGCTCGCCACCAAGCTGATCACGCTGATGCCGCGCAACGCCGCGCGCGGCCTGCCGACGCTGCTCGCCACCATCGTCCTGACCGACCCGTCCAACGGCAGTACCGTCGCGGTGATGGACGGCACGTGGATCACGGAGCTGCGCACCGCTGCCGCCTCCGCGGTCGCCGCCGACGCGCTGACGCCTCCCGGCCCGAAGGTGGTGGCGATGCTCGGCAGCGGCGCCCTCGCGCGCAGCCACGCGCTCGCGCTGCGCGCGGTGCGCCCGGTGCGCGAGCTGCGGATCTGGAGCCGCAACCCCGACAACGTCGCCCGCTGCGCGCGGGACACGGGCGGCCGCGCGTGCCGCAGCGCCGAGGAAGCGGTGCGCGGCGCGGACATCGTCTGCACCGTCACCAACGCCTCCGAGCCGGTGCTGAAAGGCGAATGGCTCGAACCCGGCGCGTTCGTCGCCGCCGTCGGTGCGCCGCGCCCGACCTGGCGCGAGCTCGACGACGCGGCGATGCGCAACGTCATCGTCGCGGACAGCCGCGAGTCCGCGCTGCACGAGTCGGGCGACGTGATCCTCTCCGGAGCGCCCGTCTACGCGGAGATCGGCGAAATCCTTGCCGGCACCGCGCCGGCCCCGGGGGCGGGTACGACCGTGATCTTCAAGTCGCTCGGCCAGGCGGTCGAGGACGCGGTCGCCGCGCGGCTGGTCTACGAAGAGGCGCTCAAGGCGCGGTGATCGACGTCGGCATCGTCGGCGCGGGCGTGATGGGCGCCTCGGTCGCGTACTGGCTGACGCGCCTGCGCCCCGGCCTGTCCGTCGTCCTCGTCGAGCGCGACCGCACCTTCGCGCGCGCCTCCTCCGCGCTTTCCGCGAGCTCGGTACGCCAGCAGTTCTCGAGCGCGGTGAACATCCGGCTGTCGCTCTTCGGCGCGCAGTTCCTGCGCGAGCACGGTATCGCGTTCAACGAAAGCGGCTACCTGTACCTCGGTTCCGACTTTTCGAAGCTGCACGCGATCCAGCGTGCGAACGGGGCCGACGTGGCGCTCCTGGGAAGAGAAGAGCTGCGGCACAGATTCCCCTGGCTGAATGTCGACGACGTCGAGCAGGGCGCGCTCGGGCTCTCCGGCGAAGGCTGGTTCGACGGCCAGGCGCTGCATGCTTTCTTCCTCCAGTCGGCCCGCAAGCAAGGCGCGAAGGTCGTGTATCAGGAAGCGCTTGCCCTGGAAAGGAACTGCATTCGACTGCAAGACGAGAGAATCGAGTGCCGGAACGTCGTCAACGCCGCGGGCCCGTGGGCGCAGCGGCTCGCGGCGACGGCGGGAATCGACCTTCCCGTCCATGCGCGGCGGCGCACGGTGTTCGTCCTCTCCTGCCCCGCGAAGCTGCCGCGCTGCCCGCTCCTCGTCGACCCGACCAACTTCTGGTTCCGCCCGGACGGCGACGTGTTCATCGCGGGGGACGAGCCCGCGCTCGACGCCGACGACCTGCCCCTGGAGCCGAACCTCGCCGAGTTCGACGAGGCGCTCTGGGCGCGCATGGCGCACCGCGTGCCGGCGTTCGAGGCGCTGCGCGTCGAGCGCGCCTGGGCCGGCTACTACGAGATGAACCTCTTCGACCACAACGCCATCGTCGGCGCGCATCCCGCGGCGCCGGGCCTGTGGTTCATCAACGGCTTCTCCGGCCACGGCATGCAGCACGCCGCCGGCGCCGGCCGCGGACTGGCCGAATTGATTCTCTTCGACAAATTCGCAACGCTGGATCTGGGCGAGCTCGGGTTTCGAAGAGTCCTCGAGAATCGCCCCCTTCGCGAGGCGAACATCATCGGCTAGAAGCCGTGGAAGCTCGCGAAGCCGCCCACCGGCTCGCGCTCGGTGACCAGGGCGTTCTCCACCGCGTCGCCGCGCGCGTAGCCGAGCGACATGCCGCACACCACGACCTCGTGCGCGGCGATCGGCAGGTGACGGCGCAGCACCTCGTGCGCGCGCGCGATCGCCGCCTGCGGGCAGGTGTCCAGGCCGAAGGCGCGCGCGGCGAGCATCACGCTCTGCAGGAACATGCCGTAGTCGAGCCAGGAGCCCTTCTCGAGATCGTCGTCGATGACGAAAAAGAGCGCGACCGGTGCGTCGAAGAAGCGGAAGTTGCGCGCGTGCTGGACTTTCGTGCGCTCCCGGTCGCCCTTGCCGATGCCGAGCAGGCCGTAGAGGTCCCACCCCAGCTTGCGGCGGCGCCCGAGGTAGGGCTCGCGCCACTTCGTCGGGTAGTAGGCGTAGCTCGACGACCAGCCCTCTTCGCCGTGCGCCATGAACTCCGCGGTCATCTCGGCCGCAATGCGCTCGCGCACCGCGCCGGCGGCGACGTGCACCTTCCAGGGCTGCACGTTGGTGCCGGAGGGCGCGCGGCTCGCGAGCGCGAGGATGCGCTCCACGGTCTCGCGCGCCACCGGATCCGGACGGAAGGCACGCAGCGATCGGCGCGAGAGCAGCGCCTCCTCGATCGTCTCGGCCGGCTTGCCGGGCTGCAAGGGCAGCGCGCCCGTGCTGGGATCGTGCTTCATCGTCCCTCGAGGAAGTCCAGGACCAGCGCATTGAAGCGTCCGGGCTGCTCGACGTGCGGCAGGTGTCCGCAGGCGTCGATCATCGCGAGCTGCCCGTTGCGCGCCGCCTCGGCGAGGCGCTTGGCATTCTTCTCCGGCGGCGTCACCACGTCCTCGGTCCCCGAGATGACGAGGACGGGATGCGGGAGGGGCGCGATCAGCGCGACGCCGTCGGTCGCGTACAGCATCCGCGCCGCCTGGCAGTAGCCTTCCGCGCTCGGTGCCTCGCCCGGCACGCCCCGCTTCGCCCAGTCGACCGCGTCGGGCGTCGCGCTGGCGGCGACCAGCCGCGGCGCATCCTGCTCGCGCATCCTGGCCAGCCCCACGCTGCGCACCCGCGCAATCCTCTCCGCGGCGAGCTTCTCGCGCTGCTCGGGAGACAGGCCGTGCGCGCCCACGGTAGGACCGCCCAGGACGAGCGAGCGCACGCGCTTGGGATAGCTGCTCGCGAACGCGAGCGCGCACAACGTTCCCCAAGAGTTGGTCACGAAGTCCGCCTCGCTCACGCCGACCGCATCGAGCAACCGGGCGAGGGCGTCCGCGTAGGCGCTCGCCGGCGGGCTCTCGCCCGGCAGCGGCAGGCTGTCGTGGTATCCCGGCGCGCTCCAGGCGACGACGCGGTAGTGCTCGCCCAGCGTCGCGAACTGCGCGCGCCACACTGCGGAAGTGGAGCCGATGCCGTGCAGCAGGACCACGTCGCGCGCCCGCGCCTTTCCGGATTGCCGATAGGCGATGTCCGCGGCGTGCTCGATGTCGGGGAGATTCATGCCGCCGTTATACTGCACCGGCGGGCTACGCGTTCCTGAAACGCAGGACTTTCCAGAGCAGGCCCACGCTCGACATCTCGAGGAGCGTTCCCCCGGCGGCGAGGATCTTCGCCAGCTCGAAATCGGGATGCCAGCCGAGCTTGGCCGAGAGCGGCGCGAGGCCCTTCTCGACCGCGCCGAGCACCGGGTTCTGCGATCGGACGTGGTTTACCACCAGGATTTCCCCGCCGGGCCGGCAGACCCGGCGCAGCTCCGCCATCATGCGCTCGGGGTGCTGGACCACGGAGACCACGTACATCGCGACCACGCGGTCGAATGCGCCGTCGGCGAAGCTCATGTGCTCCGCGTCCATCTCGAGCAGCGCCTCCACGTTCTGCAGGCGCCGGCGCGCGACGCGCAGGCGCGCCTTCTCCAGCATTTCACTGGAGACGTCGATGCCGGTGAGCGTCACCCAGGACGGGTACATCGGCAGCGAGAGCCCGGTGCCGACCCCCACCTCGAGGATGCGCTCCCCGGGACGGCAGCCGAGCGCGTCGATCACCGCGCGGCGCCCCGGCTGCAGGATCGGCCCGAACAAGGCGTCGTAGAAGCCGGCATAGCGCCGGTAAGCCTGCCGGGCGACGTCGATGTGCACGGGCACAGCGTAGGCAAAGGGCATGCCTCCGCGCAAGCCCCCGGTCAGCGTTGCGTGCGCGCCTCGGGAAGCTCAGGGCGCGAGGCCCGGCGGCACGCCGCCCGGGAAGCGCCTGGCGATCTCTTCCTGGATGCGCGCGGCGCGATTCTCCGGCGCGGGATGTGTGGAGACGAACTCCGGCTGGCGGGACCCGCCGGAGGCTTTGGCGAGGACCTCCATCACGCGCACCATCGCCCGCGGGTCGTAGCCGGCCTCCGCGGCGATGCGGATTCCGAGCGCGTCGGACTCCAGCTCGTCTTCCCTTCCATATTTCATGTGGATGATGCCGCCGACCATCTGCCCGATCTGCGCCGTGGTGTAGTCGCCGGTGCCCACCACGAGCGCGCCGACCAGCCCCTGCGTGAGCTGCTGCTTCGCGAGGCGCTCCGAGGAGTGGCGCGCGATCACGTGCCCGATCTCGTGACCGAGCACCGCGGCGAGCTCGCCTTCGGTCTTCAGCTGCCGCAGCAACGCCTCGGTGATGAAGATGGGCCCGCCCGGCAGGGCGAAGGCGTTGACGGTGCGCGGGTCGGCGAGGACGTGGAAGCTGTACTTGTACGGGCTCTTCGCGGCGAGGCTGCGGCTGACGAGCCGCTCCCCGACGCGGCGCACCAGGGCGCGCGCCTCCTCGTTGCGCGACAGCCCGCCCATCTGCGCCGCCATCTCCGGCGCGCTCTTCAGGCCGAGCGCGATCTCCTGCTCCGGGCTGAGCGCGACGCGCTGCGACTCCCCGGTGAGCGGGTTGACGCTCGTCTTGGTGAAGTAGCCCACCAGCGCGACGAGCGCGATGATCACGGCGATGATGAGACGGGCCATCAGGCGACCTTTCGGGGACGGACTGTCGAGCGGAATCGACAAAATGTCGAACAACCTCCACTACAAAATCGGGGCGCGGCGATTTCGCCTGCCGGTCCCCGGGCGGAGAATGGCGACCCATCGAGACTAACGCAAGAGGATGATGAGGAAGCTTGCTCGCCGATGGCCCTTCAGGGCCTCGATGGTCGCGGATGCGCCGGAGACCGCCGGGGTGTACGCCCTCTGGGACGAAGAGAGCCTGCTCTGCATCGGCCACGCCAGCGGCGGCAGCGATACCATCCGCGCCCGCCTGGCCGATCACCTGGACCGCGCCGAAACCGGCCGCGGCCCCTGCCCGAGCCACTACAGCTGGGAGATCTGCCGCGACCCGCGGCAACGCGAGGCCGAGGCGCGCGCGGAGCTCACTCGCGAGCACGCCGGCCAGGCCGGCTGAGGCGCGCATGCGGATCCTGGTCGTCGACGACAACGCCGACATGCGCGACTCGCTGCGCATGCTGCTCCTGCGCCTCGGGCACGACTCGGAGGGCGCGCGGGACGGGCAGCAGGCGATGGAGATCCAGCGCAGCCGTCCCGCCGAGGTCCTGATCACCGACATCTTCATGCCCGGCAAGGACGGCATCGAGACCATCGAAGCCTTCCGGCGCGAGTGGCCTCGCATCCGTATCGTCGCGATGTCCGGCGGCGGCATGGTGGCGACGAGGGACTACCTCGAGGTCGCGCCCGAGATCGGCGCCGACGCGGTGCTGCGCAAGCCCTTCAGCCTGGAAGCCCTGACCGAGGTCCTGCGCCGCCTCGGCTAGGTCCGCGCCGCCCGCCTGTGCGAATATCGGCTCGGGCGGGGCGATGGACGAGAAGATCTTCGACCAGATGGGGAATGCGCTGGCGGGCTGGGACGATCCGCCGGCCCGGCTGCGCGCGGCGCTGGAGAAGAATGAGCTCACCCTCTACTGCCAGCCGATCCGCTCCCTGAAAGGCGGCGCCACCCACCCCGTCGCCGAAGTGCTGGTGCGGCTGCGCGAGGAAGAAAGCGCGATGCTGCCGCCGGGGGAGTTCCTCCCGGTGTTCGAGCACTACGGCATGATGCCGCAGCTCGACCGCTGGGTCGTGCGCGCGGTGCTCGCGCGCCTCGCGCGCGGCTCGAAGATCCCCCGCTTCTCGATCAACCTGTCGGCGCAGACGCTGGCGGACGAGGAGTTCCCCAGGTTCGTCGCCGGCGAGCTGGTCGGCGCGCGCGTCGCGCCCTCCGCCCTGCTGTTCGAGATCGACGAGAGCGATCTGCTGGCGAGGGCGGCCCCGGTGGCGGCGTTTTCCGCCGCGGTGCGGACCATCGGCATCGGCCTGATGGCGGACGGCTTCGGTCGCCGCGCCGCCTCGTTCGCGCCGCTCAAGCCGCTGCGGCCGGACTTCATCAAGGTGGACGGTTCCATCACGCGCCGCGTCGTCTCGAGCGAGGCGGCGGTGCGCAAGGTGGAGGCCATCGTCAAGGTCGCGGAGGCACTCGGCGTCGCGGTCGTGGGCGAATGCATCGAGGAGCAGGACGTGCTGCTGCGCCTCAAGGCGCTCGGCGTCGGCTACGTGCAGGGCTTCGGCGTCTTCCGCCCGCACCCGATCGACACCGTCGCCCCGTAGCCTTTATCAAGTTGTCCCCGGCGGTGCGCCGGCCCATGATCGCCGCATGGCCCGCAGCGCGATGCTCGTCGATGCGCTCAAGCGCGAACTGAAGGCGCGCGGCATCACCTACGCCGTCGTCGCGCGCGGCCTGCGCATGAGCGAAGCGAGCGTCAAGCGCATGTTCGCGCAGCGCGCGTTCACGCTCGCGCGGCTCGACGCGGTCTGCGACCTCGCGGGCATCGAGTTCTCCGAGCTCGCGCGCCTCAGCGCCCCGCGCGAGGCCGTGATCTCCCGGCTCACCGCCGAGCAGGAGGCGGAGCTCGTGGCGAACCCGAAGCTGATGCTGGTGGCGCTGTGCACGCTCAACCACTGGAGCTTCGAGCAGATCCTCGAGAAGTACGCCCTGACCCCTGCCGAATGCGTGCGGCTGCTCGCGCGCCTGGACCGGCTCAAGTTCATCGAGCTGCTGCCCGGAAACCGCATCCGCCTGCTGGTGAGCCGCGCCTTCTCGTGGATCCCGGACGGGCCGATCCAGCGCCTGTTCAAGGCGCAGTTCCAGGCCGACTTCTTCCGCTCGCGCTTCGACAAGGATACGGAGCTCCTGATCCTCGCGAACGGCGCGCTCTCGCGGCCTTCCGTGGCAGCCCTCCTGGAGCGCCTGCGCAAGGCCGCGGCGGAGTTCTCCACGCTGCGCAGCGAGGACGCCCCGCTGCCGGCGGGCGAGCGCACGCCCATCACGCTGCTGGTGGCCGCGCGGCCCTGGTCGGCCGAGTTCCTGCGGAAATACCGCCGACGCTAGCGTCGGGATCGCCGCCGCTAGAAGCGGCGGTGAAAGCCGATGTAGATGCGGGACTTCTTGATGCTCGGCCCGGTGCGGCGCCAGGTGATGCGCGTCGCGTCCGTCGGGTTGCCGATCTCGTTCTGGAAGTTCACGAGGAAGAAGCGTCCGTAGACTTTCCAGTTCCCGTCCGCGACATGGCCGCGGGGAAAGCGGTCGATCCCGCGCCGGCCGCCGCCGAACGCGTCGAGCGTGCGGAAGTCGTCCTCGAACTCGCGGTTCAGCGCGTCGACGGCCGAGGGCGAGAGCGAAAGATGGAGCTCGGGCGCGTCCTCCACCGCGAGCGCCGGGCGGTACGCCTGCGCACCGCACTCAGCCGACATCCCCAGCGCCAGGGCGGCGCTCAGGCAGGTGAGGACGGCGGTCGACGGTCGGAGCATCTGGGGCGGACCCGCTCCGATGGTCGCAAGGACGCGTGAACGGCTTCGCGCCGGGCGCTAGTCCTTGCGGCGCCCGTTCGCCCGGGCCGCATCGAGCGAGGCGAGCCGGTCCGGATCGGCGGACATGCCGGGGTAGCAGACGTGGTCGAAGCTGCCGTCGTAGGACACGACGCGCGCCGGGTTGCCCATCACCACCGCGCGCGGCGGAACCGAGCGCGTGACGATGGAGCCGGCGCAGATCATCGCGTCGTCGCCGATGGTGATCTTGCCGACGACCACGGAATGCGCGCCGATGAAGACGCGGTTGCCGATGATGGGGGCGCCCCGGTTGTCGCCGGTGCCCGCCACGCCGATGGTCGAGTTCTGCGCGAAGCTGCAGTTGTGCCCGATGCGGCCGTGGCGCGGCAGGATGATGCCGCCATAGTGGCCGATGTAGAGGCCCTCGCCGATCTGCGCCTGCGCCGGAATGCAGATGCCGGTGACGATCTCCATCAGCTTCTGCGCCAGCACGGCGAAGATCCGCAGCGGCTTTCTCAGGAACGCCGGTCGCGCACCCTTCACCGCCGCGCACGAGACGCGATAGACCGTGCTCGCCCAGAACCCCTGGGACAGGAAGATGGTGCCCCAGGAATCGCCGGTGGCCGCGTAGCGCTGGAAATCCCGCTGGATGTGGCGCCACCAGGCGGTGTGGTGCATCGGCTGCGCCGGCGACCTCGGCTCGGCGGCGCTCTGCCAGGCCGCGCGGGCGCGCGCCGCGGCGCCGAGGTCGGTCACGGCTGCTCCACGAGCAGCGGCGGCTCGTGCTGGTACCGCGAGGCGTGCCGCTTGCCGGCGATGTCGCGGTAGATCTCCTCCACCTGCGCCGCGGTCAGGCCGAGCGCGACCGCCGCTTCGGCGGCGGGCAGGCCCTGGTTCAGCGCGAAGACGCACAGGTCGAGCTGGCGCAGCGGGATGCCGAAGTAGAACTCCTCCTGCGTCTGCTCGAGCGAATAGGTGTCCGTGGTGGGCGGCCGGCTGCGGATCTCCCCGGGCACGCCGAGGTGATCGGCGAGCTGGTAGACCTGCGACTTGTAGAGGTGCGCGATCGGCTTCAGGTCCGCCGAGCCGTCGCCGTTCTTCACGAAGAAGCCCTGATCGTATTCGAGCCGGTTTGGCGTGCCGACCACCGCGTAGTTCAAGCGATCGGCGTGGAAGTATTCGAGCGTCTTGCGGATGCGCTGCTTGAAGTTCTGCGCGGCCA
>DASZQH010000233.1:0-10658 GCA_035549805.1 Burkholderiales bacterium
AACCGGAGCGCTCATCATCCTTACCGCGGGGCTGGCCTTAGGTCTGGCGGCTTGCTTTGCCTTTTTCTTTTTTCCCGCCTTTTTCTTCTTCTTGGCGGATTTCTTTTTTCCTGCCGCCTTCTTCTTACCAGCTTTTTTTGACGCTTTTTTCTTCTTTTTTGACGCTTTCTTCTTCTTCTTTTTCTTTCCGCCTTTTTTCGCTTTTTTCTTCGCCATCTTGAATCTCCTTCAAGGTTGTTGAACTACGGGAAGCCCGGCGATACCGCCCGGACTATTCAACCGCCGCCGCGGGTTTCCCCGTGGCGGCGTGCTGAATCTCATGGCCATGCTTGACGTCGTGGTACAGGATGTCCGCGTCGAGGCGGATGCCGCCCTCCCAGGTCACCGTCGCGGTGTCCGGGTCGACGCTGACCTTCTCGAACTCGCGCACGTCGCGCCAGAGCTGGAAGGCGCCGATCTCGAGCAGGTTGCCGAGGAACACGCTGCCCTCGAGTCCGTCCTCGAAGCGCAGCCACAGCTTGTAGTCGTCTTCAGCCTTGCAGGCAGTGATTCGCATTTCGTCCCATTCTTCTTTCATTTCGATCCCTAGTCCCAGCTCAGCGCGCCGCCGGTCTGGTACTCGATGACGCGCGTCTCGAAGAAGTTGCGCTCCTTCTTGAGGTCGATCATCTCGCTCATCCAGGGGAACGGGTTGGAGGCGCCCGGGTAGAGCGTGTCCAGGCCGATCTGCTGGCAGCGGCGGTTGGCGATGAAGCGCAGGTACTCCTTGAACATCGGCGCGTTGAGCCCCAGCACGCCGCGCGGCATGGTGTCCTCCGCGTACTTGTACTCGAGCTCGACCGCCTGGCGGAACAGCGCGTGCAGCTCCTCGCGGAACTGCGGCGTCCACAGGTGCGGGTTCTCCATCTTGATCGTGTTGACGAGGTCGATGCCGAAGTTGCAGTGCATGGACTCGTCGCGCAGGATGTACATGTACTGCTCGGCGGCGCCGGTCATCTTGTTCTGCCGGCCGAGCGCGAGGATCTGCGCGAAGCCGACGTAGAAGAACAGGCCCTCCATCAGGCAGGAGAACACGATCAGGCTCTTGAGGAGCTTCTGGTCGGCCTCGGGCGTCCCGGTGGTGAAGGCCGGGTCGGTGAGGACGTCGATGAACGGGACGAGGAACTCGTCCTTCGCCCGGATCGAGGCGATCTCGTGGTAGGCGTTGAAGATCTCGCTCTCGTCGAGGTCGAGGCTCTCGACGATGTACTGGTAGGCGTGGGTATGGATCGCTTCCTCGAACGCCTGGCGCAGCAGGTACTGGCGGCACTCGGGGGCGGTGATGTGGCGGTAGGTCCCGAGCACGATGTTGTTCGCGGCCAGCGAGTCGGCCGTGACGAAGAAGCCGAGATTGCGCTTCACGACGCGCCGCTCGTCCTCGGTCAGCCCATTCGGGTCCTTCCAGAGCTGGATGTCGCGGCTCATGTTGATTTCCTGCGGCATCCAGTGGTTCGCGCAGGCCGCGAGGTACTTCTCCCAGGCCCACTTGTACTTGAACGGCACCAGCTGGTTGACGTCCGCCTTGGAGTTGATGACCCGCTTGTCGTCGACGGTGACGCGGCGCAGCGCCGCCGGTGCCTCCTTGGCCGCGCTCGGGGGCACGAAGCTCGGCACCGCCGGCTGCAGGCCGGGGATCGCCTTCAGGCTTCCTTCCTCCTCGAAGTTGAGCATCGAAGCTGTCCTATCTTTCGGTCTGGGTTCGGAGCGCCCGGGCGAGCAGCATCGTGCGCAGGCCGGGAAGCTCGGGATTGGGGACCGGAATGCTGAACTCCGGCCGGTATTCGCGCGCGACGTCCTGCTGCACCGACTGGCGCTGGCCGTCGGTAGAGAAGGACATCTCGTGCGTCGCGATGTACAGGTTCCACTCCGTGCCGGCGGCGGCGATCCACTCGCCGTAGCGCGGGTGCGACTTGATCCGGTCGGCCGAGAGCGACTCTGCCTGGTCGAAGTGCAGCGCGCGGAACGTCAGCAGCCGCCAGCCCGGCACCATGACCGCGTACAGGCTCGGCGCCCGCGGCGCCGACCACAGCGGCAGGAGGAACGGGCCGGAAAAGCTGCGGCCGCCGAGCGTGATCACGTGCGCGCTCCTGAGCTCACTGGCAGGCCTCGCATTCCGGGTTGTCGATCGCGCAGAACTTGGGCTCACCCTCGACCGGGGCGGTGGTATCGGCGGCAGCGCTGAAGGCCCCGCCCTCGGCCGGCACGGCGTTGAGCGCGCCCGCCTTGCTGGTCGACTTCTCCGCGTGCGTCGCGCCCATGGAGCGCAGGTAGTACGTGGTCTTCAGGCCGCGCAGCCACGCGAGCTTGTAAGTCTCGTCGAGCTTCTTGCCGGAGGCGCCGCCCATGTAGATGTTGAGCGACTGCGACTGGTCGATCCACTTCTGGCGCCGCGCGCCGGCCTCGACGAGCCACTTCGGCTCCACCTCGAAGGCGGTGGCGTAGAGGCGGCGCAGGTCCGCCGGGGCGCGGTCGATGCGCGCCAGGTTGCCGTCGAAGTACTTGAGGTCGGCGATCATGACCTCGTCCCACAGCCCGCTGCGCTTCAGGTCGCCGACGAGGTACTCGTTCACCACGGTGAACTCGCCCGACAGGTTCGACTTGACGAACAGGTTCTGGTACGTGGGCTCGATCGAGGCCGACACGCCGATGATGTTGGCGATGGTGGCGGTGGGCGCGATCGCGACGCAGTTCGAGTTGCGCATGCCGTGCTTCTTGATCCGGTCGCGCAGCGGCTGCCAGTCGAGGGCGGAGGAACGGTCGACCTCGACGTAGCCGCCGCGCTCGGCGGCGAGCAGGTCGAGCGAGTCCTGCGGCAGCACCCCGCGGTCCCACAGGGAGCCCGGGAAGCTGGCGTAGCGGCCGCGCTCCTCGGCGAGCTCGGTGGAGGCCCAGTAGGCGGCGTAGCACACCATCTCCATCGACCGGTCGGCGAACTCGACCGCTTCCTTGGACGCGTAGGCCACGCGCATCTTGTGCAGGCAGTCCTGGAATCCCATGATCCCGAGGCCCACCGGGCGGTGGCGCATGTTGGAGTTGCGCGCCTTGTCGACCGCGTAGTAGTTGATGTCGATGACGTTGTCGAGCATCCGCATCGCGATGCGGATCGTCTTCTTCAGCTTGTCGAAGTCGAGGCGACCCTGCGCGTCGAGGTGCGCCACCAGGTTGACCGAGCCGAGGTTGCAGACCGCGATCTCGTCGCTGGAGGTGTTGAGCGTGATCTCGGTGCACAGGTTGGAGCTGTGCACCACGCCGGCGTGCTGCTGCGGGCTGCGCAGGTTCGACGGGTCCTTGAAGGTGATCCACGGATGCCCGGTCTCGAAGAGCATCGAGAGCATCTTGCGCCACAGCTGCACGGCGGGAATCTTCTTGTAGAGCTTCAGCTCGCCGCGCGCCGCCTTGTCCTCGTAGCGCAGGTAGGCTTCCTCGAACGCCCTGCCGAACTTGTCGTGCAGGTCGCGGCAGTCGGAGGGGCTGAACAGCGTCCACTCCGCGTTCTCCATCACGCGCTTCATGAACAGGTCGGGGATCCAGTTCGCCGTGTTCATGTCGTGGGTGCGGCGCCGGTCGTCGCCGGTGTTCTTGCGCAGCTCGAGGAACTCCTCGATGTCGAGGTGCCAGGTCTCGAGGTAGGAGCACACCGCCCCTTTCCTCTTGCCGCCCTGGTTCACTGCCACGGCGGTGTCGTTGACCACCTTCAGGAACGGCACCACGCCCTGCGACTTGCCGTTGGTGCCCTTGATGTGCGAGCCGAGGGCGCGCACCGGCGTCCAGTCGTTGCCCAGCCCGCCGGCGTACTTGGCGAGCAGCGCGTTCTCCTTGATCGCCTCGTAGATGCCGTCGAGGTCGTCGGCGACCGTCGTGAGGTAGCAGCTCGAGAGCTGCGAACGCAGCGTGCCGGCGTTGAAAAGGGTCGGCGTCGAGCTCATGAAGTCGAAGCTCGACAGCACGTCGTAGAACTCGATCGCGCGCGCCTCGCGGTTCTTCTCCTTCAGGGCGAGGCCCATCGCGACGCGCATGAAGAACGCCTGCGGCAGCTCGATGCGGCGGTCGCGGATGTGCAGGAAGTAGCGGTCGTAGAGCGTCTGCAGCCCGAGGTAGCCGAACTGGAGGTCGCGCTTCGCCTGCAGCGCCTTGCCGAGCTTCTGCAGGTCGAACCGGCCGAGCTCCGGGTCGAGCAGCTCGGCGGCGATCCCCTGCGCGATGAACTGGGGGAAGTAGGCGGCGTAGCGCGCCTCCATGTCCGCCTGGCTCGCCTCTTCGCCCAGAACTTCCAGGCGGATGGTATTGAGGAGCAGGCGCGCGGTGACGTAGCTGTACGCCGGGTCCTTCTCGATCATCGCGCGGGCGGCCATGATGGCCGACTTGCGCACCTCGTCGAGCGGCACGCCGTCATAGAGGTCGCGCAGCGTCGTGTCGAGGATCGCCTCCGGCCGCGCGTCGGCCAGGCCTTCGCAGGCCGCCGTCACCAGGCGGCGCAGCGCCTCGCGGTCGAGCGGCCTGCGCTCGCCGTTTTCCACCACGTGCAGCTCGCCCGCCTGCGCCGCCTTCGCCGCGGTCTTCTCGTGGGCGCGGGCTTTCGCGCGCTCCTCGCGGTAGAGCACGTAGGAGCGGGCGACGTCATGCTCGCCCGAGCGCATCAGCGCGAGCTCGACCTGGTCCTGGATGTCCTCGATATGGAACGTGCCGCCCTGCGGCTGCCGGCGCACCAGCGCCTGGACCACCGCTTCGGTAAGGCCGGCGACGATCTCGCGGATGCGCGCCGAGGCGGCGCCCTGCGTGCCGTTGACGGCGAGGAACGCCTTGGTCATCGCCACCGAGATCTTGGCCGGCTCGAAGCCGACCACCGCGCCGTTGCGGCGGATGATCTTGTAGTCGGCATAGGGTCCGCGCCCCTGTGCGCCCGCCTCCGGCAGGCTCACCCCCAGGCTGGGCGTCGGCGCGGTGTTTTCCTGGGCAATCTGCATGGTCCTGTCTCCCGTGTCTCGTGCCGCTCGGGACCGTCCGCCGCGCTTGTTATTGCGGTGCCGTGACGACCATCCGGTTCAGCTACTAAATCTAGTTCTTTGGTACTGCTCCTACACAACTCGTAGCGCAGCCTACACACGAAATTTTTTTTGCGCAAGCGCGCGCCACTAAATAGCCGTGCGCGGCGTGGCGCGAACCCAACATCTAGGGGTTTACTGCGGCGCACCAATGATGCACTAGATACGGGACGCGCGACCCCGCGATGCACTACTTACGGTAGGTCAGCGCGCGAGCGCCGCGAGAACGCGCGACCAGTCGAAGCCGGCGCCCGGATCGGTCTTGCGACCGGGCGCGACGTCGCTGTGGGCGGCGACGTCGCGCAGCGGCAGCGCGGCGCGCAGCGCGCGCACCAGGCGCACGAGCGTGTCGTACTGCGCGTCGGCGAACGCGCCCTGGTCGGTGCCTTCGAGCTCGATGCCGACGGAGAAGTCGTTGCAGCGCTCGCGGCCGCGCCAGCGCGATGCGCCGGCGTGCCAGGCGCGGGCGTGCACCGGGACGAACTGCGTCAGTGCCCCGTCGCGGCGCACGAGGAAGTGCGACGAAACCTTCAGGGCGCAGATCTCGCGGAAGTAGGGGTGCGCCGCCGGATCGAGGCAGTTGGTGAACAGCCGCTCGATCGCATCGCCGCCGAACTCCCCCGGCGGCAGGCTGATGGAATGCAGGACGATGAGCGAGATCTCGCTGCCGGCAGGACGCTCGTCGAAGTTCGGCGAGGGCACGAAGCGGGCCGTCGCGAGCCGTCCGTCCCTCCCGAGCTTCACTCTTCCCGGATCCCGAGGCGCTGCATCCGGTAGCGGAGCTGCCTGAAAGTGATCCCTAACAGACGCGCCGCCGCGGTGCGGTTGAAGCCGGTCTTTCCGAGCGCCGCGAGGATCGCTTCGCGCTCGAGGCGATCGAGGTACGCCGGCAGCGGAACGTCCGGCGTCGCGCCGGGCCGCGCCACCTGCGCGTCGTCCCCTTCTTCCTCGTCCGGCGCGATGCGATGCACGGCGAGGTCTTCGCGGGAGAGCTGGGCGGAGCCGGACAGCGCCATCGCGCGCTCGAGCAGGTTCTCCAGCTCGCGCACGTTCCCCGGGAAATCGTAGTGCATCAGCTCCTCGAGCGCGTCGGCGGAGATGCGCGGCATCGCCACGCCGTTCTGCGCGGCGAGGCGCTGCAGGATCGCGCCGGCGATGAGGGGGATGTCCTCCCGGCATTCGCGCAGCGGCGGCATCGTGATGTCGACCACGTTGAGCCGGTAGTAGAGGTCGCGGCGGAACCGGCCGGCCTCCACCAGCGCGGCGAGGCTCTGGTTGGTCGCGCAGATGATGCGCGCATCCACCGGCTCCTCCTGCGTGGCGCCCACCCTGCGCACCCGCTTCTCCTGGATGGCGCGCAGCAGCAGGACCTGCATGTGCAGCGGCAGCTCGGCGATCTCGTCGAGGAACAGCGTGCCGCCGTGGGCGGCCTGGAAGAAGCCCACCCGGTCCTCGTTGGCGCCGGTGAAGGCGCCCTTGCGATAGCCGAACAGCTCGCTTTCCATCAGCGTCTCGGGAATCGCCCCGCAATTGACCGGGACGAACGGCTTGTCGCGCCGCGCCCCCTGGTCGTGGATGAGACGCGCGGCAAGCTCCTTGCCGCTGCCCGACTCGCCGAAGATGTGCACCGGCGCCTGGGTGCGCGCGACCTTCTGCAGCAGCCCGCGCACGTGGACGAGGGCCGCGCTCTCCCCGAGGAGCTGCTGGTCCTTGGAGGGCGCCTGCTGCCGGTCCGGCAGCGTCAGGGCGGACTTCACCAGCGCGCGCAGCTGCTCCAGCCCGACCGGCTTCGAGACGTAGTCGAAGGCGCCGGCCTTGAGGGCGGCGACGGCATTGTCGGTGCTGCCGAACGCGGTGATCACCGCGACCGGCAGGTCGCTGCCCATGCCCGCGATGTGCCGGACGAGGTCGAGCCCGTCCCCGTCCGCGAGGCGCATGTCGGTCAGGCACAGGTCAAAGCGTCCTGCCTGCAGGCGCGCCTTCGCCTCCGCGAGCGTGCCGACGCTGTCGACGCCCAGGCCCATCTTGATCAGCGTCAGCTCGAGGAGCTCCCGGATGTCCGGCTCGTCGTCCACGACCAGCACCCGCGGGCCCGGCGACCCGGCCGCGCGCCGCTCGGCGGGCTTCATGCGCGGGTCCCCTGGCGCATGACGATCCGGAAGTGCGCGCCGGGACGGTCCTTCACGTACTCGAGCTGCGCGCCGTTCGCCGAGCAGAGCTCGCGCGCGAGATAGAGCCCCAGCCCGGTGCCCTTGCTGTCGGTGGTGAAGAAGGGCTCGAACAGCTGGCCCTGGCTCGAGGGCGGCACGCCGGGCCCGTTGTCCATCACGCCCAGCTCCACGGTATCGCCGAAAACGCGCACCGCGATGCGCACGGCGCCGGGCTCCGCGCGGGCATAGCGCACGGCGTTGCGCAGCAGGTTCCACATCACCTGCCGCAGGTGCTCCCGGTCGAAGCGCACCACCACCTCCGGCGCCCCCGCCTGCCCCGCCTCGAGCACGATACGGCCGGCCGGCGCGCGCTCGTTGGCGATGAACTCCGCCAGGAAGCCGTCGAGCCACGCGCGGAGGCGCAGCGGCTCCCCCGCCACCCGGTCGCGCCGGTTCAGCTGCAGCACGTCGTTGACCAGCCGGTCGAGCCGCTGCGTGTTGTCGCGGATGATGCGCGTCAGCCGCTCCCGGTCCTCGCCGCGCTTTTCCTCGTCGAGGAGCTCGGTCGCATGGCTGATCGCCGACAGGGGGTTGCGGATCTCGTGCGCGATGTTCGCGGTCAGGCGGCCCAGCGCGGCGAGCTTGAGCTGCTGCGCCTGCTCGCGGCTGCGCGTGGTGTCCTCGATGAAGAGCAGGCTGTACTCCTCCTCGGTGCCGGTCTCGAGCAGGCGCAGGCCGATCTCGCGCCCGTGCACGCCGACCTCGCCCGCCGCGCCGCGCGGCAAGCCGCGCGAGCGCCAGGCCGCCCAGCTCGGCGCGAAGCCCGGCAGCAGCTCGCGGATGTCGGTGCCGATGAGCGACGGGGTGGCGAGCAGGCGCTGCGCCTGGGGATTGTGCTGGACGATGCGCCCCTCGCGGTCGATGACCGCGACGCCGTCCTGCATGTCGGCGATCACGAGCTGGCTCACCCGCGTCTGCGTCGCGAGCTCGCGGCCGCGCTGGCGAGCGAGGCGCTCGTTCGCCGCCACGCGCTGCGAGAGCCAGCCGGTGACGCTCGCGGTGGCGAAGCACCCGATCGCGAGCAGCCCCGGCTGGAGGTAGCTCGCTTCGGGCGCGTCGTGGACGAGCACCCAGTAGCCGTGCTCGAGCAGCAGCGCGATCGTCGCGATCGACGCGTACAGGAGGTTCAGGCGGCGCGGCGCGACGATCGCCGCCCCGGTGAGCGAGATGAGAAGCATCACGCCGAGCCCGCTGCGGATGCCGCCGCTCGCGTACATGAGCAGCGTGATCGCGAGCACGTCGAGGCCCGCGTGCAGGGTGAGCTGCTCGTTGAAATAGTCGCGCAGGTTGCGCAGCACCGCGTGCAGGACGATGCCGAGCACCAGGTACGCCGCCGCCACGATGCGGAAGAAGTCGAGCTGGTGCGAGCCGAGGTTCAGGGCATCGCCGTAGATCACCGTGAGCATCAGGAACAGCGCCGCCACGGCGATGCGGTACAGGTTGAAGTACCGCAGGGAGGTCCAGAAGGCATCGGGGGTCTTTTCCCGGCCGACGAACAGCGCCGCGTAGCGCGCCGAGGCGTCGACGACCTCGCGGGCGGCGGTATCCATCAGCCCTGGCCGAGCCGCGCGTGCTCGTCGCTGCAGTACAAGGCGCCGCGCGCCTCGCGGGCCTCGCCGCGCGGCAGGTTGAGGCCGCAGCGCGCGCAGGAGACCAGCTCGCCCTCGAGGGAAGGCTTGCTTTGCTGGGCGGGCTTGCCGGCAGCGGGGCGCAGCGCGCGGCGGATGAGCCACACGGCGAGCACCACAATGAGGACGAGGATCAGGACGCGACCCATCGAGGGATTATCCTGCAACTCGAAGGGATGGTCGGGGCGAGAGGATTTGAACCTCCGACACCTGCGTCCCGAACGCAGTACTCTACCAGGCTGAGCTACGCCCCGACGTGGGCGCGAAAAAGCGGAAAACCGACTTCCGTGCGGGAAACTAACTCCGCCGGGTGACGGAGAAGGACGCCAATTCTAGCAAGGAATCCTTGAACTTCGAGGCCGGCAGGGGCGCCAGCGCGCGCGCCGCGAGCCCGGCCTCGCGCACCGCCGCGCTGCGCGCGTACTCGAGCGCGCCGCAGGCCCGGATCGCTTCCAGCACCGCGGGGAAATCCTCCCGCCCGCCCCCGAGGATCGCGCGCCGCACCAGCGCCGCCTGCTCCGGGGTCCCGGCGCGCATCGCGTGGATGAGCGGCAGCGTCGGCTTGCCTTCGGCCAGATCGTCGCCGAGGCTCTTTCCGATCGCCGCGGCGTCGCCGGAGTAGTCGAGCACGTCGTCGATGAGCTGGAATGCCGTGCCCGCGTGCATCCCGTAGTCGGCCAGGCCCTGCTCCACCTCCTGCGGCGAGCGGGCCAGTACCCCGCCGAGGCGCGCCGCCGCCTCGAACAGCTTCGCCGTCTTGCGCCGGATCACCTCCAGGTAGCGCTCCTCGTCGACGTCCGGGTCGTGGCTGCCCATCAGCTGCAGGACCTCGCCGCCGGCGATGGTGTTCGTGGCGTCGGCAAGCACGCGCATGACGCGCATGTCGTCGGCCTCCACCATCATCTGGAACGCCCGGGAGTAAAGGAAGTCGCCGACCAGGACCGCCGCCGCGTTGCCGAACGCC
This sequence comes from Burkholderiales bacterium, assembly GCA_035549805.1. Lineage (GTDB taxonomy): Bacteria > Pseudomonadota > Gammaproteobacteria > Burkholderiales > SG8-39 > SCGC-AG-212-J23. The sequence goes on from DASZQH010000233.1 coordinate 9,884, forward strand.
GCGTTGGCCGTGTCCCGGCCGCGGCGCAGCGCCGATTCGTCCACCACGTCGTCGTGCAGGAGCGTGGCGGTGTGGATGAACTCGACCACCGCGGCGAGAAGCAGGCGGTGCTCCCGCCCCGGGGGCTCCTGGTAGCCCGCTGCCCCGCTCGCGAGCAGGAGCAGCGCCGGGCGCATCCGCTTGCCCCCCGAAGCGACGATGTACTGGGCGACCTGGCGCACGAGGACCACGTCCGACGCCAGACGGTCCCGGATGAGGGCATCGACCCGCTGCAGGTCCTCCGCGACCGGGGCCAGCATGGACAGGAAAGTCATGATTCGCTTATAATTCCAAGTCTTTGTCGACGCAACTTCGTAACGGGCATTCCATGTACGCAATCATCAAGTCGGGCGGCAAGCAGTACCGGGTGCAGTCCGGGGAGCAGGTGCGGGTCGAGGCACTCGGCGGCGACGTCGGGTCCAAGGTGTCGTTCGGCGAGGTGCTCCTCGTCGGCGCGGGCGACGGCGTGAAGGTCGGCGCTCCCCTCGTGTCGGGCGCCAAGGTCAACGCCACCGTCGTCGGCCATGGCCGGGGCGAGAAGGTGAAGATCTTCAAGCTGCGCCGGCGCAAGCACTTCCAGAAGACGCAGGGCCATCGGCAGTCGTACACCGAGGTCCGCATCGACGACATCATCCAGGGATAAGCCATGGCACACAAGAAAGCAGGCGGCAGCTCGCGCAACGGGCGCGACTCCCAGGCGAAGCGGCTCGGCGTCAAGGTTTACGGCGGCGAGCGC
>DASZQH010000234.1:0-8143 GCA_035549805.1 Burkholderiales bacterium
GGAACAACTCTTCGATACGCACCCCGAAGTCAGCCTCGACTTCGAGATCGTGCGCCAGGCTGCCCGCCAGAAGTACACCCGACCGTTCCTGATCGTCGACACCGCCATCGTGCGGGAGAAGGCGCGTCGCTTCCGCGCGGCCATGCCGCGCGTGCGGCCGCACTACGCGGTCAAGGCGAACCCCGACCGGCGCGTGCTCAAGGTGCTCGCCCAGGAGGGCGTCGGCTTCGAGATCGCCTCCACCACCGAGCTCGATCTGCTCCTCGGCCTGGGCGTCCCGGCGGCGGAGATCTTCTTCTCCAACCCGGTCAAGTCCCGCGACGCGATCACCTACGCCGCCGCGAAGGGCGTGGAATGGTTCGTCGTCGACAGCACCGACGAGGTGCGCAAGGTCCACGAGGTCAAGCCGGACGCCAAGCTCTACCTGCGCATCGTGGCCCCCAACATCGGAAGCGACTGGCCGCTGTCGGGCAAGTTCGGCGCCGGGGCGGCGGACGCGCGCGAGATCGTGGGCTATGCCGCCAAGCGTGGCGCGGACCTCGCTGGCGTGACGTTCCACGTCGGCTCCCAGTGCCGCAACCCCGAGAACTGGCGCGTCGGGATCGAGAAGGCGCGAGCCGTGTTCGACCAGATGGCGAAGGCGGGCCTCAAGCCGCGCCTGCTCAACCTCGGCGGGGGCTACCCGGTGCGCCACGTCAAGCCCATCCCCTCCATCGAGGTGATCGGCCAGGTCGTCAACGAGGCGCTCAAGGCGTTCCCCGAAGACGTGCGGATCATCGCCGAGCCGGGCCGTTACCTCGTCTCGGATGCCGGCTACTTCGTCTGCCGCGTGCTAGGCACGGCGTCGCGCGGCGGCAAGCGCTGGATGCACTGGGATGCGGGCATGTTCGGCGGCGTGATCGAGACCACCGAAGGCCTGAAGTACAAGATCCGCACCGACCGCGCCGGCCCGGACACCCCGTGGACGGTGGGCGGACCGACGTGCGACTCGGTGGACGTGATCCTGCGCGACGAGGCGCTGCCCTCGGACCTGCAGGAAGGCGATTTCATCTACATCCGCAACGCCGGCGCCTACACCACGGCCTACGCGAGCAACTTCAACGGCTTTCCGCTGCCCGAGGTCCGGGTGTTCGAGTCGAAGCGCTAGCCTGGCGCTAGCGCTTTCTCTCGTACAGCACGAAGTCGAAGCGCATGCCGTCGGCGGCGGTGTGCGCTTCGCGCTGCGTCTCCTTCCAGGCCGAGCGGTCGAACTCGGGAAAGTATGTATCGCCCTCGAACTCGCGCTGGATCTCGGTGAGGACGATGCCGCTCGCAAGCGGCAGCGATTCGAGGAACAGCCGGTAGCCGCCGATCACGAATGCCACGGCTTCGCCGGCGCAGAGGGCGAGCGCCGACTCGAGGGAGCTCGCGACCGCCGCGCCGGGCGCCTCGTAGCCCGGCTGGCTGGACACGACGATGTTCTCCCGGCCGGGCAGAGCCTTGCCGAGCGATTCCCAGGTCTTGCGCCCCATGAGGATCGGGTGGCCCAGGGTGAGCTTCTTGAAATGCCTCAGGTCTTCCGGCAGGTGCCAGGGCAGCTTGCCGTCGGCCCCGATGATCCCGTTGGATGCGACCGCCGCGACGAGATAGATGCGCGGCCCGCCTGCGTCTATGCTGCCCCCTTGTGACATTCCGCTTTGCTCCATCCAAAAACGCGTGAAATTATAAGGACATGGGGTCGCTGCTGCCGTATCCGCGCTCATTCCTCGGCCTGCTGATCGCCGGCTTCACGTTCGCGCTTCTCCCGCTGGTCGCGGCGCTCGCCTATTCGGCGTGGAAAACGGAGCGCCTCGCCGAGCAGAGCCGTACCGCGGTCTATAACGCTTCGCAAGCGGCCCGCGCCAGCCGCGCCCTGGTGAACCGGATCGGCTCGATCGAGCGCCTCGCACAGCAGCGCGCAGTGGCCGAGGATGCGGGCATCGCCGCCGACTACGAACGCGCCCACCGGGAGTTCGGCGCGGTCGCGGGCGAGCTCTACGCGCTGCCGCTCGACGACGCGCAGCGTAACGCGCTCGACGGGGCGGTGCGGGAAGAAAAGGCGCTCTACGACCTGCTCGCCGTCCCGGGTACCGGACGCATGCGCGCGAGCGAGGTGGCGCGGCTCGCCGGTGAGCTCGCCGACCAGGCGTATGAGGTACTGGCGATCAGCAACATCGTCGCCGATCGAGAAGTGCTCCGGCTCCGCGGCTCGGCGGAGGCAGTCCAGCGCAGCCTGGTTCTGCTGGTGCTCTTCGGGACCGCCGCCGCCCTCGCCATGGCCCTCGCCCTCGCGCGGTATATCGCCCGCCCCATCGCGGAGCTCGATGCGTCGATCCGCCAGCTCGGCAGCGCCGATTTCGTCCGGCCGATCCAGGTGCGGGGCCCCGAGGACCTGCAGGTCCTCGGCGAGCGCCTCGACTGGCTGCGCCGCCGCCTGGCGGAAGTCGAGGCGGAGAAGAACCGCTTCCTGCGGCACATGTCGCACGAGCTGAAGACGCCGCTCGCGGCGCTGCGCGAGGGCACGGAGCTCTTGCGCGACGAGGTCGCCGGCGCGCTTTCCTCCCAGCAGCGCCAGGTGGTGACGATCATGCGCGACAACAGCCTGAAGCTGCAGCGGTTGATCGAGGACCTCCTCGACTACCAGCGCGCCCTCCACGCGGCCTCGTCGCTCTACCCCCGGCCGATCCCGCTCGAAGCGCTGGTCGCGGAAACCGCCCAGGCGCACGAGCTCGCGCTCCAGGCGAAGGAGCAGCGCCTCGAGCTCGACATCCAGCCCGCGACCATCCACGCCGACCGGGATAAGCTGCGCGCCATCCTCGACAACCTCCTGGGCAACGCGGTGAAGTTCACTCCACCCCACGGCACCATCTCCATCTCCGCGCGCTCGACGGGGCGGGAGACGGTCATCGACGTGGTCGACTCCGGGCCCGGCGTGCCGGCGGAGGAGCACGACTCGATCTTCGACTCGTTCTTCCGCGGCCGCGCCAAGCCGAGCGGGCGCGTCGAAGGCACGGGGCTCGGGCTCGCGATCGCGCGGGAGTTCGCCGAAGCCCATGGCGGGCGCATCAGCGTCGTGGCCGGCGGGAAGGGCGGCCACTTCCGCGTCGCGCTGCCGGTCCGGGCCGCGTCCCTGGGGGCAGAGGTCCTCGCATGAGGGTCCTGGGCGCAGCACTGCTGCTGGGGCTCCTGGCGGCCTGCGCCGAGCTGCCGATGCTCCAGGCCGATCCCGTGGACACCGCGGTCGCGGAGGCCCTCGCCGCCTCGAAGGGGCCGGCCGCGCAGGCGAAGGCGGCGCTCGCCAAGGCGGAGCAGCGGCTTCGCGACGACCCCTCACCGACGAACCGGTTGCGGCTCGCGACCCTCCTCTCGGTCCTGCCCGTCCCGCTGCGGGACGACGCGCGTGCCGTAGAGCTGCTGGAATCCCTGGCCGACCCCGCGTCGCCCGGCACCGGCCGCTTTGCGGCCCTCCTGGCCAGCCAGGTAGCCGAGCGGCAACGCCTCGCCCGGGAAGTGGAGCGGACCGGCCGGGAGCTCGAGCGCGCCGGCCGCGATGCCGAGCGCGTCGCCCGCGAGCGCGCCGCCGCCGACCGGGAGCGGGACAAGCGCGAGGAAGCCATGCGCGAGCAACTCGAGGCCCTGCGCACCATCGAGCGGAACATCCTGGAGCGCGAGGAGCGCCTGCGAAGAAAGCCCCGCTGAGCGTAAGGCGGCGGGGCCGAGGCGCGACGCACGGTCATGCGACTCTTCTTCCTGCCGGTCCTGCTGCTCGCGAGCGCCTCCGCCTGGGGGGCGGCCTGCTCCGCCGTTTCCGGCGAAAAAACGGCGGCCCTGGTCGAGCTCTACACCTCGGAGGGCTGCGATAGCTGCCCGCCCGCGGACCGATGGCTCTCCTCCCTGGGGGAACGAGGCTACGTTCCCGGCCGCGTCGTGCCGCTTTCGCTGCACGTCGATTACTGGGACTACATCGGCTGGAAGGATCCGTACGCCAAGCCCGCATTCTCCGGCCGCCAGCGCAAGCTGACGAGCCTGCAGCGCCTTGCCTTCGTCTATACGCCGCAGGTGATGCTGCAGGGACAGGATTTCCGCGCCTGGCGCGGCCCCGCGTTCGACGCGGCAGTGGCGCGCATCAACGCGGAGCCGGCGCGCGCCCGGATCTCCCTCGCCATCGATTCGCTCGGTCCCGCGGCGATGGCGGTAGAGGTCGCGGCGCAGGTCCTCGACAAGGGGCACTTCAAGGACGCGGCGCTCTACGTCGCCGCCTACGAGAATCGCCTCTCCAGCGCCGTCACTTCCGGGGAGAATCGGGGGCGCACGCTGAAGCACGACTACGTGGTGCTGGAATGGCAGGGTCCGCTCGACTTCGGCACCGGTGCCGCGCGCTCCGAACGCCGCTCGATTCCCCTCCTGCCAGGGGCCGTTCCGGCCAATTCCGGGGTGGTCGCCTTTGTCCAGAACCGGCGCAGCCTGGAGGTCCTGCAGGCCCTGATGTTGCCCGCCTGCGCGGCATGACGCTGCCGGCCTGCCGCTAACCCCCGGCAAAGGTTCAGGTTTCAGGTTTTCGGCCGCTCCGGTATAGTCGCGCGCTCAGGCCACCCCGGGGAGGCCCGGGGGTCCGGAGGGAGGCTCATGCAAGCGACGCAAATCCGCCAAAAGGACGGCGTCTTCTACTTCGTCAACTACCCGGCCAAGGAGTTGCTGGCGAAGGTCCGCTTCATCAGCCGCTTCTACGGCGAGGGGGAGGAGATCGCCCCGAGCCGCGTCTCGGAAGATGACGACATCGCGCAGTTCATCTCGAAGATCGAGCGCAACGATCAGGCCTTCCAGCGCTCCGTCTCGAAGGGCAAGGTGCGCCAGCTCAAGAACTTCTACGAGACCGCGGTCTCGCAGCCGCCGATCCCGGGCACGGTGCTCCTGTTCACCTCCGAGCGGCTCAACTTCCGCTCCGGCGGGGAGGGCGGCCATGGCAGCCTCGCGGAGCCGAACAACCGTTTCCTCATCATCGACGGCCAGCACCGGCTCGCCGCGCTGCGCTTCTACCTGCACGAGCGCCCCGAGGAAGCGAGCACGATCAACGTGCCCTGCATCATCTTCGACGGCCGCAGCGAGGACTTCGCGACCGAGATGTTCGTCATCATCAACTCCACGCCGACGCGCATCAACAAGAGTCACCTGGTCGACCTGTACGACCGCGTGTCCTTCGCCGCGCCGGACCGCAAGTTCGCCGCGCGGCTCGTGGAAAAGCTCTACACGGAAGGCGACAGCCCGCTGCGCTACCGGATCAACCGGCTCGGCGGCCGCAGCCAGAAGGACAAGTGGGTGCTGCAGGCGGAGCTGTTCAACGAGCTGCACCGCTGGGTGCGCGGGCGCTGGCGCTCGATCCAGCTCGCGGGGGGGAGCTCGAAGGAAGTGCCGCGCTACTACGGCATGATCCGCGACTTCTTCAAGGCCGCGCGCGCGGTGTTCGGCGACGCGGTCTGGGGCAAGGACAACTACATGGTCACCAAGCCGGTCACCATCAAGGCGATGGTGCGCGTCTGCGCCGACCTGGCCCGGGAGGACGGTGACGCCGAGTCGGGCCGCCTGGCGCGCTGGGAGCAGCGCCTGGCGCCCTGGGGCGAGATGGCCCGGCAGTTCCGCGAGGAAGGCTTCTACGAGCGCTTCCCGGCCAAAGGCGAGGTGGAGCGCGTCGCCCGCGTGCACAAGGAGCTCGCGAAGGCCGCCGGCATCGAGGTCAGCAAGAAGGCCTAGGGCGCCGTCAGGCGCCCGATTTCCGCTTCGTCGCAGCCGAGCTCGTCCAGGATGGCGCGGGTGTGCTCGCCCAGCGCCGGCACCGGGTCCATGCGCGGCGCCATGCCGTCCAGGTTGAAGGGGGGCTTGAGCGCATCCAGCTCGCCGGCGGGCGACCCGACCTTCGCCCATCGGCCGCGCGCCGCGAGCTGCGGGTGCGCCCAGAACTCCTGCAGGTCGTTCAGGCGCGCGTTGGCGATGTCGGCCTTCTCCAGCCGCTGGATCACCTCCGGCGTGTTGAGCGTCGAGAACACCGCGTCGATCTCCGCGTGCATCGCGTCGCGGTTCTGCAGGCGTGCCGGCCCCGAGTTGAATCGCGCGTCCTTCTTCAATTCCTCCTTCCGGAGAACCGAGGAGCAGAACCGTTCGAACTCGCGCTCGTTCTGGATGCTGAGAAAGACCGTCCCGCCGTCGCCCGCGCGGAACGGGCCGTAGGGAACGATGGTGGCGTGGTAGGCGCCCGAGCGCGGCGGCGCCTTGCCGCCGTAGGCGGTGAAGTACGCGGGAAATCCCATCCATTCGCCGAGCGCCTCGAACATCGTGATGTCGAGCGTCGCTCCTTCGCCGGTGCGGCCGCGGCGGATGAGCGCCGCAAGGATCGACGAGAACGCATACATTCCCGCGGCGATGTCCGCGACGGGGATGCCCGCCTTGGAGGGCGAATCTGGCGTGCCGGTCACCGACAGCAGGCCGGCCTCGCACTGCACCAGCAGGTCGTAGGCCTTCTTGCTCGCGTACGGACCGGCGGGGCCGTAGCCGGAGATCCCGCACCAGATCAGCGCCGGATGGGTCTTCCTGATCGAAGAACCCACCCCCAGCCGGTCAGCGGCGCCCGGCGCGAGGTTCTGCAGAAATACGTCCGCCTTCGCGACCAGCTTCTGCAGGACCTGCTGCGCCTCCGGGCGCTTGAGGTCGAGGGCGAGCGATTCCTTGGAGCGGTTGACCCAGACGAAGTGGGAAGAAAGGCCCTTGACCGTCTTGTCGTAGGAGCGGGCGGCGTCACCGCCGTCGGGACGCTCCACCTTGATGACGCGCGCGCCGAGCTCGGCCAGCTGGCGCGTCGCGAACGGCCCGGCGATGACCTGCTCGAGCGCGACCACCGTGATGCCGTCGAGCGGTCTCATGTGAAGCGCACCGTGAGGCCGGGAAGCGCCAGTCCCCTGATCTCCGTGCTCCAGGTCTCGCCGGGCCGGACCGGATGCGCGTCCGTCAGCGTTCCGGTCGAGATCGCTTCGCCGGGCGCGAGCGCGGGTGCGCCCGGCTGGGCCGCGAGCACGTTGACCAGGTAGGCGAGGGCGAGGAGCGGGCTGTCGAGCACGTTGGCGCCGACGCCGCGATCCACGGTCTGGCTGCCCTTCTTCAGCGCGATCTCGAGCGCGGGCAGCGCGTCGACGAGCCCCGGCAGCTCGGCGGCCGGGACCTTCTGCCCGATGACGAGGCGACCGTGCAGGCCGTTGGCGGCCGTGCTGTCGGGAAGCTCGAACTTCCAGTCCGGGTGATAGCACTGGACGATCTCGATCGAGTGCGCGACCCACTCGATCGCATCGAGAAGGCGGTCCGGGCCTGGCCGCGCCTTCAGGCCGAAGCAGATCTCGGGCTCGATGCGAGGCTGCACGAGGTCGCTCAGCGATACGGTGGCGGCGTTTGCGGCGGCGGGGACCAGGGTGCGGTCGTACACCGTCCCCCAGATGGGCTCGTAGACGCCGTAGCGGGGCCAGAGGGTGCGGTTGGTGAAGCCGATCTTCCGGCCGACCGGCTTCCATCCCGCGGCGACCCGGTGCCGGTGCAGGGCAGCCGCCGCCGCGTAGCCGTCGGCCGGCGTCAGCCCCGGATGCCGCGAGGTGAAGGGCGGGACCGGGTGCGGCTCCCCATGCAGATCAACGAGTTCGTCGGCGAGTTCGGCGGCAGGCATCGGGCGATTGTAGTATTTGCCCATGGACCATTCGCTCGTCTGGGCGATCCTCGGCCTCGTGCTCGTCATCGTGGAGCTCCTCACGGGCACGTTCTACCTGCTGATGCTTGGCGTGGCGGCCTTTGGCGCCGCGGCTGCAGCATGGCTCGGCCTCGAGTTCTGGGCGCAGATCGTGGTGGCGGCGGTGGTGTCGGCCTTCGGCTGCTACGGCGTGCACCTGTATCGCGAGAAGAACCGCACACGGCAGATGGCACCGCTCGACGCGGGCATGCCGGCGAGCTTCGAGAGCTGGATCGATCCGGGCACGCGCCTCGCGCGCGTCCGGTACCGCGGCGCGCCGTGGGAGGCGCGCGTGGAAGGCGCCGGGACGCTGGAGCCGGGCGCGACGCTGTGGGTGCTGGCGACCGATGGCAATACGCTCAAAGT
>DASZQH010000235.1:0-5765 GCA_035549805.1 Burkholderiales bacterium
GTCCTGTCGGTGATGAACGGCTTCCAGAAGGAAGTGCGCACGCGCATCCTCGGTGTCGTGTCGCACGTGCAGGTGACCGGCGCGAACAACCGCCTGCCGGAGTACCGCGCCGTCGCCGAGCAGGCGGCGAAGCACCCGCGCGTCATCGCCACGGCGCCGTTCGTGCAGGGGCAGGGAATGCTTTCGGCCGGCCGCGCGGTGCGCGGCGCGCTGGTGCGCGGCATCGATCCCGGACAGGAAGAGAAGGTGGCCGACTTCGCGCGCCACATGCGCAGCGGCTCGCTCGATGCGCTCAAGCCGGGCGAGTTCAACATGATCCTCGGCGGCGACCTCGCCCGCGCGCTCGGCTTGCTGCCCGGCGACAAGGTCGCGCTCATCGCGCCGCAGGGGGTCGTGACGCCCGCCGGCCTGATCCCGCGCCTCAAGCAGTTCAACGTCGTGGGCACGTTCGATGCGGGCATCGGCGACGCCGACGGCGGGCTCGCCCTCGTGCACATGGCCGACGCGCAGGCGCTCTACCAGCTCGGCGACGCGGCGACCGGCGTGCGCCTGAAGCTCGACGACCTCTTCAAGGCGCGCGAGGTCGCGCGGGAACTGATGGCGAGCCTGCCGCAGGACGTCTACGCCGCCGACTGGACGCGCAGCCACGCGAACTTCTTCCGCGCGGTCGAGATCGAGAAGCGCCTGATGTTCATCATCCTCTCCATCATCATCCTGGTCGCGGCGATCAACATCGTCTCGACGCTGGTGGTGGCGGTCGCCGACAAGCAGGCCGACATCGCGATCCTGCGCACGCTGGGCGCCGCGCCCGGCTCGGTGATGCAGGTGTTCATCGTGCAGGGGATGGTGATCGGCGTGATCGGCACGCTCGCCGGCGTGGGCGTGGGCATCGTCACCGCGCTCAACATCGACGTGATCGTGCCCGCGATCGAGCGCGCGCTCAGCATCAAGTTCCTCTCCAAGGACGTCTACCTGATCCCGGACCTGCCTTCCGACCTGCAGACGGCGGACGTGATCGCCGTTTCGCTGATGGCGCTCGGCCTGTCGTTCCTCGCCACGCTCTATCCGAGCTGGAGCGCAGCGCGCGTCAACCCGGCCGAGGCCCTCAGGTATGAATGAGGCCGTCGCCGAAGCGGTCCTGAGCTGCCGGGGCCTCCGGAAGGTCTACCAGGGGCCGCAGTCCGTGCCGGTGCTGCACGGCATCGACCTCGACGTGCATCCGGGGGAGCGCATAGCGATCATGGGCCGCTCGGGCTCCGGGACGTCGACGCTGCTGCACCTCCTCGGCGGGCTCGATGCGCCGACCGCCGGCACGGTCCTCGTGCGCGGCAAGCCGCTGAACGAGCTCGGCGAGGCCGAGCGCGGGCGCCTGCGCAACGAGACGCTCGGCTTCGTCTACCAGTTCCACCACCTGCTGCCGGAGTTCACCGCGGTGGAGAACGTCGCCATGCCGTTGCTGATCCGCCGGATCGAACGCAAGGCAGCCTTTGAGGAAGCGAAATCGATCCTCTCCGAGGTGGGACTGGGACACCGCCTCGAGCACCAGCCGGGCGAGCTCTCGGGCGGGGAGCGCCAGCGCTGCGCCTTCGCGCGCGCGCTCGTCACCGAGCCGGCGTGCGTCCTCGCCGACGAGCCCACCGGCAACCTCGACTCGCACACCGCCGACGAGGTGTTCGACGTGATGGTGCGCCTGTCCGCCTCGCACGGCACCGCCTTCGTCATCGTCACCCACGACGCGGGCATCGCCGCCCGCGCCGAGCGCGTCTACGAGCTCACGGAAGGCAAGCTGACCCAAAAATAGGGACAGACCCCATTTTTCTCATTTGAGAAAAATGGGGTCTGTCCCTATTTTCTAGTTCCTAGGCTTCGCTGCGGCGCGCTTCGTCGGCGCGCAGGGTGCGCGCGAGCTCGTCGCGCAGCTCGTTGGAGACCGTGATGTGGGCATCGGGGGCGCCGCGATGCGCCTCGTACATCTTCGCCACCACGTCGCGGTCGTGCTCGGCGAAAGACTGCGCGGCGCGCGCGGCGCGCTCGGCGTCGCCGCTCGCCGCTGCGAGCGCGGCCTCGCCGAGCTTCATCGCCGAGAGCCAGGTCTCGCGCTCGATCAGGTCGGCGCCGAGGTCGCGCAACTGGAACATGTGGCGCATGTCGTGCGCCCGCGCGACGACCTTGAGGTTGGGGAAGTGCTTGCGGGCGGTGCGCACGAGGGTCGTGGTCGCCTCCGGGCTGTCGAGGGCGACCACGAGGAGCTGCGCGCCGTCGGCGCCCGCGGCGTGCAGCAGATCGAGGCGCGTCGCGTCGCCGTAGAAGACGCGGAAGCCGAACTTGCGGCTCTGCTCGACGTGGTCGGGATCGTCGTCGAGCACCGTCGGATTGAACCCGCTCGCGGCGAGCAGGCGCGCGACGACCTGGCCGACGCGGCCGAGGCCCGCGACGATCACCAGGCCCGGCTGCGGCGCTTCCATCGCCTTCTTCGCGGCGGCGCCCGCGAGCCGCGGCGCGAGCACCTTGTCGTGCAGGGCGAGGAGGAACGGCGAGACCAGCATCGAGAGCGCCACCGCGAGGGTCACGGCCTGCGCCGACTCCGCCGGCATCACGCTGGTCGTCGCGCCGTGGCCGAGCAGCACGAACGCGAACTCGCTGCCGGGCGCGAGGAGCAGGACGAAAAGCGGCAGCTCGGAGGCCGGCAGCTTCGCCCTGCGCGCGATGACGTAGAGCAGCGCGGCCTTGACGAGGAAGAGCCCCGCGACCAGCCCGAGCACCGTCAGCGGGCGCGCGAGCAGCACGCCGAAGTCCGCGCCCATGCCGACCGAGATGAAGAAGAGCCCCAGCAGCAGCCCCTTGAAGGGCTCGACGGCGGCCTCGATCTCGTGGCGGTACTCCGACTCGGCGAGCAGGACCCCGGCGAGGAACGCGCCGAGCGCCATGGAAAGGCCGGTCGCCTCGTAGGCGAGCGCGATGCCCAGGACGAGCAGCAGGGCGAAGGCGGTGAAGATCTCGCGCAGCCGCGTGCGCGCGATGTGCCGGAACACGGGGCGCACCAGGTAGTGGCCGAAGACGAGGGTCGCGGCGATCGCGGCGCCGGGATAGACGAAGTCGTGCCAGCCCCAGCCCGCCGTCGCCTGCGCCGCGCCGACGAGCGGCAGCAGCGCGAGCATCGGGATCACGGCGAGGTCCTGGAAGAGCAGGATGGAGAACGCCGCCTGCCCGCCCTGCGTGACGAGCGCGCCCCGCTCGGTGAGCGGCTGCAGCGCGATCGCCGTGGAGGAAAGCGACAGCGCCATGCCGGCAATGATCGCGACGCGCGGATCGATGCCGAGCAGCCAGCCGAGGAGCGAGATGGCCGCGATCGTGCCGAGGACCTGCGACAGGCCGAGCGCGGCGAGGCGCACGCGCATGCTCCAGAGGCGCTTCGGCTCGAGCTCCAGGCCGATGACGAAGAGCAGGAAGACGACGCCGAGCTCGGCGAACGCCCGGATGTCCTGCACGCTGCCCACCACCTTGAGGCCCCACGGGCCGATCGCCACGCCGGCCAGCAGGTAGCCCGCGACCGAGCCGAGCCCGAGGCGCGAGGCGATGAGGACCGCGACCACCGCGGCGGCGAAGTAGATCGCGGCCTGGATCAGGAGGGGGTTGGCGTGGTGTTCCACGGGCGCGCAGTATAGGGGTTCAGCGCGAGCGCTTCTTCTTTCGCGCGCGCCAGGCGAGCACGACGTAAGCGCGCCAGCCGACGCGCGTCACGACGTAGCCGGCGGCGGCGAGCGTGAGCGCCAGCGCCACCAGCCCGACCGCGAGCGGCTTGCCGAGCGAGGCCGCCCAGTGCAGCAGCGCCTCCAGCGACGCCCCCCAGTCGCTCCAGTTCATCTCCCAGGTCGAGAGGGGGCCGGCGCGCGCTTCGGTGCCGAGGAGCAGCGCGCCGTACTGGTAGGCGACGAGGTACAGCGGCACGATCGTGATCGGATTCGTATAGAAGGTGGCAAGCAGCGCCACCGGCAGGTTCTTGCGCAGCGGGATCGCCAGGAGGAGCGCGGTGAGCATCTGCAGCGGGCCGGGGACCAGCCCGGAGAAGAGCCCGATCGCGACCGCGCCGGGCACCGAGCGGCGGTTGAGGTGCCACAGGTTCGGGTGCTTCAGCCAGCGCGCGAACGGCGCCACCACGCGGTTCGCGCGCACGGCGTCGGCGTCGGGCATCCACTTGCGGAAGAATTTGCGCGGCACGGTCGGCGGGGGCCGGAAGGCCGCGTTGATTGTAGATGACCCTCCACGCGGTCGCGTTCGCCGCCGGCGCCGGCCTGCTGCAGCTCCAGCCGGCGCTGCCGGGCCCGTGGTGGGCGCTCCTGATCCTTCCGTTGCTGCTCGTTCGCGTCCTGCCGCTGGCCGCGCTCGCGGTCGGGTTCTTCTGGGCCGCCCTGCTGGCGCACGAGCGCATGGCGGGCTGGCTCGCGCCCGGGCTCGAAGGCCGCGACGTCCAGGTGGTCGGCGTGGTGTCCGGCCTGCCGGCCGCGGGCGAGCGCGGCGTGCGCTTCGAGCTGGAAGTGGAGTCGGCCGAGCCCGCGCTGCCGCGCAGGCTGCTCCTGTCGTGGTACCGGACGGCGCTCGCGGAGGAAGGGGCCGCGCCGCTCGCTCCTGCCGTGCGGCCGGGCGAGCGCTGGCTGCTCACCGTCCGCCTGCGCCGTCCGCACGGCAGCGTCAATCCGCACGGCTTCGACTACGAGGCGTGGCTCCTCGAGCGCGGCATCGGCGCGACCGGGTACGTGACGCAGAAGGGGGCCCGCAAGCTGCTGGGGACGCGGAACAGCCTGCTCGACCGGGTGGGACGGGCGAGGGCTTCGGTCCGGGAAAGATTCGAGCAGCACCTCGGCGCTACGCCCGCGGCGGGGATCCTCACGGCGCTCGCCGTGGGCGACCAGCGCGCGATCGCCGCGCAGGAGTGGCGGCTCTTCGGGCGGACCGGCGTCACGCACCTCATGAGCATCTCCGGCCTGCACGTGACCCTGGTGTCCGGATTGCTCGCGTGGCTCGTCGCCGCGGGCTGGCGCCGCGTCCCGGGCCTCGCGCTGCGCCTGCCGGCACGCAAGGCCGCGGCCGTCGCCGCGATCGCCGGCGCGCTCGGCTACACGCTGCTCGCCGGCTTCGCGGTGCCGGCGCAGCGCACCTTCTTCATGGTGAGCGTGGTCGCGCTCGCGCTCTGGCAGGGACGCATCGCCTCGCCGCTGCGCGTGCTCTCCCTCGCGCTCGCGCTGGTGGTCGTGCTCGATCCCTGGGCGCCGCTCTCGCCGGGACTGTGGCTTTCCTTCGGCGCGGTGCTCCTCATCTTCTACGTCGGCGCCGCCTGGAGCCGTCCCGAGCCGCGCCTGCTCCCGCATCTGCTGCAACTGGGGCGCGTACAGTGGGCGATCACGATCGGCCTCGCCCCGGCGGCGGTGTTCCTCTTCGGCGAGGTGTCCGTGGCCGGGCCGCTCGCCAACGCCGTGGCGATCCCGCTCGTGTCGGGGGTCGTCACGCCGCTCGCCCTTGCCGCGGCGGCGCTGCCGGTGGACGCGCTGCTCGACGCGGCGGCCTGGCTGGTGCAGGGCCTGCTGCAGTTCCTCGAATGGTGCGCGGCGCTCCCTGCCGCGGTGTGGACGCAGCATGCGCCGCCGGCGTGGACCGTGGCGCTCGCGCTCGGCGGCGTGGCGTGGCTGCTGGCGCCGCCGGGCGTCCCGTCGCGCTTCGCCGGCGTCGCGTTGATGGCGCCCGCGCTGCTCGTCGCGCCGCCGCGCCCG
>DASZQH010000236.1:0-8132 GCA_035549805.1 Burkholderiales bacterium
CTGGCGCGCCGAGTGCGCGTCCGACGGCTCGTCGGCGTGCGCGTGGTGGTGGCGATGGTGCGAGGCCCACCACAGCGGCCCGCGCTGCGCCGCCGACGCGCCGAGGAGCGCGAAGGCGAACTGCGCCGCGCGGGAGGTGGAGTACGCGCGATGCGAGAAGTAGCGGTGGTAGAAGCCGGTGATGGCGAACATGCGCAGCGCGAACAGGGCGACCGCCGTGCCGATCGCGCCGGCGCTCGGCGCGACGAAGAAGACGCCGAGGCAGCCAAGATGCAGCGCGAGGAACGGCGCGACGCGCAGCCAGTCGATCCGCCTTCCTTCCTTTCCAGAAGAAGCCTGGGAATCGAACCAGCGCGCCAGGGTGCGGATCAGTTCCATCGCTGCGGCACCTTCTGCACCTTCGAGATGTCGTAGCCCTGCTCCGCGAGCAGGCCGAGGAGGCGGCGGTACTGCGCCTCGGGGATCGACGGCGTGCGCGCCATGATCCAGGCGTAGTCGCGCTTCTCGCGCGCGATGACGGTGCTGCCGTAGTCCGCGGCCACGTACAAGATGCGGTAGTCGGCCTTGATCGGCCACACGAACTGCATGCCCCAGACCGCGTTCGACGCGCGGTCGACGACGAACCCGGTCGGGGTGTAGCGCCTGGGCTCCCCGTCGAAGGCGCCCTGCCGGAAGGTGAACGTGGTCGCGATGCGCCCGTCGGGCTCGAGGCGATAGGACTCGACCGCGTTGTGCGCGCCCTTCTCGAGGAAGGTCGGGATGTTCGCGATCACGTACCAGTCGCCCATGAAGCGCGGCAGGTCGACTTTCTCGGCAAGCTTCAGCGGCGGCATGGCGGTGCATCCGGAAAGAACGAGAGAAAGGATGACGACGGTGGCGGCCTTCACGAGCCGCGCTCCAGGCGGTACGACAGGCGCCGGCCGCCTTCGGTCTCGGTATCGAGCGCGACCCAGCGCCCGCCTTCGTAGCTAAGGTCGATCGCGAGCTTCTCGCCGCGCAGGCGCCAGCGGCCCTCGCCGAGGCGCACGACCGCGACGGGCTCGAGCCTGCCGGTCTGCGCATTGAGGAGCGCCCGCTGCTCGAGGATCCGGGGGTCCCAGTAGGCGAAGCTCATGGTGCAGCCCTCTTTCGCCCGCCAGTCCACCTTGAAGTCCTTGCCGCCGTCCTCGGTGGAGGACACGAGCGACATCAGGCAGCCGCCCTGCCAGCGCTCGACCGCGTCGTGCGCGTAGCGGTACGCAGGGATGCCGAGCACGTTCACGCGAAAGCGGGCGTGGCTGCGCAGCTCGAGCTGCGGGCCCTGCTCGAGGAGCGTGAACCGATGCTCGCCGATCGGCTTGTCGTCGAGAGTCACGGCGAAGACCAGCGACAGGAGCACGCTCATGCCGGGCGCCTCGGGCCGGGGAAGAAGGCGTTGGTGCGGCGCACGTACTCGGCATAGCCCGGCCGGCGCTCGCCGATGTCCTTCTCGAGGAGCGCGACGCCGGACACGCGCAGCAGCAGCACGCTCATGAGGATCGGCGCGAAGACCGTCCAGCCGCCGCCGGCGTTCGCGGCCGCGAGCCAGAAGCCCCACCAGACGCAGAACTCGCCGAAGTAGTTCGGGTGCCGCGTGTAGCGCCACAGCCCCTCTTCCATGACGCGGCCGCGGTTGGCCGGGTCGGCCTGGAACCGCGCGAGCTGCGCGTCGGCGACGGCTTCGAACGCGATGCCGAACGCGACCAGTCCGGCGGCGAGCAACGGCGGCTCCGCATCGAGGGCGAACTGCAGGGGCGCGCTGACGATCCACGCCAGCACTGCCTGCAGGCCGAACACGAGGTAGAGGCTCTTCCAGGCGAAGCCGGGCTCGTTGCGCCGCCGGATGGCCTGGTAGCGGTGGTCCTCCGGCGCGCTCCAGTTGCGCCACGCGAGATAGCCCGCGAGCCGCAGCGCCCACGCCGCGACCAGCACGAGCGTGACGATCGATGAGTCCCTGTCCGCGTACACCACCACCGCACATACGAAGAAGAGCGGCCAGAAGATGTCGACCAGGCCCACGTTGCGGCGCGCCGTGGCGAGCCCCCACGCGGCGAGCGCGGCAAGCAGGATCGCGGGCAGCGCCGCTGCCCAGGCGAGCAGGAGGTCCATTCAGGGTACGGCGAGGCGCCGGGCGAGGGACAGGAGCAGCGGCGTGGCGATGGCCCAGCCGAGCGCGAGCGCGGCGAGCATGGCGGCAGGCTGGAGGAGCTGGAGCGCCCCCATCCGCTCGCCCGCGTAGTAGGCGAGCGGGCCGCCGAGGGCGCCCACGAGCGCGGCGAGCCACGGCCGGCCCTGCAGCGCGCGCAGCGCGCCGTTCAAGGTGGTGGCGAAGAGCGCCCAGAGGATCACGAGCCAGTACACGCCGTCCTGCACGCTCACCCAGCCGGCTTCGACGAGGAAATTCTCGAACACGAGGCCCACCGCCGCGGCCACGCCGGCGACCGCGGCCTCGCGCGCCGGGCGAGGCGCATCGGCGACGTGCCACGCGATGATGAGCAGCGCGACGACCGCGCCTTCGGCCGCGTAGCCGTTCGCAGCGCCGAGCACGCACGCGAACCAGCCGATCTGGAACAGGAGAAAATTCTTCACGGCTTCTCGAAGAGGTAGTGCGAGACCCACCATTCCTGCCCGTCGCGGAAGGCGAAAAGCTCGGCGCAGGCCATGAAGAAGACGCGCCAGCGGTTCCACCAGAGCGCCGCGTGCGGCGCGCCGTACGTGCGCTCGAGGATCGGCGAGAGGACGGCGCGATTCGCATCCATGTTGGCGAGCCAGGCGTCCGCGGTGCGCGCGTAGTGGCGCCCGTCCCAGCGCCAGCGCTCGAGGAGGCGGAGTTGCTCCTGGAAGCGCGCCGGCAGCTCGTCGCTCGGCATCATGCCGCCGGAGAAGAAATGGCGGCTCATCCAGTCCGCGTCCTCGAGGTCCTCGAACGCGTAGGGCACGGCGCGGTGGCAGAACACGTGCATGAAGAAGCGCCCGCCCGGGCGCAGCCAGGCATGCACGCGCGCGAGCATCGCGTGCCAGTTGCGCAGGTGCTCGAACATCTCCACCGAGACGACGCGGTCGTAGGTCCCCGGCGCCCGGAAGCCGTTCATGTCCGCGGTCAGCACCCGCACGTTGGCCAGGCCGCGCCGGCCGGCCTCGCCCTCGATGTACTCGCGCTGCGAGCGGGAATTGGAAACCGCGGTGATGCGGGCCGACGGATAGCGCGCCGCCATGAAGAGGGTGAGCGAGCCCCAGCCGCAGCCCAGCTCGAGAACGTCCTGGCCGTCGGCAAGGCCGGCGTGCCGGCAGGTCTCCTCGAGCGCCGCCTGCTCGGCCGCGCCGAGGTCTTCCACCCCGGCCGGCCACCACGCGCTGCTGTACTTGCGGTGCGGGCCCAGGACGTGCGCGAAGAACTGCGCCGGCACCTCGTAGTGCTGCGCGTTCGCGAGCTCCGGCACGAGCGCGATCGGGGCCGCGCTCATGGCGCGGACGAACGCCTCGGTGCGCCGTCCCGCTGCCTCGGCGTCGCCGGCCTCGATCTGCGCGAGGCGCCGCTCGCAAAGGCGGCGGATGCCGCGACGGACCACCGGGTCGGGGACGTAGCCCTGCTCCACCCACGACAGCGCGAGGCTCACCGGCGCTTCTCCCGCAGCGCCGCGCCGATGCGGCGTACCGCTTCGTCGATCGTCCCGGCGAGAGGCACCGCGCCCGCCGCCTGCAGCTCGCCCGCGCTCGCCGCGGCGGTCGCGCCGCCGACAAACACAGGGCGCCGCAGCGAGCGGCACAGCGTCGCGAGCTCGGCGAGGAACCCTTCGACCGGCGCCACGGCGCTCGCGAGGACCACCGCGTCGCACTGCGCGCGTCGCGCGGCGGCGCCCGCCTCGGCGAGAGGCACGTTGGCCCCGAGCAGGACGACGCGCAGGCCCGCCTCGTGCGCGGCCAGGGCGAAGAGCAGCAGCCCGACCTCGTGGTGCTCGCCCGGCACGCACGCCGCGAGCACCTTCGGGCCTTCGGCGAGCGCACGCCGGTGGTGGAAGCGCGCGCCGAGCTTGTTGCGCAGGTAGGTGGAGAAGAAATGCTCCTCCGCGACGCCGCCCGCGACCTTCGACCAGCGCTCCCCGAGCTCTTCGAGCAGAGGCATGAGCAGCATACGGGTCACGCGATCGATCGGATGCAGCGACAGCGCCTCGGCATACGCCTCCTCGAGCGCCGCCTCGTCGAACGCGGCGACCGCGGCGGCCATGCGCTTGCGGTACGCCGTCCAGGGCTCGCGCGCGCGCGCGGCTTCCGCCGGGGCTTCGCGGGCCTGCGCCTGCAACGCCGCCTTGACCTGGCCGATCGAAACGCCGGAGCGCGTCAGCGCGAGCACGCGCTGGATCTGCTCGACCTGGGCCTGGCTATAGAGGCGGTGGCCTTTGGCGGTGCGCAGGGGGCGGATCAGGCCGTAGCGGCGCTCCCAGGCGCGCAGCGTGATGGCGTTGACGCCGGTGAGCGCCGAGACCGTACGGATGGGCAGGCTGTTCATGTACAGGAATTGTACATCTATCTTCTATTTACTCATACATAAGTTATACATTGGATTCTTTGTATATTCATCCTTTTAGGTTAATATTTGCCCATGGACCTGGACGACACGCTGGTGGCGCTGGCCGACGAGACGCGCAGGACGATCCTGCAGCGCCTCTCGGCCGGCGAGGCGCGCGTGACCGAGCTCGCGGCGCCGTTCGACATCTCGCTCAACTCGGTCTCGAAGCACATCCGCATCCTCGAGCGCGCCGGGCTGGTGAGCCGGCGCGTCGCCGGACGGGACCATTACCTCTCCCTCGAGCGCAAGCCCTTCGACGAGCTGACCGAATGGATGCAGCAGACGCGCGCGTTCTGGACCGCGCGCCTCGACGTGCTCGAGCAGGAGCTCCTCAACGAACGCAAAGGAAAAAGGAAATGACCGCCACCGTCGTAGAACCCGGCACCATCCGCTTCGAGCGCCTCCTCCCCGGCCCCGTCGAGCGGGTGTGGGCCTTCATCACCGAGTCGGACAAGCGCGCGCGCTGGCTCGCCGGCGGCGAGTTCGAGCTGCGCGTCGGGGGCAAGGTCCGCCTCGAGTTCGACCATGCCTGCCTCTCCAGCGACAAGATCCCGCCGGCGAAGTACAAGGACATGGGCAAGCCCCGTGTCGACGGCGTGATGACCCGCTACGAGCCGATGCGCGTGCTCGCCCACACCTGGGCGTGGGACGGCAGCGACACGGAAGTCACCTACGAGCTGTCACCCCGCGGCCAGGAGACGCTGCTCGTCATCACCCACCGGCGCATGCCGAGCCGCGACGGCACGCTCAGCGTCATGAGCGGCTGGGACGCGCACACCGGCATCCTCGAGGACGTGCTGCGCGGCGTCGAGCCGCGTCCGTTCTGGAGAACGCACGCGGCCCTGGAGAAGCAATACTCGGAAGCGGTTACTTGATGGCGATCGGGTTGATGATGGCCTGAACCGCACCGGTGATGCGTGAGGGCCCGAGCGTGAAGAGGAACTCCCACGCCTGGTCCTTCACCATCTCCGCGGTCTCCATGTTCTCGAGGATGTAGATGCCGTTCATGGGCAGCAGGATCTGGTGCACCTCGAAGACGCCCGCGTCCTTCTCGAACGGGATCACCTCGAGGCCCCAGGTGTCGGCGCCGACCATCGCCACGCCGCGCTCGGCCAGGTAGCGCGCCCCGCCCACGCCCAGGCCGGGCTCGACCGAGCCGTAGCGCTTGTTGTCCTTGCCGATGAGCTTCGTCCAGCCGGTGTGGAACAGGACCACGTCGCCGCGCTCGAGGGAGCGGATGCCCTGCTTCTTCATCGCGCCCTCGATCTCGGCGCGGTTGAAGGCGGTGCCCTCCTTCACGATGTCGGTGTTGTAGTAGCCCGCCATGTCGAGCAGGATGCCGCGCGTCGCGATCGGTGGCACGTTCTCGATGCCGAGCTTCTTCAGCCCGTCGGTCTGCGCGAACTCCGCGCCCTTGTTGCAGTTGTAGTAGACGTTGTCGATGCCGATGTGCCCGAGCCCGTCGAGCTGCGAGCCGATGCCGACCCAGCCCATGATGATGTCGTCGTTGTACGTCGTGCGGCTCGGCCCGAGCGTCTGGCCCGCCTGCTGGCCCGGCTGGACGATCGTGAGCGCGAACGAGCGCGGCGGGAACGCCGGGGTGTTCTTGTTGGTCTCGATGCCCAGCCGGTAGCTCTTGCCCTTCGTCACGAGCTTCACGGCGGCGAGGGTCTTTTCCGGCGTCACGTAGTTCAGGTTGCCGACCTGGTCGTTCGGCCCGAATTTCGAGGGAAAGCACGTCTGCGCCTGCGCCGCCCCCGCGAGCAGCGCGGCGGCAACGGTGACAAGAGCCTGTCGTTTCGCTTGCATGGCGTCCTCCGGTTGGGAAATGCGGAGGGCCAGCCTACCCTTCGAGCGCGCGCCTTTCCATCCCCGGGACGTACTCGGTCATCGGTGCGCCGCTTCTCGCTTTGTCCGGCCAATCGGGATTGGCAAGGAGCGCGCGCGCCAGCGCCACCAGCTCGGCTCCCGTCGCCGCGAGCGCGGCCTCGGCGTCCTGCAGCGTGCGGATTCCGCCGTTGACGATGAGCGTCCGGCCCGGCACGGCATCGCGAACCACGCGCGCGAGCGGCGCGCCGAAAGCCTCCTCGCGAAGCACGCGCCGCGTCGTCACGTGCAGCGCATCCACGCCCTGGGCGCACAGCGAAGCCGCAATGGCCGCCACCTCGCCCGCGCCGCCCGGCGGCTGGTAGGCGAGGTCGTCCATCTTGTACAGCGAGAAGTTGTACGTGACCGGCCCGTACGGAAAGGCTTCGCGCACCGCCCGTGCCACGGCGAGGGGCAGGCGCAGCCGCGCCTCCAGCGCGCGCCCCGGCTGGGACAGAAATTCGTCGAGCAGATAGCCCCTCGCGCCATGGATCTCGACGCCGTCGAAGCCCGCCGCCATCGCGAGCCGCGCGGCGGATCCGAAGGAAGCGGCGATCGCGTCCTCTTCCGCTGCAGCGAGCGCGCGCAGTGGCGCGCCCGCATATGGCTGGCCGCCCTGCCATGACACCCCGGCGGGCGCACGTCCGCTCGCGCCGACGGCCTGCGCGTGCAGGCCGGGCTCCGCGAGACGGCCGCCGTGCTGAAGCTGCAGCACGATCGGCGCGCCGGCCGCGTGCACGGCGTCGACCACGGGGCGCCACGCTTGCGCGTGGCGCGCATTCGCCATGCCGGGCTGCCGGAAATACGCGCGGCTCGCCCGCTCGTCCGGATACGCGGCCTCGGTCATCACCAGCCCGGCGCCGTGACGCGCATAGCGCGCGTAATAGCGCGCCATGGCCGAAGTTGCGGTGCCGTCGTCGTTCGCCTGCATGCGCGTCATCGGCGAGACGACGACGCGGTTCGCCAGCCGCAGGCGACCGAGCGCCGCGGGCGAAAAGACCGGCGACGCCATCAGCGCGGCGGCCGGCCGGCGATCGCGACCGACGCGCCCATCTGCTGCGCGGCGCGCTTCAGCCGCGGCAGGGTCCTCGCGATCAGCGCCTTCTCCGCGACGTCGGGCCTGTTCACGCTCGCGTTGATCGCCGCGATGATGCGCCCGCGCGGGTCGAGCACGGGGACCGAAAGCCCGGCGATGTGCTCCTGCATCTCGCCCGACACCCAAGAGTAGCCCTGGACGCGATCCGTGGCGATGATGCGCCGCAGCTTCGCCGCCTGCGTCACCGTGCGGCTCGTCAGCGCCTTCAGCTCGACGCGCTCGAAGTAGCCCTCGAGCTGCGCCTCGTTCAGGCCGCCGAGGAGGACGCGCCCCATCGAGTTGCAGTACGCGGGCAGGCGCGAGCCGACCGTCACGCCGGTGCTGAGGATGCGATGCACCGGGATGCGCAGCACGTAGACGATCTCCGTGTCGTCGAGCACCGAGAGGCTGCAGGTCTCGTTCAGGTCCTCGACCAGCCGCTCGAGGATCGGCTCGGCGAACGACCACAGCGGCATGGAGGAAAGGTAGGCGTATCCCAGCGAGAGCACCTTCGGCGTGAGGTGGAAGTGCCTTCCGTCCTGCGCCGCGTAGCCGAGCGCCTCCAGCGTGAGGAGGTAGCGGCGCGCGCCCGCGCGCGTGAGGCCG
>DASZQH010000237.1:0-19478 GCA_035549805.1 Burkholderiales bacterium
GGGTTGCCGAACATGACGCCGATCTTCATGCGGATCTGGTTGATGAAGATCACCAGCGTGTTGGTGCGCTTGATGTTGCCGGTGAGCTTGCGCAGCGCCTGGCTCATGAGGCGCGCCTGCAGGCCCATCTGCGGCTCGCCCATCTCGCCCTCGATCTCGGCCTTGGGCGTGAGCGCCGCCACCGAGTCGACCACGATCACGTCGACCGCGCCGGAACGCACCAGCATGTCGGCGATCTCGAGCGCCTGCTCGCCGGTGTCGGGCTGGGAGATCAGCAGATCCTCGGTCTTGACGCCGAGCTTGGCGGCGTAGGAGATGTCGAGCGCGTTCTCCGCGTCGATGAAGGCGGCGGTGCCGCCGGCCTTCTGCATCTCGGCGATGACCTGCAGCGTGAGGGTCGTCTTGCCCGAGGACTCCGGGCCGTAGATCTCGACCACCCGGCCGCGCGGCAGGCCGCCGACGCCGAGCGCGAGGTCGAGGCCGAGCGAGCCGGTGGACACCACCTCGATGTCCTTGATGGCCGCGTCGTCCATCTTCATGATCGAGCCCTTGCCGAACTGCTTCTCGATCTGGGAGAGCGCGGCGGCTAATGCCTTAGACTTGTTGTCATCCATTGCGATGTACCTCTTTTTTTAGGTCGGCATCTACGGCAGCTCGAGCTGGGCCAACACCGGATACTGTATAAACGTCCAGCTATCGTAGGTCGTTGACCGGACGCTGTCAACTCGCAGAAAAACCCTTAGGAGACAAGACCATGGCAAAAGTAGCCTTCCTCGGCTTGGGCGTGATGGGATATCCCATGGCGGGCCACCTGCTGAAGAAGGGCGGCCACGACGTGACCGTCTACAACCGCACCCGGGCGAAGGCCGACCAGTGGGCGAAGGAGTACGGCGGCAAGGCCGCCGCCACGCCGCGCGAGGCGGCGAAGGACTGCGATTTCGTGATGATGTGCGTCGGCAACGACGACGACATCCGTTCGGTGGTCTTCGGCGACAACGGAGCGCTGGCGGGAATGAAGAAGGGCGCGATCCTCGTCGACCACACCACCGCTTCGGCCGTCATCGCCCGCGAGTTGTTCGAGAAAACGAAGGCGCAGGGCATCGGCTTCATCGACGCGCCCGTTTCGGGCGGCCAGGCCGGCGCGGTGAACGGCCAGCTTGGCATCATGTGCGGCGGCGAGGACGCGACGTTCGCGAAAGCGAAGCCGGTCATCGACGTCTACGCCAAGATGGCCGCGCTCATTGGCGGCCCCGGTGCCGGCCAGATCACCAAGATGGTCAACCAGATCTGCATCGCCGGCCTGGTGCAGGGCCTCTCGGAAGGACTCGCCTTCGCGAAGAAGTCCGGCCTCGACCTCGAGAAAGTCATCTCGGTCATCTCCAAGGGCGCGGCGCAGTCCTGGCAGATGGAGAACCGCTGGAAGCAGATGAACGAAGTGAAGTTCGACGGCTTCGGCTTCGCGGTGGACTGGATGCGCAAGGACCTCGGCATCTGCCTCGACGAAGCAAAGAAGAACGGCGCCCGCCTCCCCGTCGCCGCGCTCGTCGACCAGTTCTACGCCCACATCCAGGCGCGCGGCGGCAACCGCTGGGACACCTCCAGCCTGATGCACCTCCTGATGAAGGACTAAGACCCGGAAAAGGGGTCAGAGCAATTTTCAGGAAACCCGGCTAAGCCGGTTTTGGAGCGCACGCGTTGAGGGGTCGTGACGACCTCTCACGCCTGCCCCTGATGCCTCGCCCGCCCCGGCTCGACCTCCCTGGGATCCCGGTCCATCTCGTCCAGCGCGGAGTCAATCGCGCCGCTTGCTTCTTCGGCGATGTCGACCGGCACTACTACCTGAAGCTCCTCGCGAAGTTCGCCGCGAAGCGCGAATGCGCGCTGCACGCCTACGCGCTGATGACGAACCATGTCCATCTCCTGATTACTCCGGCGCGCAAAGGAGCCCTCGCGGCGCTGATGCAGGACCTCGGGCGCAGCTACGTGCGGACCATGAATGCCGTGCACGGCCGCACCGGAACGCTCTGGGAAGGACGGTTCAAGTCGAGCCTGGTCGACTCGGAACGCTACTTCCTGGTCTGTCAGCGCTATATCGAGCTCAATCCCGTTCGTGCCGGTCTCGTTGGCGCGGCAAGCGAGTATCCATGGTCCAGCTACAGGCACTACGCCCGTGGCGAAAAGAAGCCGTTCATCACGGAGCACGAGTGCTTCCTGCGTCTGGGGACAACGAACGAGCGCCGAAGAGAAGCCTACGAGGAGCTCTTCGCTGAGGAGATGAGCAGAGACGAGCTGGCGCGCATAAGAGCTGCAGCGAACTCCAGTAGCGCCTTGGGAGCCGAAGACTTCGTCGACCGTCTGCGTGCCTTGACCGGACGGCCCGTGTCTACGCCGCGCCGGGGACGACCGTCAAAAGCGATGGTCGAGTCGGCGGTTATCCCGGATTCCGATAAATTGCTCTGACCCCTTTTTCAGGTCTTCCGCAACCAGGCGGCGACGCGAGGGTGCGCGAGCGCGGCGGGGTCGACGACGAACTGCGGCGGGCGGCCGGCCTGCACGGCGAGGATGGCGCCGACCGCGGTGCGGGCGATGTTGCCGAAGAGCTCGTCGGTCCAGCACAGCGAGTGCGGCGTGACGATGACGTTGTCGAGGCGCAGGATCGGGTTGGCGGACGGTGTGGGCTCTTCCTCGAACACGTCCAGCCCCGCGCCGGCGATGCGCCGCGCGGCGAGCGCCTCGTAGAGCGCCTTCTCGTCGACCACCGGCCCGCGCGCCACGTTCACCAGGTACGCGGTGGGCTTCATGCGGGCGAGCTGGTGCGCATTCACGAGATGCCGCGTCTCCTCGGTCAGGAGGCAGGTGACGACGACGAAGTCCGAAGCCGCCATGAGCTCCTCGAGCGCGACCGTGCGCGCGCCGATGTAGGAGAGCTCGAGCGGCTCCGCGTACGGGTCGGCGGCCAGCAGCTTGAGGTCGAAGGCGCGCGCCATGCGCAGCAGCTCCTTGCCGATGCGCCCCGCGCCCACCACGCCGAGCGTGCGCCCGGTGAGGCCCATGCCCATGTGGTTCACGCGATCGTTCCAGCGTCCCTCGCGCGTCATCCGGTCCTTGGCGAAGAGCCGCTGCGCGAGCGCGAGGACGAACGTCATCGCCATCGTCGCCACCGGGCGCGCGACCGCGTTGGGCGTGTTGCTCACGAGCACGCCGGCCGCGCTCATGGCCGGGACATCGACGCTGTCGTAGCCCACGCCGTGGCGCGAGATGAGCCTCACGCGCACGCCGCTGCCGGCGACCGCCGCGGCCGGCACGCGCGGCGCGTTCACATAGAGCGCGTCGAACGCCGCGGCCTCCGCGGGGCCGATCTCGCGCAGGCCCTTCGGCAGCCAGGTGCATTCGATCCCCGGCGCCTGGAGCGGCGCGAGCAGCTCGCGCCCGAACACCGGCTCGCCCTTCGCGTCGAGGAGGTCGCTCGTAATCCCGACCTTGAACGCGCTCACGTGCCGCGCATCCCGTCGAGCATCGCGCGGGTCGCCTCCTGCAGCATCCCCTGGTCGGTGCCGGTGGCGATCATGCGGAAGCCGTGGCCAAGGTACTCGCGCCCGAGCGCCGCGCCGGCCGCCATGTAGCCGGCGGCCTTGCCGTGCTTCTTCGCCGCGGCGGCGATACGCCGCACGGCGTCCTGGAACTGCGCGCTGGAGAACTGGCCGGGGATGCCGAGGAAGTTCGAGAGATCGAAGTGGCCGAGCCAGAGCACGTCCACGCCGGGCACGGCGGCGATCTCCTCGACGTTCTCGAGGCCGCTCTTCGTCTCGATCATCGCGATGACCAGCGTGCGCTCGTGGATCAGGCGCATCTTCTCCACGACGTCGCCGCCCTCGTAGTCGTCGTGGGCGAAGCCGAACGCGGCGCCGCGCCGCCCGCCCGCCGGCGGGTAGCGCGTGCAGGAGACGATGAAGCGCGCCTGCTCCGCGGTATCGACGAGCGGCACCATGACGCCGAGGGCGCCGCAGTCGAGCGCCCGGGCGATGAAGTCGTACTCGGTGCCCGGGACGCGGACCAGCGGGACGAGGCCGAGCGCCCGGCAGAGCGCGAACTGCGGCTTCAGCGTCTCGTACGAGGCCCCGGTGTGCTCCATGCAGTACAGGGCGAACTCGGCGCCGGCGTTCTTCAGCAGCCGCGGCATGCCGGGGGTGAAGAACTCGAAGACCATCGAGCCCAGGGCGGTGCCGCCGGCCGCCAGCCGCTGCTTCACGGGGTTCTCGCGCATGGCCGGATTATCGTCGCAAAACGAGCAGGCGGTTGTTCGCCGGCATGGCGTTGTCTTCCTGCAGTGTCATGCCCTGCCCCTGCGCCAGCGCGACGAGCGCCTCGAAATCGCGCAGGCCGCTCAGCGGATCGCGCGCCCGCAGCATGGCGTCGAAGCGCGCGTTGCTTTCCGACGTGAATTTGCCGCCGTAGTTGAACGGCCCGTAGACGCAGAACGTCCGCAGTGTCGCGATGGCGCCCACGCCCGCGAACATCCGCTCGACCTGCGGCCACGACATGATGTGGCAGGTGTTGGCGGTGAACGCCGCGTCGGCATCGATCGCGGGCCACAACCCGTCCACGTCGAGCTCGATCGGATCGACGCCCCATTCGCGGATGCCCGGCAAGTGGGCCGCCACGTCGCTCGCCTGCCACACGAGATGCGGCAGCGCCGGCGCGAAGTACGCCGCGTGCTGCCCCGTTCCCGAGCCGATTTCCAGAACCTTCCTGCTGGCGCCGAGCACGCGCTTCAGAACCGCGAGGATCGGCTCGCGATTGCGCTCGCAGGCTTCCGAGTACGGCTTCATGCTTTCCTGGATGCGAGCGCGGCGCCGCCCGCGACCAGAAGCGCCGCCACCGCGAGCTGCCACGTCGGCGCCGCGTCGCCCGCCAGCACGAGGAACGCGGTGGATAACACGGGCGCCGCATACGAAGCGACGCCGAGCAGCGCGAGGTTCCCGTGCTTGGTCCCGTGGTCCCAGAGGAAGAACGCCGCGCCTACGGGCCCCAGCCCGAGCAATGCCACGAACAGCCATTCACGCGCCGACAAGCCGTACCAGCTCTCCAGTCCCGCATGAAACGCCAGGCCGAGCAGCGCGGTGGCCGCACAGGCGACCGTCACGACTTCGACCGGCGCGCCGGCGAAGCGCCGGT
This sequence comes from Burkholderiales bacterium, assembly GCA_035549805.1. Taxonomy (GTDB): domain Bacteria; phylum Pseudomonadota; class Gammaproteobacteria; order Burkholderiales; family SG8-39; genus SCGC-AG-212-J23. The sequence goes on from DASZQH010000237.1 coordinate 5,176, forward strand.
TCGCCACCGAGTAGCTCGACCAGATGAGCGCGCACGCGATGGCCGCGCCGTACCCCACGGCGTACGCGGAGTCGAGCTCGATCTTCCCGCGCGATGCCAGTAGCAGCCACGCGCCGGCCAGCCCCAGCAATGCCCCTGCGACATGCGTGAAGCGGATCCCGCCTTGCGCCAGGCCGGCGAAGACCACGATCAGCAACGGCCACAGGTAGGCGATGAGGCTTGCGTCCACTGCCGGGGCCTTGCGCAGCGCCAGGAAGTAGAAGAAGTGGTAGCCCGCCAGGGCCGCCGTGGCGAGGACGACGGCACCGGGGTGCTTTACCAGGATTCTCGTCAGAGAATTCTTTCGGACAATCAGGAGAAGAACACCGAGCGCGGTCGCCACGGCAAACGTCAGCGCGAGGAGCTGGAACGGCGGCACGCGGCTCGCGCCGACGGTCAGGAGCGCGAGCACCGACCAGAGGAGCACGGCGCCGGCGCCGAGCGCGGTCGCCTGACCGCTACCGGCGGTGCTCACGCTGCAGCTTCCACGTCGCAAGCGGCCCGAGCAGCCCGCCGACCCCGAGCGTCATCCACGCGATGCCCCACGCGAACGCATCGGTGGAGCTCTTTGCGCCGCCCGCGAGGTCGAGCGCCCAGCCGAACACGACCGGGCTGACGACCCCGGCGCCGAAGCCGATCACCGAGCGCACCGCGTAGGCGACGCCGAGCGAATGCGCCGGCACGCTTTCGGCGAGCACGGTCGAGTGCGTGGCAGAGTCGGCGATGCCGGCGAAGTTGTAGAGGCAGGCGAGCGCCACCAGCAGGGCGATCGGCAGCGCGATCAGCCAGCCGATCGTGAACGAGAGCGCGAGGCTCACGCACGACCAGAGCAGGATGGTCTGCGTGCGCCCCCAGCGGTCGGCCATCACGCCGCCCGCGATCGACCCGCCGATGTTCGCCACGTAGGTGAGCGCCGCGAGCGCCAGGGCGAGGGAGGCGGAATTCTCCGAGCCGCCGAGGACCAGCGCGGCGGTCAGGAAGGCGGGCAGCCAGGCCCAGATGCCGAGCAGCTCCCAGTTGTGGAAGCTGTAGCCCCAGATGGACAGCATGCCGCGCCGGTTGCGCCACACCGCGGGCAGCGCGCCGAGCACCGACGTTCCGGCGGGTCTCGGGTGCACGAGGTTCCGCGTATCCCGGAGGAGCCAGACGCCGAAGAGCCACGATGCCACCGGCATCACGGCGACGATCGCGAGCGCGCCGCGCCAATCGGTGAACTTCAGGGCCGTGCCGGCCGCGAGCAGGCAGATCGCATAGCCGGCGCTCGAGGCTGCGATCAGGTAGCCCATGGCGCGGCCGCGCCGCTCGCGCGGCACGTTGTCGTTGATGAGCGCGAGCGCCGGCGTGTAGCTGCCGCCCTGGCACAGGCCGGTGAGCGCGTGCAGCCAGAACGCCGACCAGAAGCCGTCGGCGAGGAAGACGAAGGCCCAGGGGCTGAGGCACGCGGCGACGCCGGTCGTGATGTAAGCGCGCTTCGCGCCGAAGTGGTCGGCGATGAAGCCCACGAGGAAAAGCGACACCAGGTAGCCGAGGTGGAAGGCGGCCTGCACCATGCCGGCTTCGCGGCCGCTCAGGCCCCACTCCGCTTGCGTGAGCGGCAGCACCGCGGAATACGCGACGAACCAGGTGGCGGCGAGGAGCCGGCTCGAGCAGAGCGCCGCGAGCCAGCGCCCGGAGCCCGCGGTCAAGCGGGCTGTGCGAGACGGACCGGGATCCGGCGCGGGCCGAACGGCCGGCCGAATTTCTGGAACCGGCCGGCGAGCTGCGTGCCGCAATGCACGCAGGCGCCCGCGTCGGTCAGGTGGTATCCCTTGATCTGGTACCAGTCGCGCACGATGACGGGATTCTCGCACGCGGGGCAGTACGTCGAGCCGCCCGTTTCATCGTGCACGTTGCCGGTGTAGACGTAGTTCAGCCCGGCGAGCTGCGCGATCTCCCGCGCGCGCGTGAGCGTCGCGGGCGGCGTCGCGCCGACGTCGCGCATCTTCCAGTCGGGATGGAAGGCGGTGAAGTGCAGCGGCACGTCGGGGCCGAGGTTCGCGCGGATCCACTTGCACTGCGCGCGCAGCTCCTCGTCCGAGTCGTTCTTCCCGGGGATGAGCAGCGTCGTGATCTCGGTCCAGACCTGCGTCTCCTTCACGAGGTAGACCAGCGTGTCGAGCACCGGCTGCAGCCGCCCGCCGCAGATCTTCCAGTAGAAGTCGTCGGTGAAGCCCTTCAGGTCGACGTTCGCCGCGTCCATCTTCGCGTAGAACGCGCGCCGGGCCTCCGCGTGGATGTAGCCCGCGGTCACCGCCACCGTCTTCACGTCCTTCGCGTGGCACGCATCCGCGATGTCCATCGCGTACTCGGCGAAGACGACCGGGTCGTTGTAGGTGAACGCGACCGACCGGCAGCCGAGCTTCAGCGCCGCCGCGGCGATCGCCTCCGGGCTCGCCTCGTCCTGCAGGCGGTCCATCTCCTTCGACTTCGAGATGTCCCAGTTCTGGCAGAACTTGCACGCGAGGTTGCAGCCGGCGGTGCCGAACGACAGGATGCTGGTGCCGGGATAGAAATGGTTGAGCGGCTTCTTCTCCACCGGATCGACGCAGAAGCCCGACGAGCGCCCGTACGTCGTGAGGACCATCTCGCCGCCTTCCATCTTGCGCACGAAGCACAGGCCGCGCTGGCCCTCGTGCAGCCTGCAGTCGCGCGGGCAGAGGTCGCACTGGATGCGCCCGTCAGGGAGCGCATGCCACCACCTACCCTTCATGGAACTTTGCGACGCGGTAGCGCCGCACCTTGCAACGGCCGAGGCGCGTGTCGGCGGGCAGGCCCGCCTTTCTCAGCAGCTCGGCGAAAAAGGCCTTCTTCGCCGGCAGGCTTTCCCAGACCTGCGGCAGGAACGTCGCGCGGCGCCCGTCGCATTGCAGGATGATCCCGTCCTCCCCCGGCACGACCTGGCCGAGCAGGTCCGCTTCATCGGCGAAGCGCATCGGCTTGGGCGCGGAGAGCAGGGACACCTCGAGGCGGCATTGCGGCCATTCCGGCGCCGCCATCGGCGGGAAACGCGGATCGCGGAACGCGGCGCCGCGCGCATTGTGCGCGACGTCCTCGCCGACCGGGCGCACCGCCTCGAGGCTGCCGATGCAGCCGCGCAGCTTGCGCTCCTTCGTGATCGTGACGAACGTCGCCCCCGCCTGGAAGAGGAACGGAGAATCCGCGATTCCTTCCTGCGTTCCCTTCAGCTCGCATTCGATCGCCGTACGCGCGGTGGCAAGAAGCGTGCGGCCGGCTTCCTCGAGCGAAACGTCGCCGCCGGCCTCATGCAGCGCGAACGACGAATAGCCGACCACGCGATCCCTGCCGCCCGCCGTATCGCCGGAATTGCACGCGCCCAGCAGCTTCAACGAAAGGTTCCTCTTCCGGGATAGCGCGAGCAGGCCGTTCAGCGGCGTCGCCCCGCACGCCTCCTCGTGGGTGATGTCGGTCGAGAAGGCTGCGATCTTCGCGATGGTCGCGGCGTCGATGGCGCGCGCCTTGTCGTAGGCGTGGTAGTGCGAGAGATCGGTGGAGACGACGATCAGGGTTTCCGGCCCTCCCCACAGGCGCTCCAGCACCGCCGCGACCTCGCCCGGGGTCGCCCGGCCGACGGCGAGCGGCACCAGCGAAAACGCGCCCAGCGCCCGCTGCAGGAACGGCAGCTGGACTTCGAGCGAGTGCTCCAGGGCATGCGCGGGATCGCTCTTCACCACCGGAAGATGCTCGAGGCGCTGGAAGGCACCGCCGTCCACGGGGATGCGCCCCAGGGGCGTGTCGAAGAAATCCGCGGCCGGCAGCGCCAGCCCGCGCACCGCGACGCGGTGCGTCGGCCCGAGGAGCACGACGCGCTTGACGATGCCCCGCGCCGGGGCGATCTCGTCGTAGGCGCGCGCCGCTACGGGACCGGAGTAGATGTAGCCGGCATGGGGGACGACGAGCGCCTTCGGGAAACCGAGGCGCGGCGCGAGGTGCTCGACGCCGCCGAGCAGTTCCTCCACGTCGGCCGCCAGCACGCGCGGATCACCGGGGTAGAAGAGGCCGGCGACAGCCGGCGGTCTCACGGAAGCCATGGCGTCAGGTGGGGGCTGCTTCAGCCAGCATCAAGCAATTCCAGGACCTTTTCAAGGGCGTGCACGACCGACTGCCGGCGCACGCTCTCGCGGTCACCCTGGAATAGCCGCGTCTGCGACAGGGGCTCGCCCCCGGCGCGGGCCCAGGCGAAGCACACGGTGCCGACGGGCTTGGCGGCGCTGCCGCCCGTGGGTCCCGCGACGCCGGTGATCGACAGCGCGAGCGTGCCCTTGCTGCGCGCGAGCGCGCCGCGGGCCATCTCGCGCGCCGTTGCCTCGCTGACCGCGCCGTGCTTCTCGAGCACGTCGAGCGGAACGCCGAGCAGCTCGTGCTTCGCGTCGTTCGAGTAGGTCACGAACCCTCGCTCGAACCACGCCGACGAGCCGGCCACCGAGGTCACGACCTGCGCGACCCATCCGCCCGTGCACGACTCGGCCGTGACCAGCTTCTGCTTGCCTCTCTCCAGCCGCTCTCCGACGCGAACGGCGAGGCGATCGAGATCAGCCAAGGAAGATCCTCTTGAAGAGCGCAAGGACGAGTAGCGTGTAACCGGCGGCGACGAGGTCGTCGAGCATCACGCCGAAGCCGCCCTGCCAGCGCCGCTCGAGGCGGCGGATGGGCGGCGGCTTGACGATGTCGAAGAAGCGGAAGGCGACGAATGCGCCGAGCTGCCAGAAGACCTCGCGCGGCACGATCGCGAGCACGAGGAGGAACGCCACCACCTCGTCCCAGACCATGCTGCCGTGGTCGTGCGCGCCGAGGTGGCGCCCCGTCACGCCGCAGGCCCAGATGCCGACGAGGAACGCGATCGCGAGGAGCGCAAACAAGGCCGGCGCCTCGAGGACGGGCAGCAGCAGCGCGCCGAGCCCCCAGCCGAGCAGCGTGCCCCAGGTGCCGGGCGCGAAGCGCGCCAGCCCGGCGCCGAAGCCGAAGGCGATGAAATGCGCGGGATGGGCGAGGATCCTCACGCGAAGTGATCGAACCCGCCCTGGTGCGGGATGGGAAGGCCCGACGCATCGAGGATCGCGAGGTCGCGCCCCGCCACGATCTCGCCGATCCGGGTGGCGCCGAGCGCTTCCGCATCCTTGCGCTTCGCCGCGGGCACGGTGAAGAGCAGCTCGTAGTCGTCGCCGCCCGAAAGCACGCAGCGCCGCGCCAGGTCGGGGTGGTCCTTCAGCGAATCCTCTTTTGGAATTCTTTCGTACTCGACGCGCGCGCCCACCCCCGATCGTTCCAGGATATGCCCCAGGTCGGCGGCAAGGCCGTCGGAGACGTCGATGCACGCGCTCGCGAGGCCGCGCAGCTTCTGGCCGAGCGCGACGCGCGGCTGCGGCTCGTGCAGGCGCTGCGCGGCCGACGCGATCTCCGGATGGACGAGCGCGAGCGCGGCGCCGCCGAGGGGGCCGGAGACCCAGACGTCGTCGCCGGCGCGCGCGCCGCCGCGCGTGAGCGCCGAGCCCGCCGGCAGCTCGCCGATGGCGGTGATGGCGACGACCACCTGCGGGCCGCGCGTCGTGTCGCCGCCCGCGAGCTCGATCGCGTGTCCGGTCGCCAGCGCGAACAGCCCCTCGGAGAACGGCTGCAGCCAGCGCTCGTCGGCGGCGGGAAGGGCGATGGAGAGGAAGAACCAGCGCGGCGCCGCCCCGCTGGCGGCGAGGTCGGAAAGGTTCACGGCGAGCGCCTTGTGGCCCAACGTGCGCGGATCCACGCCCGGAAGGAAATGGCGCCCCTCGACGAGCATGTCGGCGGTGACCGAAAGCTCCATCCCGGGCGAAGGGACAAGGCGCGCGCAATCGTCTCCGATGGTCCGGCCGCCTTTTCCAGGCCCGGCGAAGAAGCGGCGGATGAGCTCGAACTCGTTCAGAGCGCGGGCGCGATCGTCACGGGGCGCTGCGGTGCCTCGCGACCTCTGCCGGGCGCAGCTGGGCGGCGATCTTCTCCAGCACGCCGTTCACGAAGCGGTGCCCCTCGGCGCCGCCGAAGCTCTTGCCCAGCTCGATCGCCTCGTTGAGGACCACCTTGAAGGGCGTCTGCGGGTGCGCGGAGAGCTCGTAGGTGCCGATGTAGAGGATGGCGCGCTCCACGGGGGAGAGCTTGTCGAAGCCGCGCTCGACGTACGGCGCGATCACCGCCTGGAGCTCGCTCGCCTTGTCGCGCACGCCGGACACCAGGCTGCGGGCGAGCTTCTGGTCGGCGTCGCCGAAGCCGTCGAGCGTCGCGAGCTCCTCCAGCGCGTCGCCGCCGGAGAGCTGCCAGGCGTAGAGCGCCTGCAGCGCGACTTCGCGCGACTGGCGGCGCGCCGCGCTCACGGCGTGCAGACCCGGGCGCGCAGCTTCGCCATCTCGACTGCGGCGCGCAGCGCTTCCGCGCCCTTGTCGAGGCGCGCGAGCGCCTGCGCCTCGTCCTCGGTGGTGAGGATGCCGTTGCCGACCGGCACGCCGAACTCGAGCGCGACGTCCATCACGCCGCGCGCCGACTCGTTGCAGACGATCTCGAAGTGGTAGGTCTCGCCGCGGATCACGCAGCCGACCGCGACCAGCGCGTCGAAGCGCCGCGACTGCGCGAGCCACTGCAGCGCGATCGGGATCTCGAGCGCGCCCGGCACGCTCTCGACGCGCACCTCGACGCCGAGCCTCTCCGCCTCGGCCTTCGCGCGCGCGAGGAGCTGCGCGGCGATGTCCTCGTTGAAGCGGCTCGCGACGATGGCGACGCGCATCGCGCTACGCCGGCTTCCGGAGGTAGCCGGTCACTTCCAGGCCGAAGCCCGCCATGCTCGGCATCTTGCGCGGCGCCGCCATCAGCTTCATGCGCCCGACGCCGAGGTCGCGCAGGATCTGCGCGCCGATGCCGTACAGGCGCAGGTCCATGCTGCGGCCGGCCGCCGGGCGCGACTCGCCTTCCTGCCCGCAGTTCATGAGCACCATCACGCCGGTGCCGGCCTCGCGGATCGCCGCGAGGGCTTCGCCGACGCTCCACGAATGATTGCCCTTGCTCGCATCCAGCAGATCCATCACCGACAACGGCTCGTGCACCCGCACCAGCGTCTCGCGACTCTCTTCTATTTTTCCTGCGGACAACGCCATGTGGAGGGCGCCGACCGTCAGGTCGCGGTAGGACACCATGTCGAACTTCCCCCAGGGCGTCTCGATCGGCCGCTCCTCGATGCGCTTCACGAGCGACTCGTTGCGGCTGCGGTACTCGATGAGGTCGGCGATGGTGCCGATCTTCAGCTTGTGCTCGGCGGCGAACTGCAGGAGGTCCGGCAGGCGCGCCATCGTGCCGTCGTCGCGCATGATCTCGCACAGCACCGCCGCCGGCGCGAGGCCGGCGAGGCGCGCGATGTCGCAGCACGCCTCGGTGTGGCCGGCGCGCACCAGCACGCCGCCGGGCTGCGCGACGATCGGGAACACGTGGCCGGGCTGCACGATGTCGTCGGCCGTCGCTTTCTCGGCGCAGGCGACCTTGATCGTGAGGGCGCGGTCGTGGGCGGAGATGCCGGTGGCGATGCCTTCGGCGGCCTCGATCGAGGCGGTGAAGTTGGTGCCGTGGCGCCCGCGGTTCTGCTCCACCATGGGCTTCAGCCCGAGGCGCTCGGCATGCGCCTCGGTGATCGACAGGCAGACGAGGCCGCGGCCGTGCTTGGCGAGGAAGTTGATCTTCTCGGGCGTGACGAACTCGGCGGCGAAGATGAGGTCGCCCTCGTTCTCGCGGTCCTCGTCGTCGACCAGGATGACGATCTCGCCGCCGCGGATCGCAGCGACGATGTCGGTGATCGGGCTGATGGCGGCAGTCTCGCGGCGCATCAGCCCATTTTACGCTTACTCCTGGGTGGAACCGGCCTCGGCGCCGCCCGCGTCGTCACCACCCATGCGCTCGCGGATGCGCGCCGACTTGCCGGAGCGCTCGCGCAGGTAGTAGAGCTTGGCGCGGCGCACTTCGCCCTTTCTCTTCACCTCGATCGAGGCGATGAGCGGCGAGTAGGTCTGGAAGGTGCGCTCGACGCCCTCGCCCGAGGAAATCTTGCGCACGATGAACGAGGAGTTGAGGCCGCGGTTGCGCTTGGCGATCACCATGCCCTCGAAGGCCTGCGAGCGCTTGCGCTCGCCCTCGACGACGTTCACGTTCACCACGACGGTGTCGCCGGGCGAGAAGTCGGGGATGGCCTTCTTCAGCCGCTGGATCTCTTCTTTCTCGAGCTGCTCGATCAGGTTCATGGTTTCGCTCCGTATTCGCGCTGGAACTCGTCCAGCAGCTTCTTTTCCTCGTTGCTCAGGCGGCGCTCCGCCACCAGCTCCGGCCTTCTCAGCCAGGTCCTGCCCAGCGCCTGCTTCAACCGCCAGCGCCGGATGTTCTCGTGGTGCCCCGTCATCAGCACCTCGGGCACCTTCTCTCCTGCGTAAAGCTCCGGCCGCGTGTACTGGGGACAGTCGAGCAGGCCGTCGGCGAAAGACTCCTGCGCCGCCGAGTCCTGGTCGCCGAGCGCCCCCGGCAGCTGCCGGACCACCGCGTCCATCAGCGCCATCGCCGCCAGCTCCCCTCCCGACAGCACGAAATCGCCGATCGAGAGCTCCTCGTCCACCCGGCGCGACAGCAGCCGCTCGTCCACGCCTTCGTACCTGCCGCACAACAGGGTGAGGGACGTTTCTTTCGAAAGCTCCATCACCCTCTTGTGCTGCAACTTCGCTCCTTGCGGAGACAGGTAGATCACCTTTCCGTCCCCGCCCGCGGCTTTCACCGCGTCCAGCGCCTTCTCCAGCGGCTCCGCCATCATCACCATCCCGGGCCCGCCGCCGAACGGCCGGTCGTCCACGGTCCGGTGCGCGTTCGCCGCGAAGTCCCGCGGGTTCCACGCCTTCAGCTGCCACAGCCCCTGCGAGAGCGCACGGCTCGTGATGCCGCTCTCGGTGATCGCCCGGAACATCTCCGGGAACAGCGTGATGACGTCGAAGCGGATCACCAGTCGCTTCCCCACGCCACCGTGATCCGGCGATCCGCCAGGCTCACGTCCTTCACGATCGCTCCTACCCAGGGCACGAGATGCGTCTTCCTGCCCTGCACTTCCATCACGTCCTGCGCGCCGTTGGAGAACATCCGCTTCACCGTCCCCAGCAGCTCGCCCTGCTCGTTCACCACCTCGAGGCCCATCAGGTCCGCGTGGTAGTAGTGCCCTTCGCCCGGGTCGGCCAGCGCCTCGCGCCGCACCGCCACCGGCAATCCTTTCAACTGCAGCGCCTCTTCGCGGGTCGCGATGCCCTCTGGCTTCCCGACCACCGTCGCGCCGTGGATGCGGGCCGTGACCGCATAGGCCTGCTCCCCGATCCACCACTCCTTCGCTTCCGCGAGGCCCGGGGCGCCGCCGCCTTCGGGCGCCACCTTGAGCCAGCCGCGCACGCCGTAGCTCCCGGCGACGCGGCCCATCGTCACCAGTCCTTCAGGCGGCTTTCTTCGCAAACTTCTGCACCAGCCGCTTCGCCGTGGGCGAGAGCTGCGCGCCCTTGGCCGTCCAGTGCTTCACGCGCTCCATGTTCACGCGCAGCGCCTCGCGGCCCTCGGGGGCCTTCGGGTCGTAGAAGCCGAGCCGCTCGATGAACTTGCCCTGCACGTGCCGGCGCGAGTCCGCCACCACCACGTGATAGAAGGGCCGCTTGTTCGCGCCGCCGCGCGCCAGTCGAATCACCACCATCGTCATGCCCCTGCTGCGTTGGAAAGGAGCGCGATTATACGGATAAAGATAAAGAGTACAATCGAAACATTGTTACAAGATTCTCTTTATGCCTACGGTCCGCATCGACGACGAAGTGTTTGAAGCACTGAAGAAACTCGCCGAGCCCCTGGTCGATACCCCCAACTCCGTCCTGCGCCGCCTCCTCGACCTGGAAAAGAAGAAGCTCGCCTCGCCCAAGCTCGCCCCCGTCAAGGCGAAGCCCGAGCAGACCCCGCAATCCACCTACGAAGAAAACCTTCTCGAGGTTCTCGCCGCCCCGCCGTTCCACGGCCGCGGCAGCAAGAAGGACGTCACCCTCGCAGTGGTGGAACGCATGATGAAGCGCGGCCTCATCCCGCCCTCCGACCTCGAGTTCGTCGCCACCGGCGAGACGAAAGCCGAGAACAAGATCTCGTGGGGCAGGAACCTGCTGAAGAACCGCGGCTTGATCCGTGGCGATGCTCCGCGCGGAATCTGGGAGCTCACGCCCAAGGCAAAGAAGCGGGACGAGTGACCTCCTCGCCCGACCGCCCCCGACTCTCGGTCCTGATCTTCCTGTCGGCGCTCGCGGTGCTGCCGATGAACATGTTCGTGCCTTCCCTGCCGGGCATCGCCAGCGAGTTCGCCGCCGACTTCGCGCTCGTCAATGTCGCGGTCGCCGGCTATGCGGCCGTCAACGCCGTGACGCACTTCTTCGCCGGCGCCCTCTCGGACAGGTTCGGGCGCAAGCCGGTCGCCCTGGCAGCGCTCGCGATCTTCACGGTCGCGTCGATCGGATGCAGCGTCGCCACCAGCATCGGGATGTTCCTTTCCTGTCGACTCCTGCAGGGCGTCGTGATCGCCGGGTACTCCGTCTCCCTCGCCGCGATCCGGGACACCTCGGAGGAAGGCGCCGCCACGAGCCGCATCGGCTACGTTTCCTCCGCCTGGGCGATCGCGCCGATGATCGGCCCCGTCTTCGGCGGATTGCTCGAGGAGGCCTTCGGCTGGCGCGCAAGCTTCATCGCCTTCGCCGTGCTCGGGATACTCGGACTCTGCCTGGCAGTGCTCCGCCTCGAAGAGACGAACCGGCGTCCTTCGACGTCGATCGCTTCCCAGCTCAAGGGCTATCGCGACCTCGGTCGCTCGACGCAGTTCTGGGCCTACGCCCTGTGCATGGCTTTTTCCGTCGGGACGCTCTATGCGTTCCTCGGCGGAGCGCCCCTGGTGGCGGCGCAGTTGCAGCCCGGCGGCTCGAGCATCACGCTCGGCATCTGCCTGGGGCTCGTCCCGGCAGGATTCATGCTCGGCAGTTACTTCACGGGACATCTCGGGGTGCGGTACGCCCCAGATCGCTTCATCATTGCGGGCCGGGCACTCGCAAGCGCCGGTCTTCTCGCCGGGCTTGCTCTGTACGCTTCCGGAGCAACGCATCTGCTCGCGTTCTTCGGCCCGTGTGTCTGCGTGGGTCTGGGGAACGGCCTGACCATGCCCGCGGCGAACGCACGGGTCCTTTCCATGCAGCCGGCTCTTGCCGGCACCGCGGCTGGGCTAGCGGCGACGTTGACCGTGACGGGCGCCTCGATCGTTGCATTCCTGTCGGGTCTGATCGTTACTGCATCGAACGCGCACTATGCCGTGCTTGGCGTGATGCTCGCCTCCGCGCTGCTCTCGTTCGCTCTAGCGCTGGTCGCGCCGGGCTCGATTCGAAGGAACGGCCCTAGCAGTTGAGGAAGTGGAAGGCCGGTTCCGTCGTCTCGGAGAAGCGGATCTCCGGGAACTCGACTTCCGTGCCGTTCACCGTAGCACGAGGTAGTCGGAGAATGAACTGAGGCGCGAGAGCCGCCGGAGCGAGGAAGCGAGCACTGTATTGCGCGTGAAGCTTCCGAACACCTCTGACGCGGGTCCATCCGACCATCTTTCCGTCGATGGAGATGTTGAAGCGCTTTTCCCCGGGGGCAGGATACGTGGATAGCTGAACGACCGACACCCGGAAGCGATCCCCTGCGCTGACCAACTCGAAAGTACCCGATTTCAGAAAGACGGTCACACCTTCGGGTACGAGGAAATCCACGTAGACGACGCCATGGACCTCATCCAGCAGTTTGCCGGTGTGGTCTCGCGGAGTGTGCTTGCCGCGAACAAGGACCTGGATACTGATGCCGCCGTGATCAAAAACACCCACTTCACGCGGACCATCCCCGCCTCGGCACGAGGCACCGATCAGGCGTCCTCCGGGTACTTCCGGCTTGAAGATCGTCTCGATCGTCGGCACGCAGCCGGCGAGCAATGTCCACAGTGCCGCCAGGAATACGCGCGGCATCGCTACTTCCCGTTCAAATCGTCGTCTTTGAAGTACTTCGTGCCCTGGATCGTGGCTTCGAGAGCGAGGCCGGTCTCGGTGAGCTGGTAGAGCTCCATGTCCTTCGAGACGGTGATGGCGCCCTCGGCTGAGCCGCCCTTGCCGCCGCCCTTCGCGACGGCATCGGCGTGGGCGCCGCCTTCCCAGCCGTCGTTGACGAAGTCGTCGAAGGCCTTCTTGGTCTTGAAGATGAAGATGCCGCGGAAGTCCTTGATGCCCAGGCCGAGGCCGACGCCGGCGGAGCCCATCTTCATGTAGATGTCCTTGCCGGTCCGGTTGTCGTGCGCGATGCCGCGGCCGGCGGCGATGGAGGCGAAGATGAGGTTGATGCCGGCGTTGCTGAAGACGGCGTAGCCGTAGGCGCTGGCGATCTTGCCCCTGGCGTTCGGGTAGTACTTGTAGAGCTTGGCGAGGGTTTCCGCGCGCATCTTGCGGATCTCGGCGCGCTTCTCGGCGGCGGATTGCGCGAAGGCGCTGGTCGCGACCAGGAGGGCAAGCAAACCGGCAAGGAGTCTCGTCATGCCGGGATGATACGAGGTCAGCGCTTGACCGGCACGGTGAGGGTCACGCCGAGGTCGCGGACGTAGTCGAGGCGGCCGGGATAGAAGGGGTGGCGGCGCATGAAAAGCGAGGACGGCGTCGCGCGCGACGCGAGCCGGGTGAGGAAGAGGACCGCGCCGTCGGGCTTGTAGCCCGCCTTGATCGTCCAGTCGAGGGCGAGGCCGTCGGCGACCTTCTCCTCCTCGTCCTGGGTGAGCTTCTGCGGCGGCGGCAGGCCGACCTCGCGCTGCTCGAGCTCGGAGCGCTGGCGCGTGAACATCTCGATGTGCGCGAGCTGGTGGCCGAGGACGAACGCCCACGCGTCCCAGTCGTTGCCGATCATGGTGACGAGGCCGAGGCTGATGCGGATGACGATCTGGTCGCCCTTGCCCGGAGCAAGCCAGGTGTCGGGCTCGGGGCCTTCGGAGAGGTAGAGCTCGGAGCTGACGCCGGCCTGGTGCTCGAGCTTGCCGAAGACCGAGAGCAGCGCGCGCAGCTGCTCGGTGCGCGCCACGCCGACGCTCGAGCCGTCGGCGCCGAAAAGCCACACCTGCTGCTCGGAGATCTGCGCGACTTCGCGCGCCAGCCAGACGCGCGGCCCGGCCGGGGCGACGACCTTGGCCGGCGGCTTGTCCTTGTCCTTCGCGGCGGGCCGCGGCGCCTGCGCGCACGCCAGGCCCGCGGCCATCGCGCCGAGAAGCACCAGCCACCGCGTCCGTTGCACCCCCACCAGCACTGCGCCCCCTCTCCGGGAAAGGACTACCGCATGCCGGGAAGCATGCCTTTCATGTTGCGCATCATGCGCTGCAGGTTGCCGCCCTTCATCATCTTCATCATCTTTTGCATCTGCTCGAACTGGCTCAGGAGCTGGTTCACCGCCTGCACCGGCACGCCGGCGCCGGTGGCGATGCGGCGCTTGCGCGACGCCTTGATGAGCTCGGGCTTCGCGCGCTCGAGCGGCGTCATGGAATCGATGATGCCGACGATGCGCTTCATCTGCTTGTCGTCCTGCAGCTTCGCCGGGTCGATCTGGCCGACGAGGTTGGCGGGCAGCTTGTCGAGCATCGAGGCGACGCCGCCCATCTTGTTCATCTGCGCGATCTGCGAGCGGAAGTCCTCGAGGTCGAAGCCCTTGCCCTTCCTCACCTTCTCGGCGAGCTTCTTCGCCTCGTCGAGATCGACCTTGGCGTGCGCCTCCTCGACGAGCGAGAGGATGTCGCCCATGCCCAGGATGCGCGCCGCCATGCGCTCGGGGTGGAACGGCTCGAGGCCGTCGAGCTTCTCCGCGACGCCGGCGAACTTGATCGGCTTGCCGGTGACGTGGCGCACCGAGAGCGCGGCGCCGCCGCGCGAGTCGCCGTCGAGCTTCGTCAGCACCACGCCGGTGAGCGGCAGCCGCTCGTTGAACGCCTTGGCGACGTTGACCGCGTCCTGGCCCTGCATCGCGTCGACGACGAACAGCGTCTCCACCGGCTTCACCGCGGCGTGCAGCGCGGCGATCTCCTGCATCATCGCCTCGTCGACGGCGAGGCGGCCCGCGGTGTCGACGATCAGGACGTCGAGGTAGTGCGTGCGGGCGTAGTCGACCGC
>DASZQH010000238.1:0-13670 GCA_035549805.1 Burkholderiales bacterium
CCTGTCATCCGCGCACCCGGAACCCGCTTCGCGAGCCAGTCCAGGTGCGCTTTCACGTCGGGATATCTCGCCGCGACGACCGCTTCGAGGTCGTTACGTCCCTGACCCGACAAAAAGGGCGGTATTTTGAGTCGTTTCGTATCACGTGTCAATGAAGCGTCGGCGAAGATTTCCTTCGTCGAAACCTGCACTTGCGGCGTCAGGACGAGGTACCACGCGGGAGGCAATTCGAGGGCCGAAAGGCGCTCGCCGACGCCTTCGCCGAGGGCGTTGCGGCCGAAGACGAAGAACGGCACGTCGGCGCCGAGTTGCCTGCCGAAGTGCAGCAAAGCCTGCGGCGCCAGCTCCAGGTTCCACAAGCGGTTCAGGACGACCAGGGTCGTGGCCGCGTCCGAGGAGCCGCCCCCCATGCCGCCGCCCACGGGAAGGATCTTGCGCAACTCGAGGTCGCAGCCCAGGCGGGTGCGGCTTTCCCGCTGCAGAAGCCGCGCGGCGCGCACGCACAGGTTGTCCTCCCCGAACGCGCCGGAGAACCGCACCTCGCCATCCTCTCGCACCGCGATGCCGACCTCATCGGCGCGCTCGACGAGCCGGAATACCGTCTGCAGCTCGTGATAGCCGTCTTCGCGGCGCCCGAGCACGTGGAGGAAGAGATTGAGCTTCCCCGGCGCGGGGTAGCGCGTCATTTCCATTCCGAGATCGCGAGCCGCAGGTCGATGCCCGGATACGCGAGCCGCAGCCGCGAAGGCCGCTCGCCGGCGTACTCGAGATACTCGATGCGCCAGCCGCGCTGCTCGATGCTCGCCACCTTGCCGTCGGCCCCCTTCTCGACCTTCGCCGGCGAACCGGCGGCCGGGCGGGCGCGCACCCAGTCCGCGAGGCCCTTGAGCGGCAGGCGGAAGCCGAGCGCCTGCTCGGTGAGCGACTCGACGTCGGGCGCGCGGTACTCGCGCGGCTCCGCAGTGGTCAGCACGACCGCGTCGCCCTCGCGCACGATACGCGCCACGCCCTGGCCCAGGGGCGACGTGACCAGCAGCTCGTCGACCGAGCCGGCGTGCCGCCAGCTCAGGTTGCCGGTGAACGCCTCCTGGCCCTGCCGTGCGGCGAGGCGCCCGGTCAGCTCGAAGATCTGGTCGTCCGGGACGCGGGTGTCGAGCTGGGCGCAGCCGGCGACGAGGAGGAGCGCGGCGAGCGTCCGCCACATCGGCGTTACCTCTTCAGCCGCTGGATCGTCTTCTGCAGCGTCTCGTTCTCCGGGCCGGACTCGAGCGCTTCCTTCCAGATCTTCTCCGCCTCGGCGCGCTCGCCCATGACCCAGAGCACCTCGCCCAAGTGGGCGCCGATCTCCGCATCCGGACGTCCGGCATAGGCGCGCCGCAATTCGCGCACCGCGCCCGCGAGATCGCCCTGGCGGAACAGGACCCAGCCGAGGCTGTCGATGATGAAGTAGTCGTCGGGCGACAGCTCGAGCGCCTTCTCGATCAGCTTGCGCGCCTCCGGCAGCCGCAGGTTGCGCTCCGCGAGCGAATAGCCGAGCGCGTTGTACGCGTGCGCGTGGTCGGGCTTCACCTGGATCAGCTTGCGCAGGTGGGCTTCCGCCACGTCGAAGCGCTCGAGCTTTTCCGCCGTCAGCGCGTAGTCGTAGAGCAGCTCGGGCTGGTCGGGCGATTTCTGCAAGGCCTGGCCGAGCATGTCGTAGGCATCGGCGTAGCGGCTCGCGTCGCGCAGGAGCTGCGCCTCGGCGACGAGCAGCTGCACCTGCTCGCCGGGGCCGCCGGGCTCGATGCGCTTGAGGTAGTCGCGCGCCTCGTCCACGCGCCCCTGCTTGGCGATCGCCCCCGCGGTGCGGATGCGCGCCGGCAGCGCCTGGTCGCCCGCCTCAATCTGCTTGTACCACTCGATCGCACGCCCGTACTGCTTCTGCTCCTCCGCGATCTGGCCGAGCAGGTAGCGCACGCCGTTCGGGTCCCGGTAGGGCAGCCCGAGCAGGCGCTTGAGGTTGTCCTCGGCGACCTGGAAATCCTTGAGCTGGAAGGCGAGCACGCCGACGGCATAGATGACGTCGGTGTTGCCCGGGTTCGCCGCGAGCAGGGTCTCGAACTGCTTGCGCGCGTCGGGATAGCGCTTGTCCAGGACGAGCGCCCGCGCGTAGCCGAGCCGCGCTTCGCGCGCATCCGGGTTCTTGGCCACGAACGCCTCGAGCGCACGCGCCGCCTCGGCGGGCGAGCGCTTCTGCAGCAGTTGCGCCTCGTAGAGGGCCGCGAGCTCCCAGTCGGGCCGCAGCGCCAGGGCCTCGCGCACGGCGACGAGCGCGAGGGGCTCCTCGCCGGCGGCAACGGCGGCCTGCGCCACGGCGAGGTGCGCCGGCGGCAGCGTCGGATGGCGCCCCGCCAGGTTGCGCACCACGCGCAGGTTGCCGGCCTTGTCGGGATTCGCCGCGAGCAGGCGATTGAGCTGCAGGAACGCGTTCTCGACGTTCACGCCTTCCGCGGTGAGGAGCTTCTCGAGGTACGGCTCCGCCTCGCCCACCCGCTTCGCGCTCACCAGCAGCGCCGCGGTGATCTGCAGCGCCTGGGGCGAAGCGGGCTCGGCGGCCTGCCAAATCCTCGCCGCCTCGATCGCCACTTCGAGGAGCTTCGCGCCGCTCGCCACTTCCACCGCGCGCCTCGCGATGCGCGGATCCAGCGTCCGCTTGGCGAGCTGGAGGTAGGTTTGCGCGGCCAGACCGGCCTCGCCGCGCTGCAGGGCGATCTCGGCGAGGAGCAGCTCGTAGAGCGCAAGCTCGGTGAGGTCGTTCGGGGGCAGCGGCGGCCGCTTGGCCGGCATCACTTTCTGCGGCAGCGGCGAGGGCGACGGTTGCGCCACCGCAGCGCATCCGGCGAGCGTCAAGGTGAGCGCGGAGACGAGCGCGGTGAGCAGCGGGGGGAGGATTCGCAACAACATCGGAGTTCGACCCATCTTAGGTATATTTGGTGCCCCACACAAGCCGTTGATTTCATGCCGGAGCTTCCCGAAGTCGAAGTGACGCGGCGCGGCCTCGCGCCGCGCATCTCCGGTCGGACCATCTCCGGCGTGGTCGTGCGCGAGCCGCGCATGCGCTGGCCGATTCCGCGCGGGCTGCAGCGGCTCGCCGGGCGCACGGTGCGGGCGGTGAAGCGGCGCGGCAAGTATCTGCTCGTGGACTGCGGCACCGGTCACCTGATCCTGCACCTCGGCATGTCGGGCAGCCTGCGCGTCCTGCCGTCGGACACCCCGGCCGGCAAGCACGACCACTTCGACCTGCTCCTCGGCGACCGCGTGATGCGCCTGCGTGACCCGCGACGCTTCGGCGCGGTCCTGTGGACCGGCGCCCCGCCGGAGACGCATCCGCTGCTCGCCCACCTCGGCATCGAGCCGCTATCGCGCGACCTCGACGGCGCGCGCCTCTTCGCGCTCACGCGCGGCGCGCGCGTGAGCATCAAGCAGTTCCTCATGGATGGGCGACGCATCGTCGGCGTCGGCAACATCTACGCTTCCGAGAGCCTGTTCCGGGCCGGAATCAGCCCGCGCCGCCGCGCCGGCCGCGTCAGCGCCGGGGAGAGCGCGGCGCTGTCGCGCGAGATCAAGCAGACGTTGCGCGAGGCGATCCGCGCCGGCGGCTCGACGCTGCGCGACTTCGTCCGCAGCACGGGCGAGGCGGGCTACTTCCAGCAGAGCTATTTCGTCTACGACCGGGCGGGCAAGCCGTGCCGGCGCTGCGGCGGCGAGGTGAAGCGCATCGTGCAGGGCCAGCGCGCCACGTACTTCTGTCCGCGCTGCCAGCGCTAGCCGCTCGCGGCGACCTTCGCCCGCAGGCGCGCCTGGACGCGCGGGTCGACGAACTTCGACACGTCGCCGCCAAGGAGCGCGATCTCGCGCACCAGCGTCGCGGAGATGAACATGTGCTGCTCCGACGGCGTGAGGAACAGGGTCTCGAACTCCGGATACAGGCTGCGGTTCATGCCCGCGAGCTGGAACTCGTACTCGAAATCCGACACCGCGCGCAGGCCGCGCAGCACCACGCGCCCGCCATGCTGGCGGACGAAATCGATGAGCAGGCCGGAGAAGCCGACGACCTTGACGTTCTTCACGTCGCCAAGCACTTCGCGCGCCATCTCGACCCGCTCCTCGAGCGTGAAGTACGTGCGCTTCGCCCGGCTGTCGGCCACCGCGAGCACCACCTCGCCGAACAGCGCGGCGGCGCGCCGCACGAGGTCCTCGTGGCCGCGCGTGAGCGGATCGAACGTGCCCGGATAGATCGCCTTCGTCATCGCTCGCTCTCCCCTTTCCACTGCAGCAGCTGGTAGCTGACCTGACCGGCGCGCGCGCGCCGGAGCTCGTGCCAAGGCGGCGCCACTACCTGCGCCTGCGGCGCCTCGACGTAGACGCGGGCGCCGGGCGCGAGCCGCGGCGCGAGCGCCGCCAGCGCGCCCGGCAGGGCATTCTGCCCGAAGGGCGGATCGAGGAAAACCACGTCGAAGGGCTCGTTCGCGCGACGCAAGTAGTCGAACGCGTCGCCATGCACCAGCACGACCGCGCCGGCGCCGAGCGTTTCGCACGCCTTCTCCAGCGACGAGAACGCGTCGCGATCCCGCTCGACCATCACGACGCGCCGCGCCCCGCGCGACGCGGCCTCGAAGCCGAGCGCGCCGGTCCCGGCGAAGAGATCCAGGCAGCAGAGGCCGTCGAGGCGCTGGCCGAGCCAGTTGAACAGCGTCTCGCGCACGCGATCGGGCGTGGGCCGCAACCCGGGCCGCTCGAGCACGGCGAGCTTCCGTCCGCGGTGCTCGCCGCCGATGATGCGGATCCTGCCGGCTCTTTCGGCTTTTTTCCCTCGGGTAGAATGCATCGCATCCATGGTAGCAGCGCCCTCCTGGGCGGCGCGCCTCAAGGCCGGGCTGGCGCGCACCCGCGACGTCCTCAATACTCCCGTCTCCGAGCTCTTCGCGCGGCAGCGCGTCGACGAGTCCGTTTATGAAGAGCTGGAGACCGCTCTGCTGCAGGCCGACTGCGGCGTCGCCGCGACCGAGGCGATCCTCGCCGATCTGCGGCGCGGAAAGTTCCAGGACGGCGCGGCGCTGCGCGCCGGATTGAAGGACGCGATCGCGGCGCTGCTCGCGCCGCTCGAGCGCAAGCTCGACCCCGGCGCGCGCAAGCCGTTCGTACTCATGATCGCCGGCGTCAACGGCTCGGGCAAGACCACGTCCATCGGCAAGCTGGCGAAGTGGCTGCAGGCGCAGGGGAAGTCCGTCCTGCTCGCCGCCGGCGATACGTTCCGGGCCGCCGCTCGCGAGCAGCTCGTCGTGTGGGGCGCGCGCAATCAGGTGCCGGTCATCGCGCAGGAGTCGGGCGATCCGGGGGCCGTCGTGTTCGACGCCGTCGCGGCTGCGCGCGCGCGCGGCATCGACGTGGTGATCGCCGATACCGCCGGCCGGCTGCCGACGCAGCTCCACCTCATGGAGGAGATCCGCAAGGTGAAGCGCGTCGCCGGCAAGGCGCTCGAGGGAGCGCCGCACGAGATCCTGCTTATCCTCGACGCCAGCACCGGGCAGAACGCGCTCGCGCAGGTGAAGGCGTTCGATGACGCGCTCAAGCTCACCGGGCTGGTAGTCACGAAGCTCGACGGCACGGCAAAGGGCGGCGTGATCTGCGCCATCGCGCGGGAGCGACCCGTCCCGCTCCTTTTCATCGGTGTCGGCGAAGGAATCGACGACTTGCGGCCGTTCGTCGCGCGCGATTTCGCCGAGGCGCTGGTTGGTTAGCTTTTCGGCCGTCGCGAAGCGCTACCCCGGCGGCCAGGCGGCGCTGCACGACGTCAGCTTCGCGCTCGAGGCAGGCGAGCTGGCGTTCGTGACCGGCAAGTCCGGCGCCGGCAAGTCCACCTTGCTCAAGCTTATCCCGGCGATCGAGCGACCCACGTCGGGCTCGGTCATCGTGAACGGCCAGAACGTCGGCGCGCTCAAGCGCGGCGCGGTGCCCTATCTGCGGCGCAACGTCGGCCTCGTGTTCCAGGACCAGAAGCTCCTCTACGACCGCAGCGTGTACGAGAACGTGATGCTGCCGCTCTCGTTCTCGGAGCATGCGCCGAAGGAAGCGGCGCGCCGCGCGCGCGCCGCGCTCGACAAGGTCGGCCTGCTCGCCCGCGAGCGGGCGAACCCGATCCAGCTCTCCGGGGGCGAGCAGCAGCGGCTCGCGATCGCGCGCGCCGTGGTGAACCGGCCGTCGGTCCTCATCGCGGACGAGCCGACGGCGAACCTCGACGCCGAGGCGGCGACGCGCATCGTGGAGATCTTCGTCGCGTTCCAGCAGGTGGGCGTCACCGTGCTCATCGCGACGCACGACCAGTCGCTCGTCGAGCGCTTCGGCCGCCGCGTCCTGCACCTCGAAGGCGGGCGGATCCAGTGAGCGCGTGGCTTCGCCAGCATCGCGAGGCGCTCGGCTCCGCGACGCGCCGGCTGGTGCGCACGGGCGGCCTGCTCGGCGCGCTGGTGATCGGCGTCGCGCTCGCGCTGCCCGCCGGCGGCTACGCGCTGCTGGAGGGATTGCGCGGCGTGACGTCGCGCCTCGCGCTCGATCCGCAGGTGTCGATCTTCCTGCGGCCGGAAGCGAAGCGCGCGGAGTCCGACGCGCTCGCCGCGGCCCTGCGCTCGGACGCACGGGTGGCGAAGCTGCGTTTCGTCCCGCGCGAAGAGGCGCTCAAGGAACTCACCGCCGTCCAGGGAATGGCGGAGGTCGTGGCCGCGCTCGGGCGCAACCCGCTGCCGGACGCGTTCGTGGTGCAGGTCCGCGAAGACGCGCTGGAGGCCTTTGCGGCCGATGCGCGCCGCCTGCCGTCGGTCGGCAGCGTTCAGGCCGACACCGCGTGGGCGCGCCGGCTCGCCGCGCTGGCGGGGGTGGCGCGGTTCGGCCTCGCCCTTCTTGCCGCCCTTCTGGGCGCCGGACTGATCGCCGTCGCGTTCAACACCATCGGGCTGCAAATCCTCACGCGCCGGGAGGAAATCGAGGTCCTGAAGCTGATCGGCGCGACCGACGCCTTCATCCAGCGGCCGTTCTATTACCTTGGCCTCGTCCAGGGCCTGGCGGGCGGGCTCGTCGCCCTGCTGATCGTGGCGGCGGGCCTTGCCCTCCTCAACGTGGAAGTCCGGCCGCTGGCGGAGTCCTACGGCTCCGGGTTCCGCTTCAGCTTCCTCCCGATGGGCGATGCCCTTGCCGTCGTCGGATTCGCCGGCCTCATCGGCTGGCTGGGGGCGTACCTCTCTGTTCGCCGCCGGTTGGCGGAGATTGAACCTTCCTGAGCCGGGAAGATCAAATGTAAGTGTACACTTACGTTACGAGTGTCATGAAGTATGGACGGAACTGGAGAGGCGCCTTAGCACTCTAAAGGACAGAGTGCTAAAATCATCCATTCAAGGAGGGACCTGAATATGCAAGCAGCGATGATCCTGCCCGGCACGGCAGCCGTCCCGATGCCCACGGGAAGTATCGAGGCTTACATCCAGACGGTGAATCGCTTCCCGATCTTGAGCGCGGAAGAGGAGCAATCGCTCGCCCGCCGCTTCCGCGGCAATGAGGATCTCGAAGCCGCCCGCCAGCTCGTCGTCTCGCACCTGCGCCTGGTGGTCGCGATCGCGCGAGGCTATCTCGGCTACGGCCTGCCGCACGCCGACCTCATCCAGGAAGGCAACATCGGCCTGATGAAGGCGGTCAAACGCTTCGACCCGGACCGCGGCGTGCGGCTGGTGTCGTTCGCGATCCACTGGATCAAGGCCGAGATCCACGAGTACATCCTGCGCAACTGGCGCCTCATCAAGGTCGCGACGACCAAAGCGCAGCGCAAGCTGTTCTTCAACCTGCGCTCGATGAAAAAGGGCCTCGCCCCGCTGACGGCGGCGGACGTGAAGCGGGTGGCGACCGAGCTGCGCGTGAAGCCCGAGGAAGTGCGCGAGATGGAGACCCGCCTCGCCGGCCAGGACATCGGTTTCGACGCCGACGAGACCGACGAGGAGGCCTACGCGCCGGCCCAGTACCTCGCCGATCCGGCGGCGGAGCCGGCGCAGCAGCTCGAAGCCGAGGAATCGGAGCGCGTACGCAGCGAAGGCATCACCCGGGCGCTCGACGCGCTCGATGCGCGCAGCCGCCGCATCATCGAAGCGCGCTGGCTGCGCGAGAAGGACACCGCGACGCTTCACGACCTCGCCGCGGAGTTCCGGGTTTCCGCCGAGCGCATCCGCCAGATCGAGGTGAAGGCGCTGGAGAAGATGCGCAAAGTCCTCGGCGCCGACGGCTTGGACGCCCTGCCGGCGCCGGCGTAATCAGCCCTTCAGCAGGGCCTTGAGGTCCGGGGCGAGGTCCTGCCCGATCCGCTCCGGACGCACCAGCAGCCGCAGCCGCCCCTGCGGATCGATGACGTAGGTCTGCCCGCTGTGGTCGACCGAGTAGCTGTCGCCGGTCTTGCGCTTCTCGTAGTAGATCTTGAACTCCTTCGCGACGCGCTGCGTGGCCGCGGCGTCCCCGCGCAGCCCGAGGAAGGCCGGGTGGAAGCTGGTGACGTACTTCGCGAGCGCTTCCTGCGTATCGCGCTCCGGATCGACGGTCACGAGCAGTACCTGGACGCGCTCGGCGTCGGCGCCGAGCTCGCGCAGCGCGCCCGCCACCTCGACGAGCGTCGTCGGGCAGACGTCGGGGCAATGGGTGAAGCCGAAGAAGAGCACCACCGCCTTGCCGCGGAAGTCCTCGAGGCGGCGCGTCCTGCCGGTGTGATCGGTGAGCTCGAGTACCTTGCCGTACTCGGCCCCCGTGATGTCCGTGCTCCGGAACTGCGGCCTGCTGTCGCAGCCCGCCGCCAGCGCCAGGCTACAGATAATGATCGACCAGAAGCGCGGCAAAGAGCGCGGCCAGGTAGGCAATGGAGTAGCGGAAGGTCTTCTGCGCGAGCGCGTCGCTGTAGGCGACATGGATCCGCCATGCATAGCCGATGAAGAGGCCGCCCAGCACGACGGCAGCGACGAGATAAGGCACGCCGCTCATGCGGATCACGTACGGGAGCAGGCTGACCGCGAACAGGATCAGCGTGTAAAGCAGCACCTGCAGCCGCGTATAGCGCTTGCCGTGGGTCACCGGCAGCATCGGCACGCCGGCCTTGGCATAGTCCTCGGTCCGGTACAGCGCGAGCGCCCAGAAATGCGGCGGCGTCCACGCGAAGATGATGAGGAAGAGCAGCATCGCCTCGGTCGTCACCTCTCCGGTCACCGCTGCCCAGCCGAGCACCGGCGGCATCGCGCCCGACGCGCCACCGATCACGATGTTCTGCGGGGTGGCCGGCTTGAGGATGACGGTGTAGACCACCGCGTAGCCGACGAAAGTCGCGAGCGTCAGCCACATCGTCAGCGCATTGACGAACTGGAACAGGATCCACAGGCCCGCGCCGCCGAGCGCGCCGGCGAACACGAGCGTCTGCGTCGTGCTGAGCTCGCCGCGCGGCAGCGGCCGCCAGCTCGTGCGTCGCATGACCGCGTCGATCCCCTGCTCTACGAGGCAGTTGACCGCCGCGGCCGCGCCGGCGACGAACGCGATGCCCACCGTCGCTGCAAGCAGCAGCGGCAGCGGGACCATCGCCGGCGTCGCGAGGAACATGCCGATCACCGCGGTAAAGACGATCAGCGACACCACGCGCGGTTTCGTCAGCGAGTAGAACGCTCGGATGCGCGTCGGGAGCCCGGCGCTGAGAGCTTGGGTGTTCACCGGAGGGAAGGTAAACCTTTGAAGGCGCAGAAGTTTAGCACGACGAGCGCCGCGAGCAGAAGCGCGGCGCCGGCGTTGTGGGCGGCCGCGAGCGGCAGCGGCAGGCTGAGTGCCACGTTCGCGATGCCAAGGGAAAACTGCGCGGCAAGCAGCACGAGCAGCGCGATGCCGACCGTCTTGGTCGAGGGCTCACGCAACGCCTTCAGCGCTGCGGCGATGACCACGGCGACGACGACCAGCGCGAACATCCGGTGCGACCAATGAATCGCGACCAGGGCGTCGAGCGGGAGCAGGTCGCCATCGTCCGTGCGTCCGAGCTCGCGAAGGACATGGAAGGCATTGGCGAAATCCATCTGAGGCACCGCGACGCCGCGGCATCCCGGCAGGTCGGGGCACGCGAGCGCCGCATAGTTCGCGCTCACCCATCCACCCAGGACGATTTGCGCTGCGACGACGCTTAGCGCCGCCGCCGCCACGGCGCGCAACGCGGACCGTGCGTCCGCAACGGGGAAAAGCGACAGGAAGTACCAGAGCAGAAGCGACAGGATCGTCATGCCGCCGATCAGGTGCGCGGTGACGATCGCCGGCTTGAGGAGCATCGTGACGGTCCACATCCCGAGCGTGGCCTGGAAGGCGACGAGCAGCACGATGGCGCTGGCGAGCCAGGGCGCGCGGCGCGCCCGCCAGGCGAGCACGGCGACGAGCAGGAGCAGCAGGCCGAGAGCGCCGGCGAGGTAGCGATGCCCCATCTCCTTCCACGCTTTCGCGAGGGCGTCGGCGTCCGCGATGTCGCGCGGCACCGGATGGCCGTAGCAGCCGGGCCAATCCGGACAGCCGAGACCGGCGTCGGAAAGGCGCACGTACGCGCCGACCACGATGACGATGAAGGTCAGCCCGAGCGTCGCCGCGACCAGAACGCGCAGGAAGCGGATCACCCGATCCTCGAGTACTTGAGCAGGCGATTGAGGTCCTTGATGACCTTCTTGGGATCCGGCTCGCGCGGGAAGCGCAGCATCACGTTGCCGAGCGGATCCACGAGATAGATGTGGTCGGCGGGCGCGCCCGGGAACGCGGCCGCGAGGCCCGCAGCGGGGGCGACGTGCGCGCCGTCGAGGAGGGCCTGCAGCTCGGCGCGCGGCTGGCCGCCGTCGGTGACAAGCCACAGCCGCTCCACCCGCAGCTGCTCTTTGCCTTGCGCGCGGCGCGTCTGGCGCATGAAGTAGAGCTTCTTCTCGCAATAGGCATCGCAGGCCGCGGCATCGAAGGCGACGAGCACCCACTTGCCGCGCAGTTTCTCGAAGGGCGCGCCGCTCGCCGGTTTCGGCTCGATCAGCTCGCCGTAGTTGCCGGAAACACCGGCTCCCCAGCCGAAGTACCACGCGAGCGTGGCGAGGATCACGGGCGCCGCGCAGGCGAGCGCGATGAGGAGGAGCGTGACGCGCGGCTTCATGACTTGCGGAACGAGAACACGACGCCGAGCACGCCCGCGAGCGCGGCGAGCGAATACCACTGCAGCGCGTAGCTCTCGTGCTTCTCGATGCCCGCGTCGGCCGGCATCCATTCGCGCAGCAACCCGTCGTCGAGCGCGGAGTGCTGCTCGAGGAAGCGCGGTTGCAGGCGCAGCCCGGTCTCGGCCGCGAAGGCCGGGATCTCGACGGTCTGGCGGACCTTCCCGGCTCCGCCCTTGCGCACCAGCACGCGCGGCAGGCGTTCCTGCACGACCCCTTCCACCGCCACGATCCCGCCAGGCGTGCGGATCTCGGGGAGCACCTCCCGGGTCCGCGCCGCGGCGATCCAGCCGCGGTTCACGAGGATGTGATCCTCGGAGCCCGCGATCCGCAGCGGCGTCAGGACCTCATAACCGGCCTGCTTGTGGCGCACCTTGTTGTCGAGCAGCACGGTATGGCGCGCGTCGAAGACGCCGCGCACGCTGATACGCTCGACCGCGGCGCCGGCGGCGCGCTTCTCCTCCGCCCGTCCCGACTGCCACTGGCCGAGTGCCACGCCCGCGGCGCAGCCGACCGCCGCGGCGGCGAGCACCCAGGGACGAAAGCGGAGGGAGTATCCTGCCAGCATGCGTTACGTCGTCATTGCGATGTTCGTGCTGATCATCGCCAGCCTCGGATCGGCCCTGTTCTACATGATGCGCGGGCGGGACGACCCGAGGAAAATGGCCCGCGCGCTCGCGATACGCGTGGGCCTCTCGGTTGCGCTCTTCGTGCTGCTGATGGCCGGCTGGTTCCTCGGCCTGTGGCGACCCGGCGGTTTATAGCCAGTAGACGAAGATGAAGAGGCCGAGCCACACCACGTCGACGAAGTGCCAGTACCAGGCCACGCCCTCGAACGCGAAGTGGTGGTCCGGCTTGAAGTGCCCCTTCAGGCAGCGGAACCAGATCACCGTCAACATGATGGCGCCGATCGTGACGTGGAAGCCGTGGAAACCGGTGAGCATGAAGAACGTCGAGCCGTAGATGCCGGTCGTCAGCTTGAGGTTGAGCTCGCTGTAGGCGTGGCCGTACTCGTAGGCCTGCACGCCAAGGAAGATCGCGCCGAGCGCGATGGTGGCACCCAGCCAGATCAGCAGCTTCGCCCGGTCGTTGCGCAGCAGCGCCCAGTGCGCGAACGTCACGGTGACGCCGGAGGTGAGCAGCAGCGCGGTGTTGATCGCCGGCAGGCCCCAAGCCCCCATGACCGAGAACGCTTCGGTGATGGCCGGACCCGACGTCGGCCACTGGCCGGTGAAGCCCGGCCACAGGAGCGCCCGGTGCTCCAGGTCGTCCAGCTCCGGCACTGAATAGACGCGCGCCCAGAAGAGCGCGCCGAAGAAGGCGCCGAAGAACATCACTTCCGAGAAGATGAAGAAGCTCATGCCCCAGCGGAAGGAGACGTCTTCCCAGCGGCTGTACTTGCCGCCCTCGGACTCGGCGATCACGTCGCCGAACCAGCGCGTCATCATGTACACGAGCAGCACCAGGCCGGCGGCGAAGCCGATCCAGCCGGCGCGCGCGCCGTTCATGACGAAGACGCCGCCGAGCGCCATGAGGAAGATCGACACCGAGCCCATGATCGGCCACGGCATCGGCTGCGGCACGTAGTAGTGGCCGCGGGCGGCGGGATGAGATGCGGTCGTGTCAGCGCTGTGCGCCATTTTTCGTTCTCCCTGCTTTCTAGCTGGTCACGATGCCCACGATGGTGCGCAGCGTGAAAATGAAGATGACGGCGAAAAGGATGCCGAGGACGATCACGTGGACGGGCCGGATGCGGGCGGACTCGTGGTCCGACTTGCGCCGCACGCCGATGAACCCGAAGGCCACCGTCTTGAGGGTGTCGAGGAAGGAAGCGCGCTTCACGGTGTGCTCCATCAGGTCCTGCCTCCCCTCGCCCCGCTCTTCCCCTCGACCTCGAAGAAGGTGTAGGAGAGCGCGATCGCGCTCAGATCCTTCGGCAGCTTCGGGTCGACGACGAACGTCACCGGCATGCGCCGCGTCTCCCCCGGCGCGAGCGTCTGCTGCGTGAAGCAGAAGCAGTCGATCTTCTTGAAGTAGCTGCCGGCGATCTGCGGGCCGTAGCTCGGCACGGCCTGCCCGGTGACCGGGACGCTGCGCACGTTGACCACCTCGTACTCGACCGTCATCAGCTGGCCGGGATGGACCTCGACGTGGTTGACGAGCGGCTTGAAGCGCCACGCCATGTTGTGCGCGTTGGAATCGAGCTCGATGGTGATCGTGCGGCTGGTATCCACCTGCGTGTTGACGGCGTCGCTCTTCTCGACCAGCGAGTTGACCCCGAGCGCGGCGCAGATCTCGTTGTAGAACGGCACCAGCGCGAACGCGAAGCCGAACATGCCCGCGGCGACGATCGCCAGCCGCAGGGACAGCCTCCGGTTCTCCTGCTGCTGGCTCACCGGAGGA
>DASZQH010000239.1:0-10591 GCA_035549805.1 Burkholderiales bacterium
CAGGCCGGGGAGGAGCTGCGCCCCATCGTGGTGGGCCTGGGCCACTGGGGCGCGCGCTGGATCGGCAGCCGCCTGAAGCCCCAGCAGCTCGACGCCGGCTTCCTCATGTGGGACATCCGCCGCTTCGCGCAGCTCGACAAGTTTCCGCCCGAGCGCGTGGTGATCCACTTCCGCTTCACCGACGCCCCGAAGGGCGAGCGGCAATGGTGGCTCGTGGTGGAGAACCGCACGACGGATCTCTGCCGGGACGATCCGGGGCACGAGCTCACCGTGGAGGTCGAGTCGACGGTGCGCGCCCTCACGGAGATCTGGACCGGCGACAGCGAGCCGGAGAAGGAGATCCGCGCCGGGCACCTGCGCGTCCTCGGCGCCGGCCGCCACGGCCAGACCCTCTGGAAGTGGCTCGGCCGCAGCCTCTTCGCCCCGACGCGGATCGCGGCTCGCTAGGGCGCCGTCGTATGGTCGACGCGGGAAGGCTCTTCTTTGCGATCGTAATCCTGCTCTTGCTGTCGGCCTGCGCTTCCCAGCCGCCCAGCCTGGATCGTGCTCGCCAGGAATGGATCGGAGAGATCCAGGCGAAAGTGCGTTCTCATCTTGCGATGCCGCCCGGCACGCCGCCCGGCATCATGGCCGTGTACCGCGTCGTCCAGCTGCCTACCGGCGAAGTGCTCAAAGTCGATCTCGTCCGCTCGAGCGGGCACGACCGCTACGACGCAGCAACGGAGAAAGCCATCCACGCGAGCTCTCCGTTGCCTAAGGCGCCCGCCGGCGTGTTCCATCGCGACCTCGAGCTGCGCTTTCAGCCATAAGCACGATGGAAATCCGTCTCGACGACCTGCGGGGTCCGGAGATCAAGGCGCTGCTCGAGGAGCACCTGCGCAACATGTACGAGCTCTCGCCGCCGGAGAGCGTGCATGCGCTCGACCTGGAGAAGCTGCGCCGGCCGGAGATCACGTTCTGGACCGCCTGGGAGGGCGCCGAGCTGCTGGGCTGCGGCGCGCTGAAGGAGCTCGACCCCGCGCACGGCGAGGTGAAGTCGATGCGCACGGCGAAGCCGCACCTGCGCAAGGGCGTCGCGGCGGCGATGCTCGAGCACATCGTCGCCGAGGCGAAGAAGCGCAACTACCGGCGGCTCAGCCTGGAGACCGGCGCGCCGGACGCCTTTCTGCCGGCGCGGCGGCTCTACGAGCGCTTCGGCTTCAGCTACTGCGCGCCGTTCGCCGAGTACGCGGAAGACCCGTACAGCATCTTCATGACGCTGGAGCTGCGGCCGAGTCGCGCAAGGTAGTCGGAGAGGTGCGCGCTCAGCTCGCGCGCATCGTCGGCCGCGCCGTCGATCAGCGCGGACTTGCGCCGGCGCAGGAAAGGCAGGCCGAGGATGTAGAGGCCCGGCGCGTCGGCGACCACGCCGCCGTCGTGACGCACGCGCCCCTTGCGGTCGAGCACCGGGGCGTGCAGCCAGGAATAGTCGGGCCGGTAGCCGGTGGCCCAGAGGACCGTGCGGATCCCTTCGCGTGCGAGGTCGAGCGAGAGCGGCGGCGAAGCGGGAATGCGGGTCGGATCGAAGCGCCTGCGCGGCTCCAGCGCGGAGCCGAGCCCGATCCCGGCGGCGAACGCGTCGATGGCGTCGAGCAGCCGGTTCATCTTCAGGTCCGCGAGCGCGGCGACGTTGGCGAGCGAACCGGAGAAGAGCGCCTTGCCGTCGCGCAGCGCCGCGAGGCGGCCGGCGAGCCGCACGCCGCGCGCCGCGAGCGCGTTGAGGTCCACCGCGCGGCCGTCGGGGTAGCCGGCGAGCTGCAGCGACGGCAGGTTGCGCGCGCGCTCGAGGTCCTCGAGCTCGCCGTAGCGCTGGTCTAGGATGCCCGCGGCATCCATCCACCACTGGATGTCCCGTCCGCGGTAGCTGCGCGGCACCCGCACGTGCTCGCCCACGGCGAGCGTGACGGCCCGCCCCGCGCGCTGCAGCTCGTCGGCGAGCTGCACGCCGGTCGCGGAGGCGCCGACGACGAGCACGCCGCCCTCCTCCACCGAAGCCGGGTTGCGGTACTCGAGCGGGGTGAGGCTCCTCACGCCCGCGGGGAGGCCTTGCGCCAGCGCCG
This sequence comes from Burkholderiales bacterium, assembly GCA_035549805.1. Classification (GTDB taxonomy): domain Bacteria; phylum Pseudomonadota; class Gammaproteobacteria; order Burkholderiales; family SG8-39; genus SCGC-AG-212-J23. Next base: position 2,100 of record DASZQH010000239.1, read on the forward strand.
GAACGTACGGAAGGTTGCACGCGCCGCTCGCGATTACCACCGCGCGGCTGCGCCATTCGCCGGCGCTCGTCGCGAGCGTGTATCCCGCGTCCGTGCGGCGCAGCGAGGTCACTCCGGTCCGCTCGAGGACGGGGCTTCCGATGGAATCCGCATAGCGCTCGAGGAGCGCGGCGGTCTGCACGACGCTGCGGAAGCCGTCGGGGTCCTCGTCCTCCGCCATGCGCCAGCCCGGCAGGCGGCTCTGCCAGTTCGGGGTGAGCAGGCGCAGGGAGTCCCAGCGCTGCGTCTTCCACGCATGCGCCACCTCGCCGCGCTCGAGGACCACGTGGTCGATCGAGCGCCCGGCGCGGCAGCGGCTCATGGCAAGGCCGGCATGGCCCGCGCCGATGACCGCGACGTCGGCGCGGCGCGGCGTCAGGCGACCGACACCGAGACGTTGGTGGGGTTGGTGAGGATGTCGAACACCGCCGAGCGCTTCTGCGACTGCGCCACCAGCGCCTCGATCTCCTCGCGCGTCGCGTCGGCGTCGACGTGGAACTTCACCCGGATGCCGTCGAAGCCGTTGCGCACGTCGGCGTCGGCACCGAGGATGCCGCGGATGTCCATCGCGCCCTCGAGCGTCGCCGTGACCGAGCGGAGCTGGATGCCGCGCAACTGCGCGATCGCCGCCACGCCCGCGGTCAGGCAGCCCGCCAGGCCGCTCATCACCAGCTCGACCGGCGTCGCGCCGAGGTCCTGCGAGGCGAAGATCTCGGGGTGGTCCATGTCGAACGTGAACTCGTTCCTGTGCGCCTGCTCCGCGCCCAGGCCGTGGAACCCGAGGACGCTCGCGCGGCTGTGCGTGCCGTGCATCCAGCGGCACGTCGCGCGCCAGTTGAACTTCGCCGCCTCCGGCGCCTTGCCCAGCGCCTCGCGGGCGCCGAGCAGCGCCGCGACGTTCACGCCGTTGTCGACCTGCTTCTCGATCACTGCGGTCATGTCTTCCCCTCCGTTTGGAAAGGAAGGGAGGCTACCGGCGCGGCGTATCCGCCCGATTTCTCCGCTGCGCGCGCCTGGTTTCAGTTTGTTTCAGGGCTGTATCCCGTCAGCGGAAGACGACCGCGCCCGTCACCTGGCCGAGCTGCGACGTGAAGCCGTAGTTCGCGCCCGCGCGTTCCGCGTTCGCCCCAGTGAAGAAGCCCTGGATCGCGTTGCCGAACGGGATGTTGCCGGTGCACGAGGGCGTGCACCCCGCGCCGGTGCTGGTGATCGTCGAGGCCGAGCCGAGGAACGCCGTGCCGACGAACTGGGTCGCCGAGCCGTTGATGTTGAAGGTCTGCCCGGCAACCGGAACGTTCAGGACGTAGGTCAGGCTGCCGCCGCCCGTGAGGTTCGGGAAATTGACGGCCATGCTCCCGGTCACGGAATTGGGCGCGCCGGTCGCGACGACGCTGCCGCCCGAGGTGACGATGGGCGCGGTCGAGGCGAACGTCGCGTAGCCCCGCACGATGCTCGCCGCGGTCACCGCGTTCGCGCTGAGGTTCGCCGCGTAGTTCATCGTGACCTGCGACACGCCGGCGCGGTCGCCGCTCGTCCAGCGCCCCCACGCGATGATTCCGTCGGCGCCGAAGTCCGACGAGACGCCGGCGGTGAAGTTGTTGGCCGGCGTGCCGCCGTCCACGAACTGGCTGAGCGCGCCCGCCGCGTCGAACGTCACCGTGCCGCCGAGCAAGCCCGCCGAGAACGCGGCACCTTCGACGGTCGCCATGCCGATCCCGCCCGCGCCGCTCGGCAGCGGCACCACGGGCAGCGCCGCCGGGGCGAGCGGCTGGCTGAACACGAGCGCGGCGCCGTCGTCTCTCCGCGCTTCGCTCAGCACGACCGGCAGGACCGGCTGCACGGACGCGACCGGCGGCAAGCGCGCGGGCGAGAAGGCGAGCGTCGGGCGCGCGGTGGGGCCCGGGGCGAAGCCCGACTGGCCGGCGAAGACGTCGAGGCATCCGCCCGTCGTGCAGAGCTGGATGATGCCGTCGGCGACGTTGACGCGCGTGCCGTCGCCTTCGAACAGCGCGAACTGCGTGCCGCGGATGCCGATCGTCGCCGTCGGCGTCGTGACGCGGTAGGCGGAGCGGTTGACGCGGCCGATCGAGCCGGTGATCGTGCGCAGGCCGCCGCGCAGCAGGCGCATGAACCCGCGTTCCTCGACCCCCGCGCGCGCGGGCACGTACTCGTCGAAGCGCAGCTCGGTGCGCGGCTGCAGCGAGACGTACGCGCCGTCCTCCATGCGAAGCTGAACCCGGCCTTCGCGGGTCTCGACCGTCTCTCCCTGCCCGACGGCCGTGCCGCGGACGGCCGGGCGCGGCGCGCCGTCGCGCGCGCGCACGACCGCGTCGCCGGTGGCGAACTCGACCCGTCCCGCGTCCTGGGCGAAAGCCGGGGCGGCCGCGGACAGGAGGAAGCCCAGGAAAACCGTGGCGGATCGGGTCATGTCATGTCTCGCTCAGAACTCGCGGCGCAGCGTGAGCGAGCCCACGAGGCGCCGGTAGTCGTAGATGGGGATGTTCGAGCTGTTGTCGGTCGCCTGGAGCTGCGGGGTCAGGCGCCAGCCTTCGCCGAACGCGTAGTGCACGCCGAGAGCGAGGTTGCCCTGGCGGTCGGCGCGCGCCCGGTCGAAGAAAGGCTCCACGCCGCCGTAGTCGCGGCGCTCGAGCGACCCGGTCGCGAACCAGGTGACGCGCGCGGCCTGCCACTGCACGCCGGCGCGCGCCCCGACGAGCTCGTGCCCGAGATGGGGAGCCCCCGCGGCGAGCTCCGCTTCCCGGCCCGCGTAGCCGCTCGCGAAGACGCTCGCCGGCGCGGCCGAGGCCGTGCTGCCGAGCGCGCGAGCGTAGCCTGCGCCGAGCACCCAGCGGTCGGCGTCGCGCACCGGCTGGTCCGGATACGCGAGCCGCGTGTACTGCGCGAAGACGCTCGCCTGGGCGAACGGCGAGAGGTTGTGCTGCCACTGGCCGTACAGGCCGGCCGCGCTCCTGAAGTGCGATCCGCCGACCCACGCCGCGCTCCCCTGGAGAGCGGCGGAGAGGACGTCCTTGCCGAAGGTCTTCGACAGCCCCGCGTTCGCGTCGAGCGTGCCCAGGTCGAAGCGGTCGTGCTGCGCGTTGGCCGTGTGCGCGGCGGCGACGTTGGCGGAGAACGCGAGGTCCGGCTCGAGCGGCACGCGGACGCTGCCGCCGCCGCCGATCATGGCGAAGCGATCGTGCAGGCGACGGCTCGCGGGATCCAGCACGAAGAGCGCGCCGCCGAACGCCGGGACCGCGATCTGGCCCGCGCCGGTGGCGCTGTTCACGTTGCTGTCGTAGCCGAGCCCCGCTTCGAGATAGCCGCGCCACTGCGTGCCCTGCTGCGCCTGGAGCTGGCTGATGGCGTTGAGCAGGCGATCGACCGCGGGCACGGCAGCCGGCGGAATCGCCCCCGCGCGAACCTGCGCCAGCTCGCCGCGCGCCGTCTCCGCCTCGCCGGCGGCAAGGTAGGCGCGCGCGATCTCGGCACGCGCAAGCGCATTGCCGGGCTGCACCGCAAGGACCCGCTCGAAGGCGAAGATCGCCCGCACGGGCTCCCCGGAATCGAGCGCGGAGATGCCGAGCAGGTAGTCGAAGTCGGGCTGGCCGGCGCGCTCGCGCTCGAGCGGCGCGAGGAGCGCATACGCCGAGGCAGGATCGCTCGCCGCGAGCCGCTCGCGCGCCCGTTCGAGTGGATCGCTCTGGCTGTAGGCGGACGGAATCGCGAGCTGCAAGGCCACGAGCAGCAGGCCCGCAGCGAGTCTCGGCAAACAGTTCAGACGGCCCCCCGCCGTTTGTTGTTTTACCTCTTTGTCGTATGGTACGGGAAAGGCGTGCAATGACGACATCTATTCGCATCGCAGATCTGACGGTGAACCGCCTGGGCTTTGGCGCGATGCGGGTGCTGAACGAGGACGTCTGGGGCCCGCCGCCGGACCGGCCGAGGGCGTTGCGCGTGCTCCGGCGGGCCGTGGAGCTCGGGGTGAATTTCATCGATACCGCCGATGCCTACGGCCCCCACACGAACGAGGAGGTCATCGCCGAGGCACTGCATCCCTATCCGCGCGGGCTCGTCATCGCGACCAAGGGCGGGCTGGTGCGGCCGGACGCGAAGACCTGGGCCTCGGACGCGCGCCCGGAGCACCTGAAGCGTGCGGCGGAAGGAAGTCTCAAACGCCTGCGCCTCGAGCGCATCGATCTCTACCAGCTGCATTCCCCCGATCCGAAGGTGCCCTTCGAGGACGCGGTGGGCGCGCTCGCGGAGCTGCAGCGCGAAGGAAAGCTGCGTCACGTCGGCCTGTCCAACGTGAGCGTCGAGCAGATCGAGCGCGCGCGCAGGATCGTGCCGGTCGTCTCGGTGCAGAACCGCTACAACCTCGGCGAGCGCCAGTCCGAGGATGTCCTGACGCACTGCGAAGCGCAGGGCATCGCGTTCCTCCCCTGGTTTCCGCTCGGCGCGGGCGACAACCTGCGGCTGCGCAAGGTCGAGCAGATCGCGCGCAAGCGCGGCGCCACGCCCGCGCAGGTCGTGCTCGCCTGGCTGCTCGCCCGCTCGCCGGCGATGCTGCCGATCCCGGGCACCGGGTCGGTCGCGCACCTCGAGGAGAACTGCGCCGCGGCGGCCGTGCGCCTCGCGCCGGAGGATCTGGCGGCGCTCGCGTGGAAGAAATCGGGAGTGCGGTCCGCGCTCTACGCGTCGCGGGTCTTTCGGCGCTTCCTCTAAGGCGTCACTCCACCTTAGCGCCTGTCTCGCGCACGACCTTCGCCCACTTCACCACCTCGGCCTGCAGGTAGGCCGCAAAGCGCGTGGCGGAGCCCCCCACCGGCTCGAAGCCGAGCGCCTCGAGGCGCTCGCGCACCTCGGGCCGGTCGAGGAACGCGTTGACCTCGCCGTTCAGGCGCGCGACCACGGGCTGCGGCGTCCCGGCCGGAACGAAGACGCCGACCCAGGTGTAGTCCTCGAACGCCGGGAAGCCTGCCTCGCGCACCGTGGGGACCTCGGGAATCGCCGTCACGCGCTGCGTGCTCGTGACCGCGAGCCCGCGCAGCCTGCCGGTCTTGAGATGCGGCAATGCCGCCGCCAGGGCGACCGCGACCGCGGGCACTTCGCCCGCGAGCCCGGCCGCCACCGCCGGGGCGGCGCCCTTGTACGGCACGTGCATCACCTCCAGGCCGGCGAGGTTCTTGAAGAGGTATTCGGCGGTGAGGTGCGGCGTGGTCCCCGTCCCCGGCGATCCGTACGTGAGCCCGCGGGCGCGGCTCGCGGCGACGAGCTCGCCGAGGCTGCGCGCGCCCTGCGCCGGAGCGACGATCATGTTGGGGCTCCACGCCACGTTCACCACGGGCGCAAGCTCGCGGATCTCGTAGCCGGGATTCGCGCTAAGCGTGACGTTCACCGCGAGAGAAGTGGTGGTGACGAGGACCGTGTGGCCGTCGGGTGCGGCTTTCGCCGCCAGCGCGACACCCACGTTGCCGCCGGCGCCGGTGCGGTTCTCGACCACGAACTGATGGCCGAGGCGCTCGGCGAGGCGCTGTCCGACCAGGCGCGCGATCGTGTCGGAGGGGCCGCCGGGCGCGAACGGCACGACCACGCGCACGGCGCGCGTGGGATACGCGGAAACCGGCTGGGCCAGCGCGAGCGAAGCGCTAGCGAGCAGGACGGCGGCGAGCAATCCTTTCACAAGACATGGCGTGCGGTGCGAAGCCGCGCCTCCCGCATGTCGTCGCCGCGCAGCTCCTTCAGAGCGCAGGCGACGAACTCCGCCGTGACCTCCTTGCGCCAGTACAGGTCGGAGTCCGCATTGTCCATCGGCTTGGCGCGCGACGCGGTGAGTTTTGCCGCTTCGGCGATGGTCTCGTCGTCCAATCGCCTGCCTTGCAGGAATTGGCTTGCCTTTTCCACGAGGAATGGCCGCGAGGCGACGGCGCCGAGCGCGATGCGCGCCTCCTCCACCACGTCGCCCGCCATGCGCGCCGCGGCGGCGACGCCGAGCAGCGGGAAGTCGAACGCCCCGCGGCGGCGCAGCTTCCAGTACGTGCTCTTCCAGCCGCCCTGCGGGATCGCCACGGCGGTGAGGATTTCATCCGGCCGGCGCGACAGGTAGTCCATTCCGTCGTTGTTGTAGAGCGCCTCGACCGGAATCTCCCTTTCCCCTCCCGCGCTGCGGAGAACCACCTTTGCATTCAAGGCGATCAGGGCCGGCGCGGTATCGGTCGAAGACACCGCGACGCAGCGCTTGCTCGCGGTGGCGACCCAGCAGACCTCGCCGTCCTTCTTCAGGCAGAAGTCGATCGCCTTGCGCCACTCGTAGGTCTGGTTGTAGTACGTGCAGCGGGTATCGAGGCACAGGTTGCCGCCGAGGGTGCCCATGTTCTGCAGGTGCGGCGTCGCCACCTGGCCCGCGGCCTGCCTGAGCGCCGTCGGCGTCTTCTCGCTTCTGACGACTTCGGTCAGCGTCAGACCGGCGCCGAAGCTCCCGTTCAGCGTCCGAAGCTCCCGAATATTCCTGAGGGAAACCAGAAGCTTCGGCGTCTGGTGGCGGCGCTTCATGTTCGGGTAGAGGTCGGTGCCGCCGGCGACGAGCATCGCCTGCGGGCCTTCGCCCGCGAGGATCGCCGCCGCCTCCGCGACCGAGCGCGGGGCGCGATAGTCAAACCACGGCAGTCGCAGCATGTCGTTTCGTCTCGTTCCCGTCCCCGTCTTCCCACGGCGGCAGGACGAAGGTGGGAGTGGGATAGGGAACCGCCGGGAAGCTCTCCGGGCCGACGCGACGGTCCTTGTGCTGGAGCGCCTTCAGCACCTTGTCGGGAGTGATCGGAATCTCGTCGATGCGCACGCCGACCGCGTCGAAGATCGCGTTGGCGACGGCCGGCATCACCGGGAGCAGCGGCCCCTGCCCGACCTCCTTCGCGCCGTACGGGCAGTTCGGATCCGGGTCCTCGATGAGCGCGACTTCGACTTCCGGCATGTCGAGCGACGTGAGGCTCTTGTAGTCGAGCATGGAGGGCGCCCGGTGCACGAGCGCGCCCGAGAGCTTCTCCGGCAGGCGGCGGAACGACTGCTCCTCCATCAGCGCCTCGCCCAGGCCCATGTAGACGCCGCCGATCACCTGGCCGCGCGCGAGCGTGGGGTTGAGCGCGCGCCCGATGTCGTGCGCGATCCAGATCTTCGGCACGTGCACCCAGCCCGTGCGCTCGTCCACTTCGGTTTCCACGACGCACGCGCTGAAGCTGTACGCGGGCGACGGCCCGACGCCTGCGCCCTTGTACTTGCCGGGCGGCTTCGGCGGCGAATAGGAGCCCACCGCCGAAAGCGTGCCGAGCGCGGCTTCCGCGGCGGCGACCGCTTCCACGAAGGTCATCCCCGGCCCCGCGTTGTCCGCGGCGAAGACGCGCCCCTGCGAGAACACGACGCGATCCGGAACTGTATTCAGATTTTCACAAACAATTCCTGCAATGGCCGTCCGCAGACGCTCGGCCGCCTGGACCGCGGCGTTGCCGGCCATGATCGTCACGCGGCTCGAGTACGACCCGAGGTCCACCGGCGCGATGCCGGTGTCGCCGGTCACGACCCGCACGACGCCCGTATCGACGCCGAGCGTTTCCGCGACGACCGCCGCCAGCATGTCGTCCGATCCCTGGCCGATCTCGGTGGCGCCGCAGTAGACGATGACGGTGCCCGAGCGGTCGAGCAGCACCTGCACGCCCGAGTGCGGCATCTTGTTCCAGTAGATGGCGACGCCGGCGCCGCACATGTAGGTGCTGCACGCGAGCCCGAGGCCGCGCCCCTTGCCGAGCTTGCCGCGGCGCGCCTTCCAGCCCGACATCTCGACGACCTTCTCGATGCACTCGGCGAGCCCCGTGGAGCCCACGCGCAGCCAGCTCGCCGTCAGCGAATCGGCCCTGGTCAGGTTCTTCAGTCGCAGCTCGGCCGGGTCGATGCCGAGCTTCCCGGCGATCTTGTCGAGCTGCACTTCCTGGCCGAAGCGCGGCTGCGGCGTGCCGTGGCCGCGCTTGGGGCCGCAGGCGGGCTTGCTGGTGAACACGCGGCACGCTTCGAACTTGAAGCGCGGATAGTGGTACGTGACCGGCGTGAGCACGCCCGTATAGAACGTGCTCGCCGGGCCGTGCGAGCCGTAGCCGCCGCCGTCGAGCAGCGTCTGCAGGTGCATGCCGGTGAGCTTGCCGTCCTTCGTCACGCCGGTCTTCATCTTCATCAGCACCGGGTGGCGGCCGCGGTGCACGTAGAACACTTCCTCGCGCGTGAGGCCGATCTTCACCGGTCGCCCGAGCACCAGCGCGGCCTTCGAAACCACGAACTCGTGGCCGCCGGGATCGCACTTGCCGCCGAACCCGCCGCCGTTGGGCGTCGCGACGACGCGGATCCTCGCCTCCGGGATCTGCAGCACGCGCGCGAGCTGGCGGTGCAGGTAGTGCGGGTTCTGCGTGCTGCTC
>DASZQH010000240.1:0-8053 GCA_035549805.1 Burkholderiales bacterium
TGGCCGGCCGCCGCCGCGGCGGCGGCCGCCGCTCCGGCGGGGCGCGGCGCATCCCGCACGAGCAGCGCGAGGGGCAGCATCACCACGAGATACAGGATGCCGAGGACGAGATAGGCGTGGCGCCAGCCGTCGAGGATCAGGAGGTGGCGCGCGAGGAACGGCAGCAGCCCCTGGCCGGCGGCGCCGCCCGCCGACAGGATGCCGATGGCGAGCGCCGGGTTGCGCGCCAGCCACTGCGCCGCGAGGCTGTTGAGGGGCGCGAGGATCGCGCCGACACCGAACAGCCCGAGGAGCGCGTGGTAGGCGTAGAGCTCGGCGAGCGAGCTCATCCGGGACAGCAACACGAGCGCGATCGCGGGCACCACCGCGCCGCAGACCGCAACGCGCCGGATCGGCATGCGATCGGAGAAGTGGCCCATCGCGATGCCGCCGAGCCCCGTTCCGATCGTCGCCACCGCGTAGGCGAGCGACACGTCGGCCCGCGGCCAGCCGAACTCGGCGGCGAGCGGCGTGAGGAACACCGCCATGACGAAGAGCACGCCGAAGCCCATCGCCGCCATGACGGTGCACAGCCCAACCATGAGCCACGGGTGCATGAAAGGCAGGATGCCGCGTCCGGCCGGCTGCGTCCATGGGACTGCGGTCCCGGGTTATCGTAGCCGCGGCATGCAGCAGATCCGCTTCTGCACGAGCTTCGACGCAATCCGGCTCGCCTATGCCGTCCAGGGCGATGGGCCCGTCGTGGTTCGCGCGCCGCACTGGCTGACGCACCTCGAGTACGAGGCGCAGAGCCCGATCTGGCGGCCGTGGATCGAGGCGTTCGCGCGCCGTTTCCGGCTCCTGCGCATGGACGAGCGCGCCTGCGGGCTGTCCGACCGCGGCGTGCGCGAAGTGTCGTTCGAAGCTTCGGTGCGCGACCTCGAGTCGGTGGTCGACGCCGCCGGCCTCGGGCGCTTCGTGCTCTTCGGCCATTCGCAGGGCGGCGCGATCTCGATCGCGTACGCCGCGCGCCATCCGGAGCGCGTCTCGCACCTCGTGCTCCTGGGCGCGTACGCGAGGGGCGCCCATCACCGCGGCCTCGACGCGGACCGGCTCGAGGAGCTGGAGGCGCAGCTCAAGCTCGTGGAGCACGGCTGGGGCCGCGACGACCCTTCCTACCGCCAGATGTTCGCCGCGCAGTTCCTGCCCGGCGCGACCCTGGAGGAGCTCGCCTCGATGTCGGAGCTGCAGCGCCGCTCGGCTTCCGCGGCGGACGCGGTGCGCGTGATCCGCAGCTTCCTCGACATCGACGTCACCGCGGCCGCGGGGGCGCTGCGCTGCCCGACGCTCGTGCTGCACGCGCGCGGCGACCGGCGGGTGCCGTTCGAGGAAGGCCGCCTGCTCGCCGGCCTGATCCCCGCGGCGCAGTTCGTCCCGCTGGAGAGCGGCAACCATATCCTGCTCGCGCACGAGCCCGCTTTCGCGCAGTTCTTCGACGCGGTGCACGCGTTCCTCGCCCGCGGCGCGGACGGCCGCTTCGGAGCGCTGAGCGCCCGCGAGCGGGAGGTGCTGGAGCTGATCGCGGCGGGGCGCGACAACGCGCAGATCGCCGCCCGCCTCGCGCTCTCGGAGAAGACCGTGCGCAACAACATCACGCGCATCTTCGCCAAGCTCGGCGTCGAGAGCCGCGCGCAGGCGATCGTGCTTGCCCGCGACAACGGCTTCGGCCGGCCCTGAGCTCGCGCCGCGGCGGCTAAGGCGAGGCGTGGTGCCGCGCGAGCGGCACGAAGGTTCCGGGGACCTGCACGACTTCCAGCACGCCGCTCGCCAGGCGGCGGCCCCAGCCCGGGGGCGCCTCGTCGCGCCCTGCCGTTCGCGCCAGCACTTCGGAAAGATTCAGGGAGATGCCCAGGTACAGGTTGCGCGTGCGCCCGGGCCGGGCATCGGGCCCGTCGTCGAACCTGCGCGCGCCATAGCCGGCCGCCACCTCCAGGTAGCGCCAGACCGGGCGGTCCCGGAGGGCCGGCACGCCCGCGGCCTTCACGACCAGGAGGTAGGTCTGGCCCGTGTAGTCGGAAAGCGGGTCGATGGTGCGCGAGTCGGAGCTGCGGCGGGGCGGCGTATAGAGCAGCCGCAGATCGACCAGGCGGTCGAGCGCCGGATCGCGCTCGAGGAGCACCGCGATGCCGGCGCCCGCCGCGTTGGCGAGCGCGTCCTCGCGGCTGAACGTCCAGCGACGGGAGTAGCCGTCCAGCACCTCGATGGCCATGTAGGTCCCGAGGGCGGACCAGGCGGCGAGCCTTAGCGCGGCCCCCTCGTCGTTGCCGGCCCACTCGAACGTGCGCGCGAGCGCTCGCGTTCCGACGTAGGTTCCCCACGCGTGTCCCAGCTTGTCGGCGCCGCCGGCGTAGGTCTCGCTGCCGAACCAGCCTTCCTTGCGGCTGCGGAAATCCCCGCTGAAGCCCTCGCTCCACCACTTGGCCTTCCCGTAGGCGAACACCGCGAGCGCGCCCCCGCCGATGATCAGGCCGTTGCGCTCGCTCACATCGGCGGCCGCCGCGGGCGCGGCGAGGGCGCCCGCAAGGGCGATCGCAGCCAGCGTCCCACGCAATGCGCAGCGCATGCAACATTTTCCACCTGCGCCGCGCCGACGCCTATGCGCTTGTCGGCGGAAGGGCGCGGAGGGAGGAAGTAGAATCGAGGACTCGTGTCGCTTCACCTCGAACACCTCAATCCCGAGCAGCTCGCCGCCGTCACCCTGCCCGACGAGCACGCGCTCATCCTCGCCGGCGCCGGCAGCGGCAAGACGCGCGTCCTGACCACGCGCATCGCCTGGCTGGTGAAGGCCGGCCGGGTGTCGCCGGCCGGCGTCCTCGCGGTCACTTTTACAAACAAGGCGGCGCGCGAGATGCTGACGCGCCTGACGGCCATGCTGCCGGCCAACCCCCGCGGGCTCTGGATGGGGACGTTCCATGGGCTGTCGAACCGCCTGCTGCGCGCCCACCACCGCGACGCCGGCCTGCCGCAGACCTTCCAGATCCTCGACTCGCAGGACCAGCTCTCCGCCATCAAGCGCCTGCTCAAGGCGAACAACGTCGACGAGGACCGCTTCGCCCCGCGCGAGGTCATGTACTTCATCAACGGGCGCAAGGAGGAAGGCGAGCGCGCCGGCGACGTGATGGTGACCGACGAGACGATGCGCGGCTTCGCCGACCTCTACGCGAAGTACGACGAGCAGTGCCAGCGGGAGGGGGTGGTGGATTTCGCGGAACTGCTGCTGAGAAGCTACGAGCTCCTGAAAAGGAACGAAGTGCTGCGCGCGCATTACTCCCAGCGCTTCCGCCATGTCCTGGTGGACGAGTTCCAGGACACCAACCGCCTGCAGTACCGCTGGCTGAAGCTGTTCGCGTCGCCGACCACGAGCCTGTTCTGCGTCGGCGACGACGACCAGAGCATCTACCGCTTCCGCGGCGCGAACGTCGGCAACATGGCCGACTTCGAGCGCGACTTCAAGGTGAAGCACACCGTGCGCCTGGAGCAGAACTACCGCTCGCACGGCAACATCCTCGACGCCGCGAACGCGCTCATCGCGAACAACCAGAACCGCCTGGGCAAGAACCTGTGGACCTCGGCGGGCCCGGGCGAGCCGCTGCGCGTCTTCGAGGGCGAGTCGGACAACGACGAGGCGCGCTGGCTGGTGGAGGAGGTGCAGTCGCTCGCGCGCGAGAACACGCGCCTCTCCCAGGTCGCGGTGCTCTACCGCTCGAACGCGCAGTCGCGCACCATCGAGCACGCGCTCTTCTCGCAGGGGATCCCTTACCGCGTCTACGGCGGCCTGCGCTTCTTCGAGCGCGCCGAGATCAAGCACGCCCTCGCCTACCTGCGCCTGGTCGCGCAGCCCGACGACGACAACTCGTTCCTGCGCGTCGCCAACTTCCCGCCGCGCGGCATCGGCGCGCGCACCATCGAGCAGCTCCAGGACGCGGCGAAGCAGGCCGGCACGTCTCTCTTCAAGTCGGTGCGGGAGGGGAAGGCCGCGTCGTTCGTCCGATTGATCGAAGAGCTGCAGAAGGAAACAGCCGGGTTGCCCCTGCCGGAGCTGGTCGAGGTGGTGGTGGCGAAAAGCGGCCTGGTCGAGCACTACAAGACGGAGCGCGAGGGCCAGGACCGGATCGAGAACCTCGCGGAGCTGACCAACGCCGCCGCCGCGTTCACGCAGGAGGACCGCGACGTCGAGGCCGGCGAGACCGCCGACCCGCTCACCGCCTTCCTCTCGCACGCGGCGCTGGAGGCGGGCGAGCACCAGGCGGGCGAAGGCCAGGACGCGCTGCAGATGATGACGGTGCATTCGGCGAAGGGCCTCGAGTTCGACGTGGTGTTCCTCACCGGGCTCGAGGAAGGCCTCTTCCCGCACGAGCAGAGCGTCACGGAGAAGGACGGCCTGGAGGAGGAGCGGCGGCTCGCCTACGTGGCGATCACGCGCGCGCGCAACCGCCTGTACCTCTCGCATGCGCAGACGCGCATGCTGCACGGCCAGACGCGCTACAACGTGCCGTCGCGCTTCCTCGAGGAGGTGCCCGAGAAGCTCATGAAGTGGCTGACGCCGCGCTTCTCGAAGCAGAAGGCGTTCCTCACGCCCGATTTCTCGCGCCAGACGAAGACCGTGTTCGCGAAGCCGAAGGAGTCCGACTCGGGCTTTCGCATCGGCCAGAACGTGGTGCACCCCAAGTTCGGCCCGGGCGTCATCGTCGACCTGGAGGGGCACGGCGCCGACGTGCGCGTGCAGGTCAACTTCAGGAACGCGGGCCTGAAGCTCCTCGCCCTCGCCGTCGCCAAGCTGCAAGCCGCCTAGCTAGAGCGAGAGCGGCAGCTCCAGGTACTCCCGGTAGATGCGGTCGCGGTGCTCGAGGAGCGCCGCGGGAACGTCGTGCGGCGTCTCGAACACCTTGCGCGTGGCAGGTTCCATCCGGCACTGCGCCTCCGGCAGCGGGCGGAACATCGCCATGCAGGTCGCGCTGTAGATGTCCGCCGCCGTCAGCGCATCGCCCACGAAGTACTGCTTCCCCTTCAGCTCATCGGCCAGCATGGCGAGCAGCGACGAGATTCGCGCGCCCGCGGCAGCGCCGGCCTCCGGCGCATAGGCATACTTCTTCGCGAGGTATTTCGCGACCGGAAGCGGAAAGCCGCCGGCTGCGTTCAGGCCGGCGTGCACGAGCTGCAGGCGGCGGGTCCAGGCCAGGCCGCCTTCGCCGACCAGCTCGTGCGCCAGCCCGAACATCAGCGCGCGCTGGAAGGGATGCTGCGGCACGAGGACCGGCGGCGCGGGCGAGAGGCGCTCGGCGAGGAGAAGGATCTCCGCCCAACCGCTGCGCGGCTTCTCTTTCTCGAAGATCGCGATCGGACCGCTGCGCTGCCCGGCCCACTGCTTGAGCGCCTCGCCCTCGTAGTCGAGGCGAACGGCGGACCAGGAAATGCGCTTGAGGTGGAAGATGCCCTTCGCCGCCTCGCCCCACGGGCTCGGCACGCCGCCGACGACCACCATGCGCAGTCCGGGGAGGGCAATCGCTTCTTCGACGCCGACGTAGCTAAACGGCATGGGCGACGAGGAGCGCGGCGATGAGAAGGACGGCGAGCCACAGCAGGAGCGCGGCGAGGCGTGTCAGGCGGCGCACGCGTGCGCCGGAGAGGATCTGCGCGGCCCGGCCGCGGCAATCGTCCAATACCGGCGCCGGGACGAAGCGCATCGCGAGGGCGAGCGCGACGGGTATGAAGATCACGTCGTCCACCAGGCCGAGCACGGGGAAGACGTCCGGCACGAAATCCACCGGCGTGAGCACGTAGGCGACGAGGCTCGCGACCACCAGCTTCGCGTACCACGGCGTGTCCGGGTGGCGCGCCGCCAGGCCGAGCGCGATCGCCTCGAGCCTCAACCGCCGTGCGCGTTCCTTGAAGGTCATGACAGGGCGGCAACCACGATATAGCGCGCGAGGCGCCCGGTCGCCATGAACGCGAGCGCCGCCCACCAGCGGATGCGCAGCCAGCCGGCCGCCGCGCACAGCGCATCGCCGATGATGGGCAACCAGGCGAAGAAGGTGAGGGGCGCCCCGTAGCGCTTGATCGCATCCAAAGATCTCTCGTTGATCTTTCTCGACCGTGGGATGAGGCGGGCGAGGCCATAGGTCGTCATCCCGCCCGCCGTGTTCCCGACCGTCGCAACCGCGACCGCGAGCACGCGGTCTTCCGGGTGCGCCTGCAGGTAGGCGAAGAGCGCGGCTTCGGAGGGAAGCGGGAAGAGCGTGGCGGCGGCGAAGCTCGCGCCGAAGAGGCCCAGCAGTTCCGCCATGCTAAATTCGCCCGCTCCCAGGGGAAGGTTGGTGGTGAAGAAGATCGACTATCTCGAGCGTATCCTAAAGGCGCGCGTCTACGACGTCGCCGCCGAGTCGCCGCTCGAGCTCGCGCCGGCGCTGTCGAAGCGCCTCGGCCAGCGCCTCTTCCTCAAGCGCGAGGACCTGCAGTCGGTGTTCTCGTTCAAGCTGCGCGGCGCCTACAACAAGATGGCGGCGCTCCCCGCCGCGCGCCTGCGGAAGGGCGTGATCGCGGCGAGCGCCGGCAACCACGCGCAGGGCGTCGCGCTCGCGGCGCAGCGCCTGCGCTGCCGCGCGGTCATCGTGATGCCGGTGACGACGCCGCGCATCAAGGTCAATGCCGTCGCCGCGCGCGGCGCCGAAGTCGTGCTGCACGGCGACTCCTACGCCGAGGCCTATGCGCACGCGATGCGCATCAAGCGCCGGCGCGGCCTGACGTTCGTGCATCCGTACGACGATCCGGACGTCATCGCCGGCCAGGGGACCATCGGCCGCGAGATCCTGCAGCAGCACGCCGGCCCGATCGACGCGATCTTCGTCCCGGTCGGGGGCGGCGGCCTGATCTCCGGCATCGCGGCGTACGTGAAGCGCATGGCGCCGAGGACGCGCATCGTCGGCGTCGAGCCGGTCGATGCCGACGCCATGACCCGCTCGCTCAAGGCCGGGCGGCGGGTGCGGCTCGACCAGGTGGGCCTGTTCGCCGACGGCGTCGCCGTGAAGGAAGTCGGCAAGGAGACCTTCCGCCTGTGCCGCGGCCTGGTGGACGAGATGCTGCTCGTCGACACCGACGAGATGTGCGCCGCCATCAAGGACGTCTTCGAGGACACGCGCGTGGTCCTCGAGCCCGCCGGCGCGCTCGCCGTCGCGGGCGCGAAGGTCTGGGTGGAAAAGCATGCCTCGAGAAACAGGACCCTCGTCGCGGTGGCCTCGGGCGCGAACACGAACTTCGACCGGCTGCGCTTCATCGCCGAGGAGGCGGAGGTGGGCGAGCACCGCGAGGCGGTGCTCGCGGTGACCATCCCGGAGAAGCCGGGGAGCTTCAAGAAGTTCTGCGCCACGCTGGGCAACCGCAACGTCACCGAGTTCAACTACCGCATCGCGGACTCGCGCGAGGCGCACATCTTCGTCGGCGTGCAGGTGCAGGGCCGGGAGGAGACGGCGAAGCTGGTCGGCACCCTGCGCCGGGCCGGCCTGAAGACGCTCGATCTGTCGGACAACGAGATGGCGAAGTGGCACGTGCGCCACATGGTCGGCGGGCGCGCACCCGCGCGCGATGAAATGCTCTACCGCTTCGAGTTCCCGGAGCGGCCGGGCGCCCTCGGCCGCTTCCTCTCCAGCATGCGCAGCGACTGGAACATCAGCCTGTTCCACTACCGCAACCATGGCGCGGACTACGGGCGCGTCCTGGTCGGGATGCAGGTGCCGCGCCGCGAGATGGGGGAGTTCCGGGCGTTCCTGAAGAAGCTCGGCTACCCCTTCGCGGACGAGACGCGCAACCCGGCGTACCGGCTGTTCCTCGTCTGATGGCGGGCCGGGCGCCGTTTCTTCCCGAAGCGATCTCCCGCTACATCGCGGAGCACGCGGTGCGCGAGCCCGCGATCCTGCGCGAGCTGCGCGAGGCGACGCGCGCCGTGCCCATGTCGGGGATGCAGATCGGCGCCGACCAGGGCCAGTTCATGGCGATGCTGGTGAAGCTGACCGGCGCGAAG
>DASZQH010000241.1:0-24484 GCA_035549805.1 Burkholderiales bacterium
GGGCTGCATCACCGCCACCGGCAACATCAACCCCGGCGCGATCGACAACCTCTACCGCAACTGGAAGGGCGAAGGCGCCGACGCGCTGCAGGCCGGCATCAGCGCGACGCGCAAGATCGTGCAGAAGCAGCCGATGATCCCGGCCCTCAAGGCCGCGATCTCGCACTTCGGCAACGATCCGCAGTGGAAGACCGTCCGGCCGCCGCTGGTCGAGCTTTCTTCGTCCCAGGAAGAAACCCTGATCAAGGAGCTCAAGGCGAACGGCTTCTCGATGCCGGGTCTCGCTTCCTAGCGCGCCCCGTCGGTGTTCCAGCCCAGCAGGACGGCGCCCCAGCGCTGGCCTTTCACGAACACCGGCGCCGTGAGCACGGTCACGATGGCGCCGGTGTCGCGCGCATAGGTCTGCACCAGGAACGCGTCCGCCGAGCCCGGCGCCTGGGCGAGCGGGCACCCGGCCCGCTCGAAGTCGCCCCGGGAGGCGCGGTCGGGTAGCTGCGCGGCGCGCGCGCCCAGGCCCACGCGGGCGCCGCGCACGAGCACGCGCTGGTCGGTGAAGAAGCGCTTGACCCGGTTGCCGACGAGGTCCTTCGCCGGGTCGCCCGTCCAGTCCCGGCAGTATTCGGTGTTGTGGATCGGCCCGTACGAGTTGAGGTCGATGAGGAGCGCGAAGATGAGCGCCGGCTCCCGCGCCTTGATCCCGTCCATCGCCTCCTTGAGCGCGAGGTCCACCACCTCGTCGTACCGCGTGTGGTACTTGGGCGGCGTGAAGCCCTCCGGAGGCACGCGGCTCACGTCGAAGAGGTGCGCGAGCGAGCGGATCCCCTCGCCGCGGATCTCGCGGTAGTCGAAGGCGAGCACGTCGTCGAGCGTGCAGCGCCCGGCGTCGATCGCGCGCTCGAAGACGCGCGTGGAGCGCTGCGCGAGCTCGCGCGCGAGCCCCAGCGTGCGGTGGAACACCGTGCCGGTGTCGACGCGCTCGAAGTGCTGGAAGGTCTCCTCGGTGATCTCGGACAGGTTGAAGGTCGCCGCCGTGATGCCTTCGGCGTCCTTGCTGATCGCCTGCAGCGCCTCGGTGGTGGCGGAGAGCCGGGCGAACACCTCCTCGACCCCCTGGCGCTGCTGGTCCACGGCGGAGGCGACCTGCTGCATGTGGCCGGAGACGTCGTTCGCGAGCACGGCGAGGCGCCCCATCGCCTCGCCGACCGAATGCGCGTGGCCGGCCGCGGTTTCCACCAGGCCCTGGCTCGTCTGCACCGCCTCGCGCGCCGGGCCGAGGTCCTCGGCGACGCTGCGAAGGAGCGACTTGATCTCGCTCGTGTTCTGCGCCGTGTGGTCGGAGAGGCGGCGCACTTCGCCCGCCACCACGGCGAAGCCGCGGCCCTGCTCGCCGGCGCGCGCCGCCTCGATGGCCGCGTTGAAGGAGAGCAGGCGCGTCTGGCGCGCGATGTCCTCGATGACCTTGCTCACGTGGGTGATCGACTGCACGCTGCGCACCAGGCGGTCGATGCGCTCCACGGTCTGCTGCATCTGCGCCCGCAGCTGCTCCGACGAGGCCGCGCCCTGCGCGCTCAGCGTGCGCCCGTCGGTGGAGAGCTTGCTCATCTCCCGGGCGGCGTCCAGGGTCTGGTTCGACGAAGCGGCGATGCGCTTGATGTCCTCGTTCAGCCGCCGGGCCGTCTCGTGCGTCTCGTCGACCGCCTGGCTGCTGCGGCGAAGCTGCGCGCTCATGGACGCGAGGCGCGTCGACGTGCGCGCGGCGCCGACCGCGGCACGGGTGATCGCATCCTGCAGCGAGACCAGCATGGCGCGCACCGGTCCGGAGCCGCTGCCGCGCCAGCGCGACAGCCACCCGCCCCGCACGACCCCCACGTCCCCCTTGCGAAGGACGAGCTCTCCCTTTTTCGTCATGACGCCCCTCCAGGCGCTGAACGTCTTTCTGGGATCTGCCTTTTTCGGGGATCATAGCAGGGGGGCGATACGATCGGATAAATGTTGACGGTTCTTATCACCGGCGCCGGGCGCGGGATCGGCCTGGCGACCGCGCAGCGGTTCCACGGCGCGGGCTGGCGCGTTCTCTCGCTCGACAAGGCATTCCCCGGCGAGGTCGTCGGCGAGCGCGTCGTGTTCGACCTGCAGGACCTCGCCGGCATCGGCGCGCTCGTCGCGCGGCTCGGCGAGATCCAGACGCTGGTGAACAACGCCGGCGTTCTCTATTGCGAGCCCTACGCCGCGATCCCCGAGGCGCACAAGCGCGAGATCCTCGCCGTGAACGTCGAGGCGCCGGTGGCGCTCATGAACGCCGTGGCGCCGCAGATGCGTGCCCGCAAGGCCGGGCGCATCGTGAACGTCGGCTCGGTCGCCGCGTTCACCGGGCACCCGGACCTCTGGTACGGCGCGACGAAGGCGGCGCTGCTGAACATCACCAAAAGCTACGCGAAGGAGCTCGGCGCCGACGGCGTGCTCGTCAACGCCGTCGCCCCGGGCCCGACCCTCACCGGCATGTACGAGCAGCTGCCGCAGTCGCGCAAGGACGCGGTGATGCGCTCGGTGTACTCGGGACGTCCCTGCGAGCCCGCGGAAGTGGCGGAAACGATCTTCTGGCTCGGCTCCTCGAGCCCGGCCTACCTGAGCGGCGCGACCGTCGACGTCAACAACGGGTCCTACCCGCGTTAGCTAGCGCAGGCGGTAGATCTCTTCCTCGAACTTGCCGCGCGTGACGGTGAGCTGGGATCGCTTGCCGCCGATCTGGGCGACGAGCGCGGCGCGGTCCTTGCCGTTCTCCCACACCACCTTGTAGGTCTCGCGCACCACCTTGCCGTCCTTGTCGGTGAACGGATCGCGCACCTCGGTGGCCGGCGCGCCGTAGCGCTTCTTCAGGAAGCCGGCGAGGCGGGTCGCGTCGCGGCTCTCGAAGCGCAGGTCGAACGCCTGCACCGCGTCCTTCTTCAGGTAGACGGTGAGGCGGCCTTCCACGCCGCCGAAGGAGGCCTTCGCGTCGTCGCAGCGCCGGTCAGCCGCCGGGCTGGTCCACTCGAGCGGCTTGCAGTACGCGGCCGGGAACGCCTTCTTCACGTCCTTCTCCGACGCCCCCAGCTGCACGCCATTGGCGTCGTAGGCAGCCCAGGCCGGGGCGCCGGAAACGGCCAGGAGAAGAGGCAGAAAAATCCTCATGACGCCATGCTACGCCGCTTTCTTGGGGGTCTTTTCGTCCTTCACCTCGTGGCTGGCCGGCCGCGCCTTGAGGCGCAGGTCGCGCAGCTCCTCGCGCTCGCGCGCCGCGTTGCGGTACGCCTGGTCGCGCCCCGGCAGATACTGCGGCGGCCAGTGCTGGCCCGCGTGCTGGTACCAGGCCGAGGCCTGGAGGGTGAAGTACGGGTTCGCGAGGTGCGGCCGCGCGAGCGCGACGAGGTCCGCCTTGCCCGAGGCGAGGAGCGTGTTCACCTGGTCGGGCGAGGTGACCGCGCCGACGGTCATGGTCGCGATGCCCACCTCGTTGCGCAGCCAGTCCGAGTACGGCGCCTGATACATGCGCCCGTAAACCGGCTTCTGCTGCGGCACCGTCTGGCCGGTGGAGCAATCGATGAGGTCGCAGCCCGCCGCCTTCAGCATCCGCCCGAGCGCGACGAGGTCCTCGCCCGACAGCCCGCCCGGCGCCCAGTCGGTGGCGGAGATGCGTACCGACATGGGCTTGTCCTTCGGGAAGACCTCCCGGCAGGCGCGCCAGACCTCGAGCGGGAAGCGCATCCGGTTCTCGATGCTGCCGCCGTAGGCATCCGTCCTGCGGTTGGTCAGCGGAGAGATGAAGCTCGCGAGCAGGTAGCCGTGCGCCATGTGCAGCTCGAGCATGTCGAAGCCGGCCTGGTCGGCGTACTTCGCCGAGCGCGCGAAGTCCTCGATGATTTTCTTCATCCCCGCCGAATCGAGCTCTGCGGGGACTTGTGATTCGTTCTCGTAATAGGGGATCGGCGAAGCGGAGACGAGGGGCCAGTTGCCCTGGTCGAGCGGGTAGTCCATGCGCTGCCAGCCGAGCTGCGTCGAGCCCTTGCGGCCGGCATGGCCGAGCTGCATGCAGAGTTTCGCCTTCGAGTGGGCCTTGCAGAAGCGCACGATCCGCGCGAAGGCGTCGCGCTGCTCCTCGTTCCACAGGCCGGTGTCTCCCGGGGAGATGCGCGCCTCGGGCGACGGGCAGGTCATCTCGACGTAGACCAGCCCGGCGCCGCCGATCGCGCGGCTGCCGAGGTGCACGAGGTGCCATTCGCCCGGCACGCCGTCGACCGCCGAGTACTGGTCCATCGGCGAGACCACGACGCGGTTCTCGACCACCATGTCGCGCAGGCGGAAAGGCGTGAACATCGGCGCCGGCGGATTCGCGAGATCGATGTCGAAGCCCTGCTCCTTCACCTTGCGCGCGAACCACTGGTGGACGTTCCTGACGAAGGCGGGATCGCGCAGCTCGAGGTTCTCCCAGGTGATCTGCTTGGAGCGCGACATCACGCCGAAGGCGAACTGCTCCGGCGCCATCCCCCAGTAGCGCTTCATGTGCTCGAACCAGGCGAGCGACACGTTCGCCGCGTGCTGCGTCTTCTCGACTTCCTCGCGCCGGGCGGTGTCGTAGTGCCTCAGCGCCTTCTCCACGGAGCCCTGTTTCCGGAACGACTCGTAGAGCGCGATCGCGTCTTCCATCGCGAGCTTGGTGCCCGAGCCGATCGAGAAGTGCGCCGTGGCTTTCGCGTCGCCGACCAGGACCGCGTTGCCCTTCACCCAGGTCTTGTTGGTGATGGTCGGGAAGTTGCGCCACAGCGAGCGGTTGGGCAGGAGCGGGTGGCCATCCAGCTCGGCGGCGAAGACGCGCTCGAGCACCGGGATCATCTCCGTCTCGGAAAGCCGGTCGAAGCCGAAGTTGCGCCAGGTCTGCTCGTCGGTCTCGATCACCCAGGTGGAGCGGTTCTCCTCGTACTGGTAGCAATGCGCGAGGATCACGCCCTCGGGCGTCTCGCGGAAGAAGTACTTGAACGCGTCGAGCGGCTTGGTCGAGCCGAGCCAGGTGAACTTGTTCGGCCGCAGGTCGACGCTCGGCTGGAAGTGCGCCTTGTGCGTCTCTCGGATCCTCGAGTTGATGCCGTCGGCGACCACGATGAGGTCGGCGTCGGGAAACTCCGCCAGGTCCTCGACCTCGCGCTGGAAGCGCATCTCGACGCCGAGCTCGCGCCCGCGGTCCTGCAGGATGTTCAGCAGCGCCACGCGCGAGCAGCCGCAGAAGCCGTTGCCTTCCGAGCGCAGCGTCTCGCCCTTGTAGCAGACGTCGACGCCGCCCCAGTAGGCGAAGCGGCGCCGGATGCGCTCGTAGGTGACCGGGTCGTACTGCTTGAACGTGTCGAGCGTCTGGTCGGAGAACACCACGCCGAAGCCGAACGTGTCGTCCGGGCGGTTGCGCTCCAGCACCGTGACCTCCCAGCGCGGCCAGGCCTTCTTGGCGAGGAGCGCGAAGTACAGCCCGCCCGGGCCGCCGCCGATGACCACGACCTTCACGGCATCCCCTCGGGAACCACGGCCGTCGCCTCGATCTCCAGCCGCGCCGCGTCCTCGACCAGGCCGCTTACCTGCACCACGGCCATCGCCGGGTAGTGCTTTCCCATCAGGTCGCGGTAGGCGCGGCCCACCGCGTGGAGCGAAGCGAGATACTCCTGCTTGTCGATCACGTACCAGGTGAGGCGCACGACGTGCTGCGGCCCGCCGCCCGCCTCCTTCACGACGTCGAGGACGTTCTGCAGCGCCTGGCGGAACTGGCCCGCGAAGTCGCGCGCCTCCCACTTCCCTTCGCCGGTCCAGCCGATCTGCCCGGCGACGAACACCAGCCGGCCGCCGCTGCAGGCGATGCCGTTGGAAAAGCCGCGCGGCTTCGCCCAGCCCGGCGGTTGCAGGATCTGCATCATGGCGTCCTCAGCTTGAAGCGCTGCAGTTTTCCGGTCTCGGTCCTGGGAAGCGCATCGGCGAATTCGACGATCCTCGGATACTTGTACGGCGCGATCGCCGCCTTCACGTGGTCCTGGAGCTTTCTCGCCATGTCCTCGCTTCCGGAGAACCCCTGCTTGAGAACGACAATGGCCTTCACGACCGTGCCGCGCTCGGGATCGGAAGCGCCGACCACGCCGCACTCCGCCACGGCGGGATGCGAGAGGAGCGCGCCCTCCACCTCCGGGCCGGCGATGTTGTAGCCGGCGGAGATGATCATGTCGTCGGTGCGCGCCTGGTAGAAGAAGTAGCCGTCCTCGTCCATGAGGTAGGCGTCGCCGGTAACGTTCCAGCCGTTCTGAACGTAGTTGCGCTGGCGCTCGTCGGCGAGGTAGCGGCAGCCGGTCGGCCCCTTGACCGCGAGCCTGCCGACTTCGCCCGGGGCGCACGGCCGGCCCTGCGCGTCGAGCACCGTCGCCCGGTAGCCCGGGATCGCGTAGCCGGTGGCGTTGCGCCGCACTTTCTCCGGCGTGTGCGAGATGAAGATGTGGATCATCTCGGTCGAGCCGATGCCGTCGATGATCTCGATGCCCGTGGCCTCCTTGAAGAGCTGCCGCGTCGCATCGGGCAACGCCTCGCCCGCGGACACGCACTTCCTCAGCGACGACAGATCGAACCGCGACGCGAGCGGCGACATCTGCCGGTACATGAGCGGCGAGGTGAAGCACACCGTGGCCTTGAACTGCTGGATCGTCTCGAGGAGCGACTCGGGCGTGTGCTTCTCGACCAGCACCGTCGAGGCGCCGTAGCGCAGCGGAAAGCACAGCATCCCGCCCAGGCCGAAGGTGAACGCGAGCGGCGGCGTGCCGCAGAAGATGTCGTCCCGCCCCACCTGGAGGATGGAGCGCGGGAAGGCGTCGCACATCGCGATCACGTCGCGGTGGAAATGCACCGTGCCCTTGGGCTTGCCCGTGGTCCCGGAGGTGAAGGCGATGAGCGCCGGGTCGTCCGCGGCGGTCGGGACGTTGGTGAACCAGAGCGGCTGCTTCAGCGCGAGCTGGTCGAGCGAGTCGCCGCGATCGTCGTACCAGTACCGCACGTCCTTCAGCGAAGGGCATTGATCCGCCGCGAGCTTCAATTCGGACGCCAGGCGCTGGTCGCACAGCGCGTGGGTAACCTCGGCCTTCTGGATGACGTCGGTGAGCTCCTTCGCGCGCAGCAGCGGCATGGTGGCGACGCACACGCCGCCCGCCTTCATCACCGCGAACCAGCACGCCGCCATCATCGGGTTGTTCGGGCCGCGCAGCAGCACGCGGTTGCCCGGCTTGAGGCCCATCTCGCGCACCAGCACGTTGGCGAGCCGGTTCGCCTGGGTGAAGAGCTGCGTATAGGTGCACTCGCCCTCGGGCGCGCGCAGCGCGATGCGGTGGCCGTGGCCGCGCGTCACCGGCTTGTCGAGGAGCTCGGTCGCGCAGTTGAGGCGCCCCGGGTACTGCAGCTCCGGCAGCTCGAACAGCAGCTCGGGCCACTGCGAGGGGGACGGCAGGTTGTCGCGCACGAACGTGTCGGCGTGGGCGGTGTACCTCATCGCAGCAGCTCCCGGGCGATGATCAGCTTCTGCACCTCGGTGGCGCCCTCGTAGATGCGCAGTGCGCGCACCTCGCGGTAGAGCTTCTCCACGGGATGGCCGCGCATCACGCCCAGGCCGCCGCAGATCTGCACCGCGTCGTCGATCACGCGCTGCGCCGCCTCGGTGGCGAACATCTTCGCCATCGCCGCCTGCCGCGTCACCTTCTCCTTCCGCACGTCCCGCTCCCACGCCGCGCGGTAGGTGAGCAGCGCGCCGGCCTCGATCGAGGTCGCCATGTCGGCGAGCTTGGCCTGGGTCATCTGGAAATCGGCGAGATGCTGCCCGAACATGCTCCGGTCTTTTCCTCTTTTCATGGATTCATCCAGCGCGCGCCTCGAGAAACCCAGGGCCGCCCCCGCAACCGTGGTGCGGAAGATGTCGAGGTTGCGCATCGCGAGCTTGAAGCCCTGCCCCGGCTCGCCGAGAAGCTCGCCCCTCGCGCCCTTCAGCTTCAGCGTCGCCATCGGGTGCGGCGCGACGATGTCGATGCGCTCGGAGGCGTCCACGTCCTTTGCGTCCACGACGAACGCGGTGATGCCTTCCTCCGCCTTGGCGAAGGTCACGTAGAAATGCGCGATGCCGCCGTTGGAGATCCAGGTCTTCGTGCCGTCCAGCACCCAGCCCGATCCGTCGCGCTTCGCCGTCGTCTTCAGCGCCTGCACGTCGGAGCCCGCGTCCGGCTCGGAGAGCGCGAATGCGGCGATCGCTTCGCCGTTCTTCGCCTTCTCGAGATACCTGGATTTCTGGGAAGCAGAGCCGGCCAGGCCGATCGGCCCGCTCCCGAGCCCCTGCATCACGAACGCGAAGTCGGCGAGGCCCGCGTGATAGGCGAATACTTCCCGCAGGAGCGCGATCGAGCGCACGTCGGGCGCGTCGGTGACGCAGTGGTGCAGGTAGCCCGCGCAGCCGAGGTCCTGCACCAGCCGCCCGCAGATCGCGTCGGCATCGTCGCCCAGGGCAAAGGAAAGATTCTGGAGGGCGAAATCCTCCGCCTGGCGGGCGAGCACGGCGTGCTTCGTGTCGAAGAACGGCCAGCCGTAGTGGGCGAAGCGGTCCATCAATCTCCCTGGAACTCGGGCTTCTTCTTCGCCGCGAACGCCTCGTAGGCGCGGCGGAAGTCGTTCGTCTGCATGCAGATCGCCTGCGCCTGCGCCTCCATCTCGATCGCCTCGTCGAGGCCGGCGTTCCACTCCTGGTGCAGCATCTTCTTCGTCATCGCGTGGGCGAAGGTCGGACCGTCAGCGAGCTCCTTCGCTTTCTGCATGGAAAGCTCGAGAACGGAAGCGGAGACGCCGTTGAAGAACCCCCACGCCAGTCCCTCATCCGCGCTCATGCTGCGCCCGGTATAAAGGAGCTCGGCGGCGCGTCCGTGGCCGATGAGACGCGGCAGCATCGTGCACGCGCCCATGTCGGCGCCGGCAAGCCCGACGCGCGCGAAGAGGAAAGCGGTCTTCGCCGAGGGAGAGGCGTAGCGCAGGTCGGAGGCCATCGCCAGGATCGCGCCGGCGCCCGCGCAGACCCCGTCGACGGCGGCGATCACCGGCTGCGGGCAGTGGCGCATCGCCTTCACCAGGTCGCCGGTCATGCGCGTGAACGCGAGCAGCTCCGGCATCGCCATCCTGGTGAGCGGGCCGATGATCTCGTGCACGTCGCCGCCGGAGCAGAAGTTGCCGCCGGCGCCCGTGAGCACGATGCTCCTGATCTCCTTCTCCCGGTTCAGCGAGCGGAAGAAGTCGCGCAGCTCGGCGTAGGAGTCGAACGTGAGGGGATTCTTCTTCTCCGGGCGGTCGAGCGTGATCACGCCCACCTTGCCCTCGACCTTCCACTGGAAGTGCTTCGGTGCGTTCATGCCAGGGTCTCCACGGCGCTGGTCTTCAGCTTGGCGAGGAGCTTCAGCAGCTCGTCGTGCTCCTTGCGGGTGAGGCCGGCGAAGAGGTCGACGACCCACGCCTCGTGCTCGCGCGCCATCTCGGCGAAGGCCCGCTGCCCGGCGCGGGTCAGGCGGATGCGGAACGCGCGCCGGTCTTCGGCGTGGTCCAGGCGCTCGACCAGCCCCTCGCCCTCGAGCTGGTCGACGATGGCGGTGACGTTGCCGCCGGTGACCATGAGCAGGCGCGACAGGGCGTTCATCTTCAGGCCCTCGGGATGGCGCTCGAGCTGCGCCATCAGGTCGAAGCGCGGCAGCGTGGTGTTGAAGCGGCTGCGCAGGCGCGCGCGCACCTCGCGCTCGACGAGCTGGGTGCAGGTGAGCAGGCGCAGCCAGATGCGCAGCGCGCGGTGGTCGCCGGAGCGGGCGATGGTCTCCCGGTCCGCCAGGGCCGTCATGCGATTTCCTCCAAGCCTGAATAGATTAGGCTTGAAGTATTTGCCGTGTCAACCGCGCCGCGCGGGATCGCCGGGCGGCAGCACCTCGCGGAACTCCGGGAACGTCTTCCACTTCGGGACCGGCGCCTCGCCGTCGGCCTTCGGGACGTAGGGCGACGCCTCGGCGAAGCTCATGCGATGGATGTAGCGCGGGCAGTTGGGGAAGATCCGCTCCGCGGCGACGCGCACGATCACCAGCGCGCCGGGAAAGTCGCCCATGAGCGCGTCCTCGGACGACAACGAGGCGCGGCCGAGGACCCGCAGGCGCCGCGGCTGCTCGAAGTCCAGGAACAGCAGGCCCACCGCAGGGTTGACCTGGACGTTGCCGAGGCTGCGGAACATCCCGTTGCCGTCGTAGCTCGGGAAGGCGAGCTCGGAGGGCCCGCTCACGCGCACGAACCCGGGCGCGCCGCCCTTGTAGGAGCAGTCGGGCTGGCCGGTCGCGTCCGCGGTGGCGAGGAAGAACATCGGGCGCGACTCGATGAAGGCGCGGTCCTCGTCGCTGAACGCGCTGCGGCCGAGCCGCTCGTGCAGCCGCTCGGCGAGCGCGCGCGTGCCGAAGCGCTCCTGGAGCGCCTGCTGCCCGGGGTGGTAGACGCTCACGCGAGGTCCTCGTGCAGGCACAGGATGTTGCCTTCCGGGTCCTGGAACCAGGCCGCCTTCTCGGCGCCGAGCACGCAGACGTGCTCGACGGTCTTCAGCCCCGGGAAATCGTAGTCGGCAAACGTCACGCCGCGCGACTTGAGGTCGCGGATCGCGGCGGCGATGTCCGCCACGCGGAAGCTGACCGCGGTGTGCTCCGCCTTGGTCCCCTCGGGCTTCGGGAAGAGCGCGAGCTCCGTGCCGCCGCAGCGGTAGACGAACTTGCCGTCGGGCTTCAGTCCCATGGGCTGGAGCAGCAGCTGCGACTCGTAGAAGCGGCGCGCCCGCGCCATGTCCTTCACCGGCAGCATGCAGGTCACCTGGCTCGCGTTCATGTCCATCGTCTTCTCCCGGTCGGTCCTCAACGGGTAATCAGTGTATGCCCGAGGCGCTTCGCCCGGGGGTAGTCGCGCTGCACGGAAGCGAAGATGCGCTTCAGGTTGCGCCACGGCGACGGGTCGCTGTAGAACCGATGCAGGAACAGCATGTCCGCGACCAGGCTCGCCATCCAGTCGACGGTCGTGGTGTAGCCGATCACCGCCCGCACCCCCGTCTCCTTCAGGAAGCGCTTCGCGAACGCGGTGCCTTCCCGGCCGCGCAGGACGTTGCAGGCCGCGAAATAGACGAGGTTGCGATAGCCGCCCCCGCCGTAGCCTTCGAAGGCTTCGCACAGGCGCTCGGCGCCGATGCGGCCGAGGACCGAGCGCACCGCGCCCGGCGCGCCGTGGAACGCGAGGTAGAACACCGGCGCGTCGAAGGCGTCGGCCTGTCGCCACAGCACGCCACCGCGCTTCGCGTAATGCACTAGCCCCTGCTCCGACTCGACGAAGCGGTGGGCGACCACGAGCGGCGGGTGCAGCAGCGGCGCCATCGCCTCGAAGAATCCCTTCACCGACGCGGTATGGAACAGCCGCTCGTTCCAGTACGACTCGAGGCAGATCAGCTTGGGTGGGACCTTCACCGGGCTTATGGGAAACTTGGCGGATGAGACGACTGCTTTTTATCACCTTCCTGCTGTTTGTCACCTTCCCGCTGGCCGCGACCTTCGCGCGCGCGCAGACCGCCAACGAGGAGCAGAACCGCATCGTCGGCGAGGTCGCCGCCTGCCTCCAGGCCGGCCTGCCCCCCGACTGGGCGAGCGCCGAGATGCGCGTCGAGCTGAAGAAGCCCGGCGCGGAGAGCGGCGACGTGAGCTACGTGATGCGCCGCAAGCTCTCGGGCGGCGCCTTCGAGCCGTTCCGCCCCTGCGACGAGAAGCAGGCGGCGCGCACGCTGCTCGAGATCCGCAAGTCGCAGCCGAAGGAGCGCCGCGCCTGGACCGGCGCCAAGCTCACGCTCCACAGCGAAGGCAAGTACGACCTGACCTTCGACTACACCCCGAAGTAGCTAGGCCTTGCGCAGGAAGTCGAAGTCGCAGCCGTGCTCGGCCTGGAGCACGTGGTCCATGTACAGCTTGGCGTAGCCCCGCGTCGGCGGCGTGACCGGCGGCTTCCAGCCCGCCTTGCGTTTGGCCAGTTCTTTTTCATCCACCAATAAATCGATCCGGCGCTCCTTGACCGAGAGGCGGATGCGGTCGCCGTTCCGGACGAGCGCGAGTGCGCCGCCGGCGGCGGCCTCGGGCGAGACGTGCAGCACGATGGTCCCGTACGCGGTGCCACTCATGCGTGCGTCGGAAATGCGCACCATGTCCTTCAGGCCCGCGCGCGCGAGCTTCTGGGGGATCGGCAGGTAGCCCGCCTCGGGCATCGCGTAGCCCGACTTCGGGCCGGCGTTCTGCAGCACCATGAAGTCGTCCGGCCTGACGTCGAGGTCGGGGCTGTCGACGCGCGCCGCAAGGTCGTCGAGCGAAGTGAACACGACCGCGCGGCCCTCCTTCTCGAACAGCGCCGGGTCCGCGGCGGAGCGCTTGAGGATCGCGCCGTTCGGGGCGAGCGAGCCGAAGAGCGCCACCAGGCCGCCCTGCGCGTAGATCGGCTTGGCGCGCTCGCGCACCACCGCCCGGTCGACCCACGCGCCCTTCTCGGCATCGAGCCGCTCGCCGAGCGTCTCGCCTGTGACGGTCATGCAATCGAGGTGCAGCAGGTCGCGGATCTCGCGCAGGATCGCGCCCACGCCACCCGCGGCATAGAGATCCGACATGTAGTACTGGCCGGTCGGCTTCAGGTCGACGAGGACGGGCGTCGAGTCCGACAGCACGTTGAGGCGGTTCAGGTCGATCTTCACGCCCGCCCGGCCCGCGATCGCCGTGAGGTGCACGATCGCGTTGGTCGACCCGCCGATCGCAAGCAGCACGCGCAGCGCGTTCTCGACCGACTTCTCCGTGATGATCTGCGACGGCCGGATCGGCGCCTTCGCGAGCTCGACGGCCCGGCGCCCGCTCGCTTCGGCGGCGCGCAGGCGATCCGCGTGCACCGCGGGAATCGCGGCAGTCCCCGGCAGCGCCATGCCGAGGCCTTCGGCGATCGCCGCCATCGTCGAGGCCGTGCCCATCACCGCGCAGGTGCCGGCGGTGGTGGCGAGGTTGCCCTCGATGACCTGGATCTCCGCGGCGCTCACCTCGCCCGCGCGATGCTTGGCCCAGAAGCGCCGGCAGTCGGTGCAGGCGCCCAGGCGCTCGCCGTGGAACGAGGTGGGCATCATCGGCCCGGCGAGGAGCTGCACCGCCGGCAGGTCCGCGGACGCGGCGCCCATGAGCTGCGCGGGCACGGTCTTGTCGCAGCCGCCGACGAGCACCACCGCGTCCATCGGCTGCGCGCGGATCATCTCCTCGGTGTCGATCGACATCAGGTTGCGGAACATCATCGAGGTGGGCGAGAGGAACACTTCGCCCAGCGACACGGTCGGGAACTCGATCGGCAGGCCGCCCGCGGCGATCACGCCGCGCTTCACGGCCTCGATCAGCTCGGGGAAATGGCGGTGGCAGTTGTTGAAGCCGCTGCGCGAGTCGGCGATGCCGACGACCGGCCGGGCGAGCATCTCGCCCGAGTACCCCATGCTCTTCGCGAAGGAGCGGCGCAGGTAGAGCGAGAACCCCGCGTCGCCGTAGTTGGTGAGCCCCTTGGCGAGGCCGTGCTTCTGTTTGTCGGACATGCCCGCGATTCTACGGGCGATCCAGCTTGTCCTTCATCCAGGCAGCGGTGCGGACCGCGCCGCCGAAGCTGTAGAGGTGCACGCCGACCACGTTGCAGCTGTCGCGGCCGGCGCAGTAGCGCGCGATCGCGGCGAAGTGCTCGTCCGGGTTGTCGTGCGTCACCAGGCGCGCGATGCCGGTGCCGAGGTTGCGCAGCGCGCGGAACGAGGCGCTCACCCCGCAGCGCTGCGCGTAGCGGGCGAGCGCAGCCGGGTCGGTCGGGCCCGCCATGCCGACGTAGATCGGCAGCGCCGGCCAGGCGCGCGCCATCTCCGCGCAGTACTCCACCACGCGCGCCGGCGCGAACGAGAACTGGGTGACCAGGTAGACGCCGAGCCCCTGTTCCCGCGTGAGCTTGATCTTGCGCGCGAGGGCGGCCTCGATCTGCGGCGCCGCGATCCGCACGTGGCCTTCGGGGTAGCCGGCGATGCCGACCTCCTTCACGCCGGCCTTCGCCAGGACGCCCTCGTCGAGGAGTTGCAGGCTGTCCTGGTAGGGGCCGCGCGGCTTCGGCTCGTCGCCGCCGAGAAGGAGCACCCGGTGCACGCCGTAATCCGCCACGGCGTGCGCGAGGAAATCGGCGAAGGCGGCGCGATCGGCGATGCGCCGCGCGGCGACGTGGGGAACCGGATCCAGGCCGGCGGCGCGGATGGCCGCGATCGCGTCCAGCGTGCGCGCGAGCGGCAGGCCGGGCAGCGACGGGACATAGATGCAGCTGTCCTTCGGCAGCAGCGCCGCGACGTCGGCGGCGCGGTGCAGCTCGCGCGGCGAGATCTCGAGCGACGAGGCGGCGATCAGCTCGGCCGCGCTCACGCTGGGGGCACGCTCAATCGCGCTTGCGAGAGACGACATAGGACTCGTCCTGGAACCAGAGGCTGCCGTGCTTCTGCAGCACTTCGCGCGTCGCCTCGAGGTAGCGCTTGTCGCCGAGCACCGCGGCAAGGCGCGCGTCGTCGATCTGCGCGACGTAGATCGCCGCGTTCCACGCCGCGAACAGCGTCGAGGTGCCGATGCTCGACGAGATCTCCGACGGCAGCGTGTGCATGTCGTAGCGGAACACGGCGCGCGCGTCCGCGTACGCGTTGAAGTTGTAGCGCCGCGCGTCCTTTCCGAGCTCCGCCTTGGTCGCGCGCAGGATGTCGTGGCGGCTGCAGCCGAACGGATCCTCGCCCGGCCAGACCTTCTCGACGATCTCGACGCCCGGGTCGCGGCCATAGGAGTGGATGCCGAGGAGCCGCCCGCCCTTGCCGAGCGCGCGCACCAGGGGCCCGACGACCTTCTGCGCCTTGAACTCGAGCGGCGCGCGCAGCCGGTACGGCTGCGAGGCGATCACCATGTCGTAGTCGGCCCGCGCTGCGCCGCGTCGTGGAATGACGTCGTCGAGCAGGAAGCGGTAGTCCTCGCGGTAGATCACGAGCGCCACGGGGTGCTCGTACATCGGGTTGCCGGTCTTCGGGTTCGCCTTCGCCTGCCAGTTCTTGGCGAGGAACGGATCGAGCGCGGCGATCTGCTCGTCGAACTCGTGCGCCGTGGTTCCGCTCAGCGCCACCTCCTGCCACACCATCGAGGTCGCCGCCGCGACGTTGCGCGGCGTGAGCCAGGGCGCCTCGGTGTAGTACATGTTCGTCACCACCAATACGGTGGCCGGGTGCTCGAACAGGCGATCCGCCATCTTGCGCAGGGAAAGGCGCACGTCCTCGAGGCTGATCTCCTTGCCGACGACGTAGAACGGCATGTTGGTGAAGCGCCGGTGCATCTCGCGCATCACGTTCTCGAGCACCGTGCCGTCGCCCATGCCGGCGTCGAACAGCCGCAGCGCCGGCGGCTGCGGATGCAGGTGCGCGAGCTCCAGGCCCACGCGCTTCGCCACCACGTCCTTTTCGCTGCAGGTGGTCACGAAGAGGAGGTACTTCTGCCGGTTGTCGAAGAAGCGGAAGTCGCGCTCGCTCTGCTGCGGCGCCGGGCGCTGCGGGACGCTCGCCCGGATCAGGGCGAGCAGCTCCGGCGGCGTGCCGGCCGCGGCCTCGCCGCCGTTGCGCGAGAGGAAGTCGTTGACCTTCTGCAGCGTCTCCGGCGTGACGCGCGCCCCGTCACGCAGGCGCGAGACGAATTTCCCGTCGTTCACCGCCCGGCGGCCGAACGTCGATTCGGCCATCCCCGTGCGCTGGCAGAAGTGGGAGATGCTTCCTAAGAGGGTGCCGTCCTGTTGCACGCCCGCATCGTGGCCCGACCGATGTGGGACTGCAACCACACATGCCGCACTGCAATAAGTGGGCTGGTTCCCACTACCCTTGGACTACCGGCTCTACGTAGATCTCCACGCGGCGGTTCGCCTGGCGGCCGCTCTCCGTGGCGTTGCTGGTGACGGGCTGCGTCTCGCCCTTGCCCACGAGCGCCATGCGAACCGGGTTCACGCGCCGCGCCTCGAAGTATTCCGCCACCGCGCGGGCGCGCCGCTCCGAGAGCTTCTGGTTGTATTCGTTCGTGCCGGCGTTGTCGGTGTGGCCGACGACGGTGAGGGTCGTCTTGCCGTAGCGCACCACCACGTCGGCGAGCTTGTCCATGGTGCTGTTGAAGCCGGACTTCACCTCGGCCGAGTTGGTCTCGAAGGCGGTCTGGTTCGTCATGACGATGCGCACGACGTTGTTCGGCAGCGATTCGACGCGCGCCTGCCCGGCCTGGATCTCCTTCGCGAGGTTTTTTTCCAGGTCGCGCTTCTGGCTGTCCATGTAGGCGCCGACCGCGCCGCCGGCGAGACCGCCGCCCACGGCCCCCACCACCGCCCCCTGGGTGCGGTCCTTCTTGTAGGCCATGGCGCCGACGGCCGCACCGATGCCCATGCCGATCAACGCTCCGGATTCCCAGTTCTCGAGCGGGCGGTTGCTGGGCTTCGGCATGTCGGCGCAGGCCGACAGGGTGAGGACGGTTGCCGCGGCGATGCTGACCATGCGTTTCATTCCTGCCTCCGGGTGAAAGGTTTCTTCGCTGTATCCTGCGCGCAAAGAGGGGGCCCGAGATATGAAAAGATGCCTGCTGCTGATCGCTGCGCTGTTCGTCGTTCCGGCTGCGCTCGCGCAGCCATACCCGACGCAGCCGGTGAGGATCCTGGTGGGCTTTCCGCCCGGAGGGACGACCGACGTGATGGGCCGGCTCGCGGCGCAGGAGCTCGCCGCCCAGACCGGCAAGACATTCCTCGTCGAGAACCGGCCCGGCGCGAGCGGCTCGATCGCGGTCGGCCAGGTCGCGAAATCGGCGCCCGACGGCCATACGCTGGTCATGGTGCCCAGCACCTACGGCACCGCGAGCGCGCTCTACGCCAACCTGCCTTATGCCGACAGCGAGCTGGTCCCCGTCGCGCTGATCGGCAGCACGCCGTACGTGTTCGTCCTGCACCCAAGCATCGCCGCGTCGACCTTCACCGACCTGATCCGCCTGGTCAGGCAGAACCCCGGCAAGTACGAGTTCGCCTCCTCCAGCCCGGGGACCGCGCAGCATCTCGCGGGCGAGCTGGTGAAGCGCATGGCGGGCGTCGACATGCTGCATGTCCCCTACAAGGGAAGCGGCGCGCTGCTGCCCGACCTGCTCTCGGGACGGGTACCGATGATGTTCGAGAACATCGCGATCATGCAGCCGCACATCAAGAAGGGCTCGCTCAAGGCGCTCGCGATCTCGAGCGCGAAGCGCTCCGAGCTGCTGCCCGGGGTGCCGACGGTGGCGGAGACCGGCCAGGGCCTCGAGGGCTTCGAGGTGCTCGGCTGGTTCGCGATCCTCGCCCCGGCGAAGACGCCGCCGGCCGTGGTGGCCTTCCTCAACGCCGAGCTGAACAAGATGGTGACCAAGCCGGCGATCGTGGCGCGCTTCCAGGAGCTCGGCGCCGAGCCGATGGGCGGCACGCCGGAGCAGGCGGCGGCCTACATCCGCGCCGAGCAGGACAAGTGGGGCAAGGTGATCCGCGACGCCGGGATCAAGGTGCAGTAAGGCTCAATCGTGAAGCGAGGCGACCGCCTTCTTGTCCACGGCGGTCGCGGCGGCTGACGGCGCGTTGATCCGCGCGGCCGCCTCGGGATCGAGGTAGCGTCCGAAATAGTCGCCCATGCTCGAGGTGCGGATCATGTAGCGGATCTCCGCCGGATCGTAGTCGCCGACGGCGAGGTGGACCATGCAGCGGTTGTCCCAGATCACGAGGTCGCCGACGCTCCAGTAGTGCCGGTAGGTGAAGCGCGGCTGCACCGAGTGCTCGCACAGGAACTTGAGGATCGGCTTGCTCTCCGCCTCGGAGATGCCGAGGAAGGTGCGCACGCGCTCGTTGACGTACAGCGCCTTGCGGCCCGATTCGGGATGCAGCCGCACCGCCGGGTGCACCACCGGCGGGTTCAGCCGGCGGAACTCGTTGGCGACCTCGGGGCCGCGCTTGTCCAGCCCCGCGACGAGGCTCACGTCATGCACGCACTCGAGGCCGTCCAGGAACTCGCGCATCTTCGGCGACAGCGTCTCGTAGGCGAGGTACATGCTCGCGAACATCGTGTCGCCGCCCACCGTGGGCTTCTCCATGCAGTACACCGCCGTGTGCTTCGCGGGGCGCACCGTGTACGAAAGGTCCGTGTGCCAGTTCTGACCGGCGTTGTACGTCGCGAAGGGCTTGCCGCTCGCCGTCGGCTTGTTGCTGAGGACGAAGACCTCGTTGATTTCCGGATGGCGGTTGAACGGCTGCGAAGAATAATCGTCGAGCTCCCCGAACCGGCTGGTAAACGCCACCAGCGAGCGCGGATCGAGCTTCTGTCCGGGGAACACCAGGACCTGGTGCTCCAGCCATGCCTTGCGGATCGTCGCGAAATCCTCGTCCGACACGGCTCCCGAGAGGTCCACGCCCGTCACCCGCGCGCCGCAGGCGTATCCCACACGCTGAATCGTCAGGTTCGACATGGCTTCAGTATAACGACCGCTCCTAGCCGGCGAACAGCTCCAGCAGCTGCTCGCGCAGCCAGCGGTTGCCGGGATCGGCGTCGAAGCGCTCGTGCCAGAACACCCCGACATCGGCGGGCGGGATCGCCACGGGGGCGGGTAGATATTTCATGCGCCCCTGCCGCTCGAACACCTTCGCCACGCGCTCGGGCAGCACGAGGATGAGGTCGGTGCGCTCGAGGACCATGGGAACGACGGTGAAATGGGGAACGCGCAGCGCGATGCGCCGCGCCAGGCCGGCACGCTCGAGCGCCTCCTCGATGACCCGATGGCCGCCGCGGTACGACACCAGCGCGTGCGAGGCGGCGAGGAAGTTCTTCCTCGACAGCGCCTTGATGGGGTGGTCGCGGCGCATGAGGCAGACGTACGGATCCCGGAACAGCGCCCGCCGCAGGATCGGCGGGCCGAGGCCCGGCAGGAATCCGACCGCGAGATCGAGGCCCCCGGCGGCCAGCGCGCCTTCGATGTCCTCCACGTCGAGGGCGATCGCCTCCAGCCGCACCCCCGGCGCGACGCGCTGGGCGCGCTCGATGAGCGGCGGCAGGAACTCGATCTGGCCGAGGTCCGACATGTAGAAGCGGAAGGCGCGCGTCGAGGTCGCCGGATCGAAGCCGGGGCCGTGCGCGAGCGCCGACTCGAGGAGCGCGAGCGCCTGGCGCACCGGCTCGCCCAGCTCGCGCGCGAAAGGCGTCGCGTCCATGCCGGCCTGGGTGCGCACGAAGAGCGGATCGCCGAACAGGCCGCGCAGCCGCGCGAGCGCGTTCGACACCGCCGGCTGTGTCAGCCCGAGACGCGCCGCGGCGCCGGTGACGCTCTTCTCCTGCAGCACCGCGTCGAAGGCGCGCAGCAGGTTGAGGTCGACGTCCTTCAGATTCATATCAGTGATTCATATCATCCATCGCATTGATTTGACAAATAGAAGGGGCGCGCCTACCCTCGACCGGAACCCTTCACAGGAGGAGGACCATGAGAAAGCTCGTCTGCGCCGCGCTCGCCGCGACGCTTCCGGCCATCGCCGGAGCCCAGGAAACCACGCTGCGGGTCGTCAGCGCGTTCGCCGAGAACACGACCTACGTGAAGAACCTCGAATCCATGATGAAGCGGTTCAACGCCGAGGGTAAGGGGAACCTTCAGCTCAACTTCATCGGCGGGCCGAAGGCGATGCCGCCGTTCGAGGTCGGCAACGCCGTGCGCACCGGGGTCGTCGACATCGGCCTGAGCACCGGCGCGTTCTACACCAACATCATGCCGGAGGCCGATGCGCTCAAGCTCACGCAGCTGCCGGGGCCGGAGCTGCGCAAGAACGGCGCGATCGACCTGGTCAACAAGATCTGGAACGAGAAGGCGAACATGCAGTACCTCGGGCGCGTCATCGACTACACGCCCTTCCACCTCTACCTGACGAAGAAGATCGACAAGCCGGACCTGACCGGGCTCAAGCTGCGCATCACGCCGGTGTACCGCGAGTTCTTCCAGGCGCTCGGCGCGACGGTCGTGCAGACGGCGCCCGGCGAGGTGTACACCGCGCTCGAGCGCGGCGTGGTCGACGGCTACGGCTGGCCGATCAACGGCATCTTCGACTTCAACTGGCACGAGAAGACGAAATTCCGCGTCGATCCCGGCTTCTACAGCGCCGAGGTGTCGCTGGTGATGAACCTCGACAAGTGGAAGGCCCTGCGCCCGGCGCAGCGCGACTTCCTCATGAAGCACGTCATCCAGCACGAGGCGGACAACGTGTCCTGGAAGAAGGTGAACGAGGAGGACACGCGCAAGCAGCAGCAGGCCGGCATCCAGGCCATCACCTTCGACGCGGCGACGACGAAGAAGTACCACGACACGGCGTACGAGGTGGCGTGGGCGAGCGTCATCAAGGCGAGCCCGCAGTACGGCCCGCAGATGCGGAAGCTGTTCTCGAAGTAGCGTGGAACGCGCCTCCGCCGGCGGCATGGAACGCGCTTCCGTCGCGTTCGGGCGCTTCCTCGCCGGCCTGGCCGTCGCGGGCTGCGGGGTGCTGTTCGCCATGATGATGGTGATCGTGGCGGACGTGTTCTTCCGCAACGTGCGCATCGGCCCGCTCGGCGTCTCGTGGGCGAACGAGGCGACCGAGTACGCGCTCTACCTGATCACCCTGCTCACCGCGCCCTGGCTCCTAAACCGCGGGCAGCACATCCGCATCGATGTGCTGCTGCAGGCAGTGCCGCCGAAGCTCGCCTGGTACTCGGAGTGGCTGTGCGACGCGATTGCCCTCGCCTGCTGCCTCGCCATCACGTGGGCTTCGCTCAAGGCTACGTTCTCCAGCCAGGCGATCGGCTCGATGGTGATCAAGACCCTCGCGATCCCGGAATGGTGGCTGCTCGCCCCCATGGCGGCTTGCTTCGCGCTGCTGTCGGTCGAGATCGTGTTCCGCATGGCGCGCCTCGCGCGCGCCGAGCACGGGCCGCGCGCCGACGCGGTCAGCGCAGGGTAGGCGGGCGTGACCTGGCAGGCGGCGGCGTGGCTGATGCTCGGCGGCTCGACGCTGCTCATGTTCCTCGGCCTGCCGGTCGCGTTCTCCTTCATCGCGATCAACCTCGCCGGCGCGCTGCTCTGGCTGGGAGGCGAAGCCGGGCTGGTGCAGCTCGTGCGCAACGCCGTGCAGTCGGTGACCAGCTTCGCGCTGACGCCGATCCCGCTCTTCATCCTGATGGGCGAAGTCCTGTTCCACACCGGGCTCGCGGTGCGCGTCATCGACGGCATCGAGCGGCTGATCCGCGAGGTGCCGGGGCGGCTCGCGGTGGTGGCGGTGGTGGCGGGCACCGTGTTCTCCGCCATCTCCGGCTCGACCATCGCGACCACCGCGATGCTCGGCAGCCTGATGCTGCCGCTCATGCTCCAGCGCGGCTACCACCCGACCCTCGCCACCGGCCCGATCATGGCCATCGGCGCGGTCGACATGCTGATCCCGCCCTCGGCGCTGACCGTGCTTCTGGGCAGCCTGTCCGGGATCTCGATCTCCAAGCTGCTGGTCGGCGGCATCGTGCCCGGGCTGGTGCTGAGCGTCATCTTCGTCGGCTACATCGTCCTGCGCGTCAAGCTGCGCCCGCAGCTCGCGCCGCGCACGCCGTTCGAGGAGTTCCACGGCTGGCAGAAGTTCCGGCCGTTCCTGCAGTACGTGGTGCCGCTGGTGGGCATCTTCGTCATCGTCGTCGGCGCGA
This sequence comes from Burkholderiales bacterium, assembly GCA_035549805.1. Lineage (GTDB taxonomy): Bacteria > Pseudomonadota > Gammaproteobacteria > Burkholderiales > SG8-39 > SCGC-AG-212-J23. The sequence goes on from DASZQH010000241.1 coordinate 21,875, forward strand.
TGATCGCCGGCTGGGCGACGCCCACCGAGTGCGCCGCGCTGGGCGCATTCGCGACCCTCGTCCTCGCAGCGGTGTATCGCGTGCTGTCGAGAGACAACCTGTTGAAGGCGCTGCAAGGGACGGCGGCGATCTCCGGCATGATCCTGTTCATCATCATCGGCGCGACCACCTTCTCGCAGATCCTCTCGTTCTCGGGCGCGAGCAACGGCCTGGCGAAGACGATCACCGACCTGGGGCTGTCGCCCATGGCGGTCATCGCCGGCATGATGCTGCTGCTCATCTTCCTCGGCGTGTTCGTCGAGCAGGTGAGCATGATGATGATCACCCTGCCGATCTTCATGCCCATCGTGCAGGGCCTGGGCGTCGACCTGGTGTGGTTCGGGGTCCTGTTCCTCATCTGCATGCAGCTCGGCCTGCTCATGCCGCCGCACGGGCTGCTGCTCATGACGATGAAGGGCGTCGCGCCGCCGCAGGTGACGATGCTGCACATCTTCCATGCGGTCGCGCCGTTCCTGCTCATCAGCATCCTCGTGCTCGCGCTCGTGTTCTTCTTCCCGCCGGTGGCGGTCTGGCTGCCGGGATTGATCGGATAGGGAAACTCACATGGAACGCTCGTTCAAGGAAGAGGTCGGCAAGCTGAAGCTCGGGGAAGGCGAGACCTTCCACGGCGAGGGGATCCTCGCGGTGACGAAGGCACTGCTGCAGTCGGGCGTCGCCTACGTCGGCGGCTACCAGGGCGCACCGGTGTCGCACATGATGGACGTGCTGAACGACGCGCGCGACATCATGGACGAGCTCGGCATCCACGTCGAGGCGAACGCCAACGAGGCGGGCGCGGCGGCGATGCTCGGCGCGTCGATCAACTACCCGATGCGCGGCGCGGTCACGTTCAAGTCCACCGTCGGCACCAACGTCGCTTCCGACGCGCTCTCCAACGTCGCCTCCGCCGGCGTGAAGGGCGGCGCCCTGATCGTCCTCGGCGAGGACTACGGCGAGGGCTCCTCGATCATCCAGGAGCGCAGCCACGCCTTCGCCATGAAGTCGCAGATCTGGCTCCTCGACCCGCGGCCGAACCTGCCGAAGATGGTGGAGATGGTGGAAAAGGCCTTCGAGCTCTCCGAGGCGTCGAGCACGCCGGTCATGCTGGAGCTGCGCATCCGCGCCTGCCACGTCCAGGGCAGCTTCGTCGCGAAGCAGAACAGGGAAGGCAAGTTCTCCAAGAGGAACTTCATCGCCGGCCCGGACTTCGACTACGGCCGCATCTGCCTGCCGCCCGCCACATACGCGCAGGAGAAGCACAAGATCGACGTGCGCTGGCCCGCCGCCGTCCAGTTCATCCGGCAGCACGGATTGAATGAAGTCTTTCCGGGGGAAAGAAACGAGCTGGGCATCATCTGCCAGGGCGGCATGTACAACGCGGTCATTCGCGCGCTGCAGCTCCTCGGCCAGGCCGACGCGTTCGGCGCGTCCAAGGTCCCGATCTACTGCCTCAACGTCACCTACCCGCTCATCCCCGACGAGATCGTTTCCTTCGCCAGGGACAAGCGGTCGATCCTGATCGTCGAGGAGGGCCAGCCGGCGTACATCGAGGACGCGATCCTGGCCAGCCTGCGACGCGCCGAAGCGAATGCCGTGAAGGTGCACGGCAAGGACTTCCTGCCACTCGCCGGCGAGTACACGGGCGAGGTGATGCTGGCCGGCCTCTCCAGGTTTCTGCAGCAGGAAAAGCGGATCGACGAAGTCAAAGCGCTGAAAAGCAGGGCCGCGGAGCTTCTCGGTGCCGGCCTCCCGGTGCGCCCGCCGGGCTTCTGCGTCGGCTGCCCCGAGCGCCCGGTGTTCTCGGCGATGAAGGTCATGGAGAAGGAGACCGGCAAGGTGCACCTGTCGGCCGACATCGGCTGCCACCTCTTCTCGACGCTGCCGCCGTTCAACCTCGGCAACACCGTGCTCGGCTATGGCCTGGGCCTCGCCTCGAACTCGGCGGTGAGCCCGATGTTCGGCAAGCGCACGCTCACGGTCATGGGCGACGGCGGGTTCTGGCACAACGGCCTCACCACCGGGATCGCCAACACCGTCTTCAACAAGAACGACGGCATCCTGGTCATCATGAAGAACGGCTACTCCTCGGCCACCGGCACGCAGGAGCTGCCTTCCTCGCCGCAGCACAGCGACAGCAAGGCGCCCGACATGAGCATGGAGCGCGCCCTGGCGGGCATCGGCGTGGGCTGGGTCAAGACCGTCGACAACTACCGGGTCGGCGAAGTCGCGAAGACGCTCAAGGAGGCGATGCGCTCCGACTATGCCGGCCTCAAGGTCATCATCGCCGAGGGCGAGTGCCAGCTCGAGCGGCAGCGCAAGCTTCGCCCGGTGGTCGCCGACAAGCTGCAGAAGGGCGAACGGCACGTGCGCGTGAAGTACGGCGTCGACGAGGACACGTGCACGGGCGACCACTCGTGCATCCGCCTCTCGGGCTGCCCGACGCTCACCATCAAGGACAACCCGGATCCGCTGCGCCGCGACCCGGTGGCCACCGTCATCGACGGCTGCGTGGGCTGCGGCCTGTGCGGCGAGAACGCGCACGCGGCGGTCCTCTGCCCCTCCTTCTATCGC
>DASZQH010000242.1:0-26630 GCA_035549805.1 Burkholderiales bacterium
CCGAAGGCGCGCCAGCTCGCCGCGGCGGCGTTCTCGCTGTGGCGCCAGGCGGGGGCGATCCCGGCAGTGCGCGTCAATCCGATCGAGGGCGACGGCCTCGCCGACCTGATGGGCGTGCTTCCCGCGCGGCCGGAGGTGGTGATGATGTCCAAGGTCGACGCGCCCGAGAAAGTCGTCGCGCTCGAGCGCGCCACCGAAGGCAAGGTGGAGCTCGTGCCCAACATCGAGTCCGCGGCGGCGCTGCTGCGCGCCTGCGACATCGCCCGCGCCAGCCGGAAGGTCGGCGCGCTGCTGCTCGCGAGCGAGGACATGGTCGCCGACCTCGGCACCGAGCGCAGCCGCGGCGGCGAGGAGCTCGCGTACGTTCGCCAGCGATTCCTCGTCGACTGCCGGGCCTGCGGCGTCGAGGCGATCGATTGCCCGTACACGTTCAGCGACGTGAAAGGCGCCGCCGCCGAGGCCCGCCAGGCCCGCAGGCTCGGGTACCGCATGAAGAGCCTGGTCGACCCTTCGCACGCGAGCGTGGTGAACGCGGCCTTCACGCCGACCGGCGCGCAGCTCAAGAAGGCGCGGCGCATCGTCGCCGCCTTCGAGAAGGCGCGCGCCGCCGGCCGGGAACGCGCGAGCGTGGACGGCGCCCTCGTGGAAGTGCCGATCTACGCGGCCGCCCGGCGGCTTCTGGAGGGCCGCGAATGAAGCTCTACATCACGCCCGGATCGCCCTACGCGCGCATGGCCCGGATCGTCGTGCTGGAGAAGCGCCTCGAAAGCCGGGTCGAGACCATCGTGGCGAAGACGCGCACGCCCGGGAGCCCCTACTACGCGATCAATCCGTCGGGGCGCGTTCCGTACCTCGAGCGCGATGACGGTCCGGGGCTCGAGGAGTCGGCCCTCATCTGCGACTTCCTCGATCGGCTGGACGGCCGGCCGTCGCTCGGTGCGGGCGATGGCTGGGAGGCGCGGCGCCTCGAGGCGCTGGCGAGGAGCTTCCTCGACGGCCTGTCGGTGTGGGGGCGGGAGATCCTGCGTCCCGCGAGCGAGCGTTCGCCGGGCGTGATCGAGCACGAGAGCGCGCGCGCCGGGCGCATGGCAGACTGCTGGGAACGCGAAAGCGCGAACCCCTTGATGCAAGGAGCGCTGAACATGGTGCAAATCACGCTCGCCTGCGCGCTCGGGCTGGAGGCGCGCAACCCCGGCTTCCGCTGGCGCGACGGCCACCCGAAGCTCGTCGCGTGGCTCGCCCCGATCGCCGTACGGCCGTCGTTCCTCGCCACGCTCCCGCCTTCCGCGTGAAGAAGTACGACGCCGTCCTCTTCGATCTGCTCACTGCGCTGCTCGACTCGTGGACGCTCTGGGACAGCGTCGCCGGGTCCCGCGACGCGGGGCGCACGTGGCGCGCGGCCTACCTGAAGCTCACCTATGGCTGCGGCGCCTACCGTCCCTACGAGACGCTGGTGCGAGAAGCGGCGGCCGAGACCGGGCTGGGCGTCGCGAAGGCCGATGAGCTGGCCGCTCGCTGGGACGAGCTGCAGCCGTGGGACGATGCGGCCGGGTTCCTTTCCCGCATCGATGTGCCGATGGGCGTGGTCACCAACTGCTCCGAAGCCCTCGGCCGGCGCGCGGCGGCGCGCGTCGGCGTGCCGTTCAAGGTCCTCGTCACCTCCGAGCGCGCCGGCTTCTACAAGCCCGATCCGAGGCCCTACCGGCTCGCCCTCGCCGAGCTCGCCCTGCCGCCGGAGCGCGTGCTCTTCGTCGCCGGATCCGCCTTCGATCTGGTCGGAACGAGCGCGGTCGGACTGCGCACGCTATGGCACAACCGCGCCGGCCTCGCGCGCCCGCCCCAGGCGCCGCCGCCCGCGGCTGAGCGCAGCACGCTTCGCGAGCTCCTCCCTTTCCTGGAGGCCGCTTGAAGGACCTGGCGCAACTCGATACGCCGTGCCTGGTCGTCGACCGGTCCAAGGTCGAGGCCAACGTCGCGCGTCTTCGCGCTCGGCTCGACGGCGTGCCGCTGCGGCTGCATGTCAAGACGCCGAAGTCGCCGGATGCCGTTGCGCTCGCCCTCGAAGGGAAGAAGGCGCCGATCACGGTCTCGACGCTGAAGGAGGCCGAGCAGTTCTTCGACGCGGGCTACCGCGACATCCTCTACGCGGTGGGGTTCACGCCCGCGAAGCTCGCGCGGGCGAAGGCGCTCCAGGCGCGCGGCGCGAAGCTGACCCTGATTACGGACAGTATCGACGCGGCGCGCGGGATCTCAGGGTTTCCGGTACTCATCGAGATCGATACCGATGGCGATCGTGCCGGCCTCAAGCCGGATTCGCCGCTCCTCGTTCCGCTCGCGCGCGCATTGCAGGAAAACGGCAGTACGGTGGCTGGAGTGATGACGCATGCGGGCGCCTCCTACGATTGCCGCAGCCTCGACGCCATCCGCGCGATGGCCGAGACCGAGCGCGCCGGCGCGCTTCGCGCCGCCCAGCGCCTCCGCGAAGCGGGGTTCGAGGCGCCCATCGTGAGCGTGGGGTCCACGCCCACGGCGCATTTCGCGGAGCGTCTCGACGGCGTCACCGAGGTGCGCGCCGGCGTGTTCGTGTTCTTCGATCTCGTCATGGCCGGCATCGGCGTCTGCAGGCCGGAAGACATCGCCCTCTCGGTGCTCGCCACCGTGAACGGCCATCGCCCCGACAAGGGCTGGGCGCTGATCGATGCCGGCTGGATGGCGCTGTCGCGCGACCGCGGCACCGCGAAGCAGCCTCTCGACCAGGGCTACGGCGTCGTGTGCGACATGAACGGCCGCATCCTTCCCGACCTCATCGTGACCGGCGCTCACCAGGAGCACGGCATCGTCGCGCATCGCCATGGCGCGAAGCTCCCCGATCTTCCCGTCGGTACCCGTGTTCGCATCCTGCCCAATCACGCCTGCGCCACGGGCGCGCAGCACGCCGGCTACCACGTGGTCGAGGGCGGCACGCGGGTCGAAGCCTACTGGGAGCGCTTCTCCGGCTGGTGAACCGCGCTAGAGGAGGGCGCTTCCCGCCGCCTCGATGCGGCGGCAGGCTTCCTCCAGGTTGGGCAGCGCGCTGGCGAAGGAAACGCGGAAGTAGGGCGAAAGGCCATAGCCGGCGCCGTTCGGGAGCGCGACGCCGTTTTCGAGCAGGTACAAGGTGACCGCGGCATCGTCCGTGAGCGTCGTGCCTTGCGGCGTGCGACGGCCGAGCCAGCCCTGGCAGGACACGTACACGTAGAACGCGCCGTGCGGCGACTCGCACGACAGCCCCGGGATCGCGGCGAGGCGGGGGACGATGAAGTCGCGGCGCGCCTGGAACTCGGCGCAGCGGCTGCGCACGACGTCGAGCGGCCCGTTGAGGGCGGCGACCGCGGCGGCCTGCGTTACCGAGGACGGATTGAGCGAGCTCTGGCCCTGCATGCGGGCCATGGCGCGGATCAGCTCCACCGGCCCGCAGGCGTAGCCGAGGCGCCAGCCGGTCATGGCGAAGGTCTTCGAGACGCCGTTCACGGTGAGCGTGCGCGGCGCGAGCTGCGGTGCCACCGCGGTGAGCGTCGCGAACGTACGGCCGTCGAAGAGCACGTGCTCGTACATGTCGTCGCTGATGATGTAGACGTCCGGGTGGCGCTCGAGGACGGCGGCGAGCGCGCGCAGCTCGTCGGCGGAGAACACGGCGCCGCTCGGGTTGGAAGGCGAGTTGAGCATCAGCCACTTCACGCGCTTGTGCGAGGCGAGGGCGCGCTCGAGGTCTTCGGGCCGCAGCTTGAAGCCGTCCTGCTGGCGCGTCGGCAGCCAGACCGGCACGCCTTCGGCGAAGTGCGTGATGTCGGCATAGGCCACCCACGACGGCGCCGGGATCAGCACCTCGTCGCCCGGATCCAGCGTCGCCATGAGCGCGTTGTAGAGCACCTGCTTGCCGCCCGCGCCCGCCGACACGTTCTCCGGCTTGCATTCGATGCCGTTCTCGCGCTTGAACTTCGCGACGATCGCGGCCTTCAGCTCCGGCGTCCCGTCGACCGGCGTGTAGTGGGTCTGGCCCGCGTGCATCGCGCGGTACGCCGCCTCGATGACGTGGTCCGGGGTGTTGAAGTCGGGCTCGCCCTGGGCGAGCTCGACGATGCTCTTCCCGGCGGCGCGCAGCTCGCGCGCGCGCTGAGCCGTGGCGGCGGAGGCGGACAGGCGCGCCCGGGCAGCGCGCGCCGCGAGAAGGCGGGTCATCCGCGCTCCTAGTTGACGACGATGTTCTTGTCGCGGATGAGACGCGACCACTTCTCGCGCTCGGCCCGGATGTGCTGCGCAAAGGCCTCGGGCGATCCTCCGACCGCCTCGGCACCTTGGTCGGCGAGCTTCTGCCGCATTTCGGGCTGCGCGAGCACGGCGTTCAGGTCCTTGTTCAGCCGCGCGACGGTCGCGCGCGGCGTCCCGGCCGGCACGGCGATGCCGCTCCACGAGAGCGACTCGTAGCCCGGCACGCCGGACTCGGCGACCGTCGGCAGGTCCGCCAGCGAAGCCGAGCGCTTCAGCCCGGTCTGCGCGAGGGCGCGCACCTTGCCCGACTTGATGTGGCCGACCGCGCCCGGCGCATTCTCGAACATCATCGACACGCGGCCCGAGATGAGGTCCGGCAGCGCCTGGCCGCTGCCCTTGTACGGAATATGCAGGATGTCCGTGCCCGACATCGCCTTGAAGAGCTCGGCCGACATGTGCGTCGAGCTGCCCGCGCCGGAGGAGGCGAACGAGAGGCTCCCGGGCGCCTTCTTCGCCGCGGCGATCAGCTCCGCCACGCTCTTCGCGGGGGAATCCGCCGGCACGATGAGGATGTTGGTGATCGAGGCCACGAACAGGACCGGCTCGAGGTCCTTCGCCGCGTCGTAGGTCATGCTCTTGTACAGCGCGTTGTTGATCGCCATCACGCCGGTGGTCGCCATCAGCAGCGTGTAGCCGTCGGGCGCGGCGCGCGCCACGGCTTCCGCGCCGATGTTGCCCGCCGCGCCGGCCCGGTTTTCCACCACCATCGGCTGCCCCATCACCGCCTGCGCCCGCTCGGCGATCAGGCGCGCGAAGATGTCCGTCGACCCGCCCGGCGCGAACGGCACGATCAGGCGCAGCGGCTGCGACGGGTATTGCGCAAGGGCAGGGAAGACCGCGAAGGCGAGCAGCAGGGCGAGTAATCTCATAGGTGTTCTCGTTGTCAGGACCGGCGCATGTTACTCCGGGGGGATTCGTGATCGGACGAAAAGCAAAGCAGGTCAGGAATCGTAAGGGCGCTTTGCCGCGCAAGCGCCGCCCGGTTAGGGTAGCGGGCGGGAGAAAGCGGGTGTTCGACATGTACGTGTTTCTCGCGACCGGCGAGGCGAAGGCGAAGAACGACTTCGGGTGCAGGGAAGGCGACCTGCACTCGCTGCTCGTCTTCAGCCGTCAGCCGGGCGGCAGCGCGCCGGACGAGAAGCTGGCGCGCAAGGGCGCGGCTTACGCCGGCTGGCGGCACGTCAAGTTCGAGCGCGCGCGCAGGCTGGAAGCCGCGCCGGGCGAGCAGACGCTGCGTGCGGCCTACGACGACGCGCTCGAGCTCGGGTGCTCCGTCGTCGCGGACCGCCGCGCGCTAACGCCGGCGCGTCGCCCGGGCAAACGCGACCGTCGCGGCAAAGAAGCCAAGGCTTAGCGCGACCTCGCACGCGGCGAGCGCCTGCGACGTGCCGCGCTCGCTCCAGGCGCGCGTCACGCCCTCGGCGAAGTAGGCGAGGATCAGCATGCTGGCCCACTGGTAGGTGTAGCGCCGGCCCTCGAGGATGCCAAGGAGCGGGAACGCGAGCGGAAGCGCCTTGAGAGCGAGGAGCGAGCCGCCGGGGCGCAACGGCGCGAGCCACAGCTCCCACGCGAGCGAGAGCGCCATGAGCGCCACCAGCGTGGCGAGCGCGACGCCCCTAAGCAGCGCGAGCAAGGCGCAAGGCCACTTCGGCGAGGCGCCTGCCCTGCGCGACGCAAAGCGTGCGCTCGTCCCCGGTGATGGGCAGATCGTCGCCGACGCCCGCAAAGTGGCTCGCGCCGTACGGCGTGCCGCCGGTGCGGGTGGCGTTGAGCTCCGGCTGCGTGTACGGCGTGCCGACGATCAGCATGCCGTGGTGCAGGAGCGGAAGCATCATCGAGAGGAGCGTCGCTTCCTGCCCGCCGTGCAGGCTGGCCGTCGAGGTGAACACGCTGGCGGGCTTGCCGGCGAGCGTGCCGCGCTGCCAGAGCAGGGCGGTGCCGTCGAGAAAGTGCTTCATCGGCGCGGCCATGTTGCCGAACCGGGTCGGGCTGCCCAGGGCGAGCCCGGCGCACTCCTCGAGGTCGCCGAGCTCGGCGTACGGGGGGCCGCTTTCCGGAACCGCCGGCGCGGCCACCTGGGTGAGCGGCGAGACGCGAGGCACGGTGCGCACGCGCGCCGCGGCGCCGGGCACGCGCTCGATGCCTTCCGCGACGAGCTCCGCCATGCGCCGGACCGAGCCGCCGACGCTGTAGTAGAGAACGAGGACATCCGCCATGCGGGTATCATAGCGGCCAACAATGATGAAGCACGCGTGGCGCGATGTCCGGTCCGTCGCCCGGGCCCTCGCGCACCACATCTTCGAAGACCGGCTCACGCAGGCCGCCGGCAGCCTGACCTTCACCACGCTGCTGTCCATCGTTCCTTTGCTCACCGTGGCGCTCGCGCTCTCCACGGCGTTCCCGGTCTTCGACCGCGTCATGGAAGGCCTGCAGGACTGGGTGATCGACAACTTCCTGCCCGAGGCGGGACTCGACGAGATGGTGGAGCAGCTCGGCCTCTTCACCGAGGGCGCGGGCCGCCTGACGACGATCGGGCTCGGGCTGCTGGGCGTGGTGTCGATCATGCTCATGCTCACCATCGACGACGTGATCAACCGCATCTTCCGCGTCGAGCGCAAGCGCCCGTTCAGCCAGCGCATCCTCATGTACTGGGCGGTCCTGACGCTCGGGCCGCTGCTCATCGGCCTGGGCATCTCCATGACCTCCGCGCTCGTCGTGAGCTCGCTCGGCGCGCTCAAGCTCGATGGGCTGGCGGAGAACGCGCTGCGCGTGCTGCCGTTCCTGCTCACCTGGGCGGCGCTCGCGAGCCTGTACCTCCTCGTGCCGAACCGCCCGGTGGCGGGGCGCCATGCGCTCGCCGGCGCATTCATCGCCGGCCTGGCGTTCGAGCTGGCGAAGCGCGGCTTCGCCATCTACGTGAGCAATTTCCCGACGTACACGCTGGTGTACGGCACCTTCGCCACGCTGCTCCTCTTCCTCGTGTGGCTGTACGTCTCCTGGCTCGTGGTGCTCGCGGGCGCGACGCTCACCGCCATGCTCACCGAAAAGACCCGCATCCTCGAAAAGGCCAAGTCCCGACCATGACCGCCATCCCCCGCGAAGAACGCCTCATCGTCGCCCTCGACGTGCCCACCGCCGGGGAGGCGCGAGCGCTCGTCGAGCGCCTGGGCGACGCGGTGCGCTTCTACAAGATCGGGCTCGAGCTCTTCTCCGCGGGAGGGTACTTCGAGCTGATCGAATGGCTTGCGGCGCGCGGCTGCCGCGTGTTCGCGGATCTCAAGCTCTACGACATTCCCGAGACGGTGCGCCGCGCGGTGGCGAACCTCCGCTCGAGCGGCGCGACGTTCCTCACCGTGCACGGCCACCGCTCGGTGATGGAAGCCGCGGCGGCGGAGAAAGGCGCGCTGAAGATCCTCGCGGTCACCGTGCTCACCAGCTTCGACCAGCGCGACCTGGACGAAGTGGGCTCGACGCGCAGCGTCGAGGACATCGTGCTCGCGCGCGCGAAAGGCGCGGCGGAGAGCGGCTGCGACGGCGTGATCTCTTCGGGGATGGAGGCGGCGGCGCTGAAGAAGGCGTTCGGCGAGCGCCTCCTCGTCGTCACGCCGGGCATCCGGCCGGTCGAGAACCGGCCCGCCGACGACCAGAAGCGGGCGGTGGATGCGGCGCAGGCATTCGCCAACGGCGCCGACTACATCGTCGTCGGCCGGCCGATCCGGCAGGCGCCGGATCCCCGGGTCGCTGCGCTTGCCTTGCAGGCGACGATTTCGGGGCGATTCAGGAACTAGAGAGCTTCTCCAGCAGGCGGGAGAGATGCTCCGGATGCGGGAGCATCACGCCGAAGAACAGCACCTCCGCGCCGCGCGTGATGCGCAGGGTGGGGAAGTTGTCCACTTCCAGGTCGCCGACCTTCTCCGCGTCGTACTCGACGTCGAGCCAGACGAAATCCGCGTGCGGGAAGCGCTCGGCAAGGCCGAAGAAGGGGTTGCGGTACTCGCGGCAGGCCCCGCACCACTCGGCGCAAAGGCACGTCACCGTCAGCGCGGGCGGCATGGCCGCCATTAGACTGCAGTTTGCCGCTCTGTAGTTCCGCGGCTACAGCGAGTTAAGGCGTTCCGCGATAGCCGCGTCACCCTCGCGCTCCTAGCATGGCGGCGCCATGGACCTCTCCCGTCCCCTCGGCGCGCTGTTCGTGGCGCCGGAGTGCGCTCCACTCACCAAGACCGGCGGCCTGGGCGACGTCTGCGGCGCGCTGCCGCCGGCGCTGCGCGCGCTCGGCATCGACGTGCGCGTACTGATGCCGGGCTACGCGGAGGTCCTGCGCGCGATCGAGCCCCGGCGCCTCGCGGTGGCGCGGCTCCTCGGCCAGCAGGTGCGCCTTCTCGAGGCGCAGTTGCCCAACGGGGTGCCGCTGCTGGTCGTCGATTGCCCGAAGCTCTATGCGCGGCGCGGCGGCCCGTACCTTTCGGCCGAAGGCGCGGACTGGCCGGACAACGCGCTGCGCTTCGGTCTCCTGTGCAAGGCGGCGGCGCTGCTCGCTTCCGACGCATCGCCGCTCGCGTGGCGTCCCGACGTCGTCCATTGCAACGACTGGCCGGCGGCGCCGGCGGCGGCGTTCATGCGCTTCGACGGCGCGGCCGCGGCGAGCCTGGTCACCATCCACAACCTCGCTTTCCAGGGACTCTTCGGCGAAGAGTGGGTGGAGCGGCTCGGCTTCCCGGCGCACAGTTTCGGCATCGACGGCATCGAGTTCCACGGGCGCCTGTCGTTCCTGAAGGCCGGGCTGTCCTACGCGGACGCGATCAGCACCGTGAGCCCGACCTACGCGCAGGAGATCCAGACGCCCGGGTTCGGCTGCGGCCTGGACGGACTGCTGCGCCATCGCGCGAACGTCCTCACCGGCATCCTCAACGGCATCGACGGGGCGGTGTGGGATCCGCGCACCGACACGAACCTCGCACGGACCTACGACGCGGAAACGCTCGAGGACAAGGCGCACAGCAAGGCGGCACTGCAGCGCGCGATGGGGCTGCCGGTCGATGCGGCGGTCCCGCTGCTCGGCCAGGTGGGCCGCATGACGGCGCAGAAGGGCGCGGACCTGCTGGTGGAGTCCGCCGACGCGCTCGCGGCCATGGGACAGGTCGCGATCCTCGGCACGGGGGACCGCGCGCTGGAGCAGGCATTTGCCGCACTGGCGCGCCGCCACCCGGGCCGGATCGCCGTGCGCGTGGGCTTCGACGAGGGGCTCGCGCACGTCGTCGAGGCCGGGGCCGATATCTTCCTCATGCCGTCGCGCTACGAGCCCTGCGGCCTGAACCAGATGTACAGCCAGCGCTACGGAACGCCGCCCGTGGTGCATGCCACGGGCGGGCTGGCCGATACGGTCGAAGACGGGGTGAGCGGCTTCGCGTTCCGCGACTACTCGGCGGGCGCGTTCCTCGGCGCGGTCGGGCGCGCGGTCCGCTGCCGCGCCGACGCGCGAGCCTGGCGCGCGGTGCAGCGCGCCGGCATGCGACGCGACTTCAGCTGGAGTGCAGCCGCTCGTCGCTACGCAGATCTGTACCGCTCGCTCGCCATGCGGGCGCGCGCCTGAGGGTCGCTTCGCCGACCGGCAGCAGCGGCTCTTCGGCCCGCTCTCTCCAGTCGCGCAGCTTCGCGAGCAGCGCGGCGTCGTGCTCGCCGCGGATCGGCCAGCGCCGGTTCCAGAGGTTGAAGCGCGGGCGCTGCCCGGTCACGTCCTGCTGGGCGGCGGCGAGGGCCGCGAGCGTCCCGACGTCGCGCCAGTAGGGACGCTCTTCGTAGTCCTGCGTGCCGGGCACTTCGTTCTGCGCGAGATCGTAGGCGAAGACGCGCGAAGTCGCGGCGATGCGCGGCATCAGGTCGCGTCCGAAGTCGGTCTCGCCGAGGCGGCGGCCTTCGCGCAGCACGCGCTCCAGCGTGGCCGGCTCGAAGAGATAGTTGCCCATCGAGGCGTAGGCGTGCGCGGGGTCGTGCGGGACCGGGGCGGGATCGCGCGGCTTCTCGGTGAATCGGCTCACGCGACCGTCGCGCGCGGCGGCGATGATGCCGAACGACGAGGCCTGCGCGAGCGGGACCTTGACCGCCGCGACGCTCGCCTGCGCATCGCGCGCCACGTGGAAATCGACCATCTGGCGGATGTCCATGCGGTACACGTGATCCGCGGAGAAGACCGCGACGAGGTCCGGCGCGTGGTCGTGGACGAGGTCGAGATACTGGTAGACGGCGTCCGCGGTGCCCTTGAACTGCCCGCCGAGGGTGTTCGAGCGCGGCAGCAGCACCTTCACGCTGCCGTGGGTGCCCGCGAACCAGGGGGCCCACGCAGACTCGACGTGCGCGATCAGCGAGGCGGGCTTGTATTGGGCGAGCAGGTAGATCGTCGAGATGCGCGAGTTGACGAGGTTGCTCAGGACGAAGTCCACGATCCGGTAGCCGTTGGCGAAGGGCAGGGCCGGCTTCGCGTGCTCGGCCGTGAGCGGATGCAGGCGCGTTCCTTCGCCGCCGGCCAATACCAGAGCAACGATCTTCATGCGGTGCCTTTCGGAGTGTCTTTGTTTGGTGACATGCTGCGTGACATGCGCGGTGGATCTTAGGAGCGCGTAGCGGTCCGCACTATCGGCGGCTTCGCGTTCTTTTCGTAGCGGTCAGCCCACCGGGAGTAGCGGCATCGCGACAGGAGATTCAAGGCGCGGCGATACCGCCGCGGCGGCCCCTGCGCCTACGATTCGTGCCGCCCCGCAGCACCCGGAGGTTCCTCCATGGTCCCCAACCAGAAACCCCTCGCCGCCCTCGCATTCGCCGCCGCCGCCGTCGTCCTGCTGACCGGCAGACCGGGCGTCGCCGGCGCACCCGACCTCGCGCTCGCGTGCGAGGTTCCGGTCGCCGACGTGGTCGATGCGACCGAGCAGTCGCCAGCGCTGGACGCGGGCCAGCAGGCGCTCGCGCGATGGCTGTCGCGCCGCTTCCTGGTCGCGTCCGAGGCGACCGAAACCATCGTCGCGGCGGCCTGGGAGGCGGCGGGCGGGGCCGGCCTCGACCCGCTCCTGGTGCTCGCGGTGATCTCGATCGAGTCGCGCTTCAACCCCCTCGCCGAGAGTACGATGGGCGCCAAGGGCCTGATGCAGATCATTCCGCGCTTCCACCGCGCCAAGCTCGCCGAGCATGGCGGCGACCACGCCGTGCTCGACCCGGAGAGCAACATCCGCGTCGGCGCGCTCATCCTCCGGGAATACATCCACCGCACCGGCACCCTCGAGACGGGTTTGCAGTTCTACAACGGCGCGCGGCGCGACGAGTCCGGCCTCTACGCGCGCAAGGTGCTCGCCGAGCGCCAGCGTCTCGAGCAGGTGCTGCGCGCGGGCACGACCGCCGCGACGACGACAGGGAGCTGACCGTACCGCGCAGCGCGCCGTATCCGCTCGGAGCCACGTGGGACGGCGCGGGCGTCAATTTCGCGCTGCACTCGCGCCACGCCGAGCGCGTCGACCTCTGCCTGTTCGACGCCGCAGGCAGCCGCGAGGTCGAGCGTGTCACGCTTCGCGCCTGCACCAACCACACGTGGCACGGCTACCTGCCCGGAGCGCGCCCGGGCCAGCTTTACGCGTACCGCGTCTACGGTCCAGCCGGGCCGCAGCATCGCTTCGACCCGGACCGGGCGCTGCTCGATCCCTATGCGCGCGTGCTGACCGGCGACCTCTCGGGGGGTGCCGGGCGCTGTCGCGTCATCGACCCGGCGTTCGATTGGGGCGCCGACCATCCGCCGTGCGTGCCCTGGGAAGAGACGGTCATCTACGAAGCGCACGTCAAAGGCCTCACGTACCGCCATCCCCTCGTGCCCGAGAACCTGCGGGGCACTTACGCGGGGCTCGCCACCGCGCCCGTCGTCGAGCACCTGAAGGCGCTCGGCGTCACCGCCGTGCAGCTCCTTCCGGTCCAGGCGTTCGTCGACGACGCGCGCCTGCGCCAGACGGGGCTGCGCAACTACTGGGGCTACAACACGATCGGCTTCTTCGCCCCCGAGCCCCGCTACGGCAGCCTGGACGACTTCAAGGGGATGGTGAAGGCGCTGCACGCCGCCGGCCTCGAGGTCCTGCTCGACGTCGTGTACAACCACACCGGCGAAGGCGACCACCTCGGGCCGACGCTGTCCTTCCGCGGCATCGACAACGCGCTCTACTACCGCTTGCAGGTGGACGATCCGCGCCGCTACCTCGACTGGACCGGCACCGGCAACACACTCGACGTGTCTCAGCCCGCGGTGCTGCAGCTCGTCCTCGACAGCCTGCGCTATTGGGCGACGGAAATGCACGTCGACGGCTTCCGTTTCGACCTCGCGACCGCGCTCGCGCGCGACGCCGCGGGCCACTTCGATCCGTGCGGCGCGTTCCTCGCGGCGGTGCGCCAGGACCCCGTGCTCGCGCGCGTCAAGCTGATCGCCGAGCCGTGGGATCTCGGGCCGGGGGGCTACCGTGTCGGCGGCTTCCCCGCCGGCTGGTCGGAATGGAACGACCGCTATCGCGACGCCGTGCGCTCGTACTGGAAGGGCGACGAGGGGCGGACGGGCGAGCTCGCGGCACGCCTCGCCGGGTCGGCGGACCTCTTCGAGGAGGGCGGCCGCGCGCCTAGCGCGAGCGTGAACTTCGTGACCGTCCACGACGGCTTCACGCTGGAAGACCTCGTGAGCTACTCCGCGAAGCAGAACGCCGCCAACGGGGAGGACAACCGCGACGGCACGGACGACAACAAGAGCTGGAACTGCGGCGTGGAGGGTCCCACCGGCGACGAGCAGGTCGTGCTGCTGAGACAAAGGCAGAAGCGCAACCTGCTCGCCACCCTGTTCCTGTCGCGCGGCGTGCCGATGCTCCTCGCCGGCGACGAGATCGGCCGCACGCAGCAGGGCAACAACAACGCCTACTGCCAGGACAACGAGATCTCGTGGATCGACTGGACCCGCGCCGACGGCGGGCTCCTGGATTTCGTGCGACGCGTCCTGCAACTTCGGCGCAGCCTTCCGATACTCCGGCAGGAAAAGTATCAGCACGACATCGCCTGGCTCACGCCGCACGGCGGCGCGATGAGCGAGGCCGACTGGGCGCTGCCCTACGGGCGCTGCCTCGGCGCGCTGTTCGGCGGAGAAGTCCTCCTGCTCTTCAATGCGCACGACGGCGACATCCCGTTCGCGCTGCCCGACAGCGCGTGGTCCGTCGCCCTCGACACCGCGGGCGAAGTCGAGCAGGTCTTCGAGAAGACCTATCTCCTGCAGTCGCGCTCCGCGGCCGTGCTGCTCAGACCCAGGCCGTGAGGCCGAGCTCGAAGGGGTGCGTCAGCAGGTCGTGGTGCGGGTAGATGCGGATGCGGTAGTCGAGCTTGCCCGCGAGGCCCGGCTTGAGGTCGAGGAAGAACTTGTGCTCGCCTGACTCGAGCGCGCCGGCGGGTGACAGGTCGTGGCTATGGACGTGGTCGCGCGGCTCGCGCGACAGAAGGAGCTCGACCCGAACGTCGGTCGGGGCGAGTCCGTTCAGCCGCACCGCGACCTCGACGGGAATCGATTCGCCGTAGCGGATCCGGTGCGGCGGCGTGTCCAGGCGGCGCGCCTGCACGCCGTCCCAGGCGGCGTGCACCTTCGCCTTCCACGCGGCGAGGGCGCGCGGGGGGGCGTAGGCATCCGCCGCGAAGCGATGGCCCTGGCGGGACGCGGGCAGGTAGAAGTTCGACACGTACTCGCCGAGCATCCGGGACGCGTCGTACTTGGGCAGCAGCGAAGCCATCGAGCGCTTCGCCATGTGCACCCACTGCGGCGAGTAGCCTCCGTCTCCGCCGCGGGCGTAGTACAGCGGGACCACTTGGTGCTGCAGGATCTCGTAGAGGGTGCGCGCCTCTTCGTGGTCGCGGCGATGCGGGTCGAGCGCCGGCGAGGCGGGCTTGATCGCCCAGCCGTTCTCGCCGTCGTAGCCCTCGTCCCACCAGCCGTCGAGGATGGACAGGTTGATGACGCCGTTCATGCCGGCCTTCATCCCGGAGGTGCCCGAGGCCTCGAGCGGGTACACGGGATTGTTCAGCCAGACGTCCACGCCCGAGACGAGGCGCCGCGCGATGTGCAGGTCGTAGCCCTCGATGAAGAGGATCTTGCCCTCGAACTCCTCCTGGCGCGCGATGTGCGCGAGGGTGCGGATCAGCTCCTGGCCGGGCTCGTCGGCCGGGTGCGCCTTGCCGGCGAAGAGGAAGAGCACGCGCCGGTCCTTGTCGGCGAGCAGGCGGCGCAGGCTGTCGAGGTTGTTGAGGAGCAGCGTGGCCCGCTTGTACGTGGCGAAGCGGCGGCCGAAGCCGATGGTGAGGACATCGGGCTTGGCGGGATTGGCGAAGCGCAGCAGGCGCTCGAGGTGCGAGGCGCTGCCGTGGTTTCGCGCGTGCTGCTGCGCCACGCGATAGCGCACCATGTGGAACATGCGCGCCTTCACGTCCTGGCGCACGGCCCAGAAGATGTGGTCCGGGATGTCGCGGATCTTTTCCCAGATGCCGGGATAGCCGAGCCGGTGCATCCAGCCGACGCCGAGGTAGCGCTCCAGGACCTCCGCCCACTCGGGGGCGAGGAACGTGGTGACGTGCACCCCGTTGGTCACGTAGCCGATCGGGTTGTCCTCCGGGGCGACCTGCGGCCAGAACTCCTTCAGCATGCGCGCCGAGACGTCGCCATGGATGCGCGACACGCCGTTGTGGTGGCGCGAGCCGCGGATGGCGAGCGCGGTCATGTTGAAGTCGCCGCCGTGCGGCGGGCGGCCGAGCGCGGCGACGCGCTCGGCGGGCCCGAGCTCGTGGAAGCAGCTCCTCAGGTAGGGCAGGACCGTGTTGTCGGTGAACTGGTCGTGGCCGGCGGGCACCGGCGTGTGCGTCGTGAACACGGTATTCGCGGCGACCGCCTCCAGCGCGCTCTCCAGGTCGAGGCCCGCGGCCACCATGGCGCGCACGCGCTCGAGGATCATGAAGGCGGCGTGGCCTTCGTTGATGTGCCACACGCTGGGCTGGATGCCCAGCGCCGCGAAGGCGCGCACGCCGCCGACGCCGAGCACGATCTCCTGCTCCACGCGCGTCGTCCGGTCGCCGCCGTAGAGCCGGTGCGTGATGCCGCGGTCGCGCTCGCTGTTCTCGGGCAGGTCGGTGTCGAGGAGGTAGAGCCGCACGTGCCCCACCTTCGCGAGCCAGACCTTGACCGTCACCGTGCGGCCCGGGAACGGGAGCTCGATCGTCTTGCCGACGGGCTCGATGGGCAGGTCGTCGAAGTCGGAGTCGTAGTACTCGGCGCGCTGGCGGCCTTCGCCGTCCACCGTCTGCACGAAATAGCCCTGGCGGTAGAGCAGGCCCATCGCGACGAAGGGCAGCTGGAAGTCGCTCGCCGCCTTGCAGTGGTCGCCGGCGAGGATGCCCAGGCCGCCCGAGTAGGTCGGCAGGCTTTCGTGCACGCCGAACTCGGCGCAGAAGTAGGC
Organism: Burkholderiales bacterium; assembly: GCA_035549805.1. Classification (GTDB taxonomy): domain Bacteria; phylum Pseudomonadota; class Gammaproteobacteria; order Burkholderiales; family SG8-39; genus SCGC-AG-212-J23. Next base: position 15,807 of record DASZQH010000242.1, read on the forward strand.
CACGAGGTCGTCGGGGCGGAAGCCGCCGCCGTTCTGCTTGAACGGCGGCTCGGCATGGTAGGCGTCGAACGCCGAGAGCACGCGGTTCAGGCTGTCGAGGAACGCCGGGTCCGCCGCGGCCTCGATGAGGCGCTGCTCGTCGACGCGCTTCAGCATGCCCTTGGGGCTGTGGCCGGAGGCGTCCCAGAGCGCGGGATTCAGGCGCGCGAAAAGCGCGCGCGTCGGCCGATCCCAGCTATACCAGAGGTTCGCCGCCAGCTCTTCGAGCCGGGCGAGGCGCTGGGGGATCCGTGGATTGACTTCGAGGGTGTAGCGCGTACCGGGGCGCATCCAGCGCTATTTTTATCAGACGCGGCGCGTTGGCGCGACCTCGCAGGCCGCTGTAGTAGATTGGCGACATGAAACTCGCGCTCCTGACGCTTGCGTTCGCCGCGGGCGGCGTGCTGGCGCAGCCGCTTCCGGTGCTCCAGTTCGAGGCGCCGAAGGGATTCACGGGCAGCCTCGGGCGCGACCCGTCGGCGCACGTGTCCATGAGCGGCGACGCCATGGTGAACGTGTATCCGTTCCGCAAGCTCGACGGGCCGTTCGCGGAGCAGTTTCGCCGCACGCTGCTGCGCGAGCTGCTGAAGCCCGACGCGCAGGAGGTGCGGCTCGCGGGCATGCCGGAGGTCAAGCCTGTCCAGGTCCCGGGCGCGCAGGAGGCGCTGTTCGCACGCTTCGTCGAGGACCGCTACGGAACGGCGCGCTACCGGCTGCGCCTCGCGATCTACGCGGCGGGCGCGGTGGCGATCGTCGACTACAACGCGAACGGTCCCGAGGCCTATCAGCGCAACTTCGCCGCGCTCGGCGGAGTGCTCGATTCGCTCAAGGTGGGCGCGGCGAGCGCCGCCGCTGCGGCCACGCCCGCGCCGGCGCCCGCGGGGGACGCCGGGGGGGTCGACGGCCTCTACCTCGCAAGCACACGCCGCTTCATGCCGACCATCGGAGGCGCGCCGGGCAGCGGCAGCTTCGAGATCGCGACGCGCTTCTACCTGCTGTCGAAGGACGGCCGTTTCCATCGCGGCTACGGCCTGCCGGCGGTACCCGGCGGAGACGTGCGCAACTTCGATTTCGCCCGGGCGGAGCGCGAGGACGCGCCCAACACCGGTACCTATGCGGTGAAAGGCGGCCGCGTGGTGCTGCGTACGCGCGGCGGCGAGTCGATGGAGGGCACGGTCGCCGGGACCGAGCTGTCGATCGACAGCCTGAAGTTCAGGAAGGCGGCGCTGAAGAAGTAGCAGCCCACCACTCGCGCGCCTCGCGCTGCGTCCAGCGGTGCTCGGCCGCCAGCGCGTCGAGCGCCTCGATCATGCCGGCCACGCCCTGCGGCCGGTCCTCGCGGTTCTTCTCCAGGCAGGCGGTCACCAGCAGGTCGAGCTCGACCGGCACCGGCTGGGCCGCGGCGGCCGCGACGCGCGGCGGCTCCTCGTTCAGGATCTTGCTCGTCAGCGCGAAGTCCTCGTCGATGTCGAACATGCGCCGGCCCGTCAGCATGAGCCAGGCGACGGCGCCGACCGCGTAGATGTCGGCGCGCGCGTCGACGTCGGTGGGATCGCGCAGGCGCTCGGGCGCCATGTAAAGCGGCGTGCCCAGGATGCGCTGGCTGCGCGTGAGGTCGCGGCTGTGCGGCTGGCCCATGCTCTTCACCAGCCCGAAGTCGAGGATCTTGACGAAGTCGTGCTCGCCGCCGTAGCGGCACACCATGATGTTCTCGGGCTTGACGTCGCGGTGCACCAGCCCCTTCCCGTGCGCTTCGGAGAGCCCCGCGCACACCTGGCGCAGGACATGGATGGTCCGCGCCACGGGGAGCGCCCCGCTGCGGCGCACGACTTCGGCGATGGTGTGGCCGTCCAGATACTCCATCGCGTAGTAGAACAGGCCGTCGCGCGTGCGGCCGTAGTCGAAGATCTCGACGGTGTTGGGATGCGAGAAGCTGCTCGCGAGCTGCACCTCGCGCTCGAAGCGGGCGATCATCTCGTCGGTGGCGCGCGCCGGCTTGAGGAGCTTCACCGCAGTGGGCCGCTTGAGCAGATCGTGGCGCGCCAGGTATACCGTGGCGACGCCGCCTTCGCCGACCGGCTTCTCGAGGCGGTAGGGCCCGAGCTTGCGTCCGCCCGCCTCGCTGCGCAGGCGCATCATCGAGAACAGGCTCGCGAGCGCCGCGATCACGGCGACGACGAGCGCGCCGAACACCACGCTGAAGGCGATGCTGAGGTAGCGCAGCGGCGCGTAGGCTTCCGCCGCCTCCATCTGCAGCGCCACGCCCATGCCATAGTCGGGCAGCCAGCGCCACGCGCCGACCACCGGCGCGCCGCGGCGGCTCTCGAAGGGGTCGAGGATCACGCCGCCGCCCTCGAGGCGCTCGATGCGCGAGCGGATCGTCGCCACGATGCCGAACTCGGCAGCCGTGAGCATCATGCCGTTCGCGTCGAAGGCGAAGGTCTCGCCGGTCTCGCCGGGGCGCGCCGAGCCGAGGATCGAGGCGAAGACCGCGTCGACCGGCTCGGCGATGGCGAGCGCCGCGAGGACGCCGTTCTGGCCGTGCACCGGAACCGCCATCCAGGCGGCGGGCGCGCCGGGGCGCAGCCGCTCCGGGGCCTCGATACGCGCCTCGTCGGCGATCGGGCGCAGGAACGCCGGCTTCCCGGCGAAGACCGGCGCGAGCAGCGGGAGGAAGCGCTCGCGGCTCACCGACAGGCCGCAATACTCCGGATAGCGCGTCGCGAGCAGCCGGCCGTCCGGCGCGATGACGTTGAACGTCGAGTCGCCGACTTCGCGCAGCAGCGGGCGCAGCGTCTCCTCGATTCGCGCGCGGGCCGGCGACGCGCACAGTCCTTCGCGGGTCGTGCCCGCCCGCGCCGCGAGGGCCGACAGCTCGACGACGGCCTGGACGGCGCGCGGATCGCGCGCCACCCGCTCCGCGTCGCCGATCTCCTCGTTGATCCAGACGCGGAACGCGTTCACCTCGGAATCGAGGAGGTTGCGCAGCGCGGCGGCGCGCAGCTCGCGCAGCGAGTCCGACACGGCGCCGTAGGTCCAGTAGCCGATGGCGAAGAGCACGGCGGCGGCGGCGAGGACCGCGACGGCCCAGGGCGCCGTGGCGGGGCGGCGGCGCGGCGCTTCGGCGCCGTCCGCCGGGTGGAGCGTATCGGCCTGGGGCCCGGCTATGGGACGGGGACGGCGGCGAGCAGCTGCGCGCCGACGTCGATGCGGCGCGCCGCGTCGTTCGCCGGACGCAGGCGATGGCCGGCGACGCCGGGCAGGATCGCCTGCACGTCCTCCGGGATAACCTTGTCGCGCCCCTCGAGCATCGCCCAGGCGCGCGCGCAGTGCACGAGCGACAGGGCGGCGCGCGGCGACAGGCCCGCGAGGTAGGCGGGGGAGCGGCGCGTGTGCTCGACGATCGCCTGCACGTAGTCGAGCAGCGCCGGCGATACGTGGATGGCCTGCGCGCTGCGCTGCAGCTCCATCAGCTCGGCCGGCGACATCGAGGGCTCGAGCGTCGCGAGCAGGTCGCGCCGGTCGGTGCCCGAAAGGAGCGCGCGCTCGGCGTCCCGGTCCGGATAGCCGAGCTCGATGCGCATCATGAAGCGGTCGAGCTGCGATTCCGGCAGCGGAAACGTGCCGACCTGCTCGGAAGGATTCTGCGTCGCGATGACGAAGAACGGCTCGGGCAGCTTGCGCGTCTCGCCTTCGGCCGTCACCTGGTGCTCTTCCATCGCCTCGAGCAGCGCCGACTGGGTCTTCGGCGTGGCGCGGTTCACTTCGTCGGCGAGGATCACCTGGGCGAAGATCGGCCCGGAATGGAACTGGAAGCCGCCGGTCTCGCGGTCGTAGACGGAGACGCCGAGGATGTCGGCCGGCAGCATGTCGCTCGTGAACTGGATGCGCTGGAAGTGCAGGCCGAGCGAGCGGGCGAGCACGTGCGCGAGGGTGGTCTTGCCGACCCCCGGGAGGTCCTCGATGAGGAGGTGGCCGCGCGCCAGCATGCAGGCGAGGGCGAGGCGGACCTGCGTCTCCTTGCCGAGGATGATCCCGCTCGCCGCCGCGATGACGCGATCGATCGGGGTGCGGCCGCCGGAGCGCGGCTGGAACTCCGCCTTGAGGAGCATGCGACGATTGTAACTGATGGGATAAGATCCCAAGCGTGAGTCCCGCGGCATTCGTCACGCATCCCGACTGCCTCAAGCACGACATGGGCGCGCACCATCCGGAGCAGCCCGCGCGCCTGTCCGCGATCGAGGACCAGCTCATCGCTTCGGGCATCGGCGCGCACCTCGCGCGCTTCGAGGCGCCGCTCGCCACCGACGAGGAGCTCGCGCGCGTGCACCCGATAGAGTACGTGCGCGCCATCCGCGATGCGGCACCGGAAGAGGGCACCGTGCACCTCGACCCGGACACGGCAATGAACCCGCACACGCTCAAGGCCGCGCTGCGGGCGGCCGGCGCGGCGGTCATGGCGGTGGATCTCGTGTTCGAGAAGAAATTCTCTTCCGTGTTCTGCAGCGTTCGACCTCCCGGCCACCACGCCTGCCGCGCGCGGCCGATGGGCTTCTGCATCTTCAACAACGTCGCGGTGGCGGCGCGCCACGCCGTCCACGCGCACGGCGTCGAGCGCGTGGCGATCATCGACTTCGACGTGCACCACGGCAACGGGACGGAAGACATCTTCGAGGACGACCCGAACGTGCTGATGGCCTCGACGTTCCAGCATCCGTTCTATCCGTACAGCGGCACCGAGAGCCCGGCGCGCAACATGGTCAACATTCCGCTCCAGGCGGGCGCCGGCTCGCGCGAGTTCCGCGAGGCCGTGACCGAGGGCTGGATCCCCGCGCTGGAGGCGTTCCGCCCCGAGCTGGTCATCTTCTCCGCCGGCTTCGACGCGCACGTCGAGGACGACATGGCGATGCTGCGCCTGGTCGACGCCGACTACGGCTGGGTCACGCGCCAGGTGAAGGCGGTCGCCGACCGTCACGCCGGCGGGCGCATCGTCTCGATGCTCGAGGGCGGCTACGCCCTCTCCGCGCTCGGCCGCAGCGCCGTGCAGCACATCAAGGCGCTCGCCGGCCTGGACGCCTAGGTAGCGCCGCGGACGGCGTCGCGGGCGGCGGCGGCCCAGCGTTGTTCCTCTTCGATACCCGATTCGAAGCGCCTGGAGTGCTTGAGCAGGTCATTGAAGATTTCCATCGCCGCCTCCTGCTTGCCGAGCCGGGACAGCAGTTCACCGTATCGGTAGCGCGCCTCGAGACCCACGTACGCGGGAACGAGAGACCGGTAGGCGCTGAGCGCCGCGTCGCTTTCGCCGCGCCCGTCGAGCGTTCTGGCTTCGAGCAGGCCGACTTCGAGCGGACGGTGCTTGGGCGCATCCCGTTTCAGGCGATCGATCGCCTCGGCCGCCTTTTGCCATGCCTTCGCCTCGACCGCGGACTTCGCGAGGCCGAACAGGATCGATGCGTCCGCGGCATAGGCGCCTTCCAGGCAGCTGGCGTAGAGGCGCATCGCTTCCTCCGGCATGCCGCTGCGCAGGCATTCCTCGGCGAGCGCGGTCTTGTTGTCCACGCTGCCGCACACCTCGAGCTCCTCGACGCGCTTCCTGAGCTCGGCGTCCGGCTGCAAGGCGCGCGCGATGTTGCGGGCTGCCCGGTTGGCGCTCCGGTGCTCGCGCGAGCCGGGGAATACCTCCACGAAGTAGTAGATCACGCAACCCATGACCGGGAAGGCCATGATGACGAAGATCCACCAGTAGGGCCGGCCGGTCTTCAGCACATGGAACGCGAAGCAGAACTGGATCAGGACGACCACGGCACCGATGATCGGCATGGCGTTTCTCCCTCCGCCTGTCCCCGGCGGTTTGCCGGAAATGATACGGCGACTTCGTTGTCCCGCGCACGGCAGAAATGCGCGTTCAATCCATTCGCCAGGGCTCGCAGACGCCGGGGGTGGCGCCGGCCGGGAGTTGGTGCGCGCGAGGATCGAAATGCCATGCGTGGGCGGCGGCGAAGCGCGTGCAGGCCCCGCCCTTCGACCGAGTGCAGGTCGTCAGCGCCGTCGTGCGCACGCTCGTGCCGTCATCCTCGACGAGATGAGCTTCGCCGCCGGCGTCCTTGAGGAACACGCTGCGCCGGCCGTGGCGCCCCGATTGCAGGACCGAGCCCCGGTCGGCGGATTGCATGGCGTAGAGCAAGATCCCCGTCGAATCGAACTCGCACACCAGCTCGCCCGCCGCCAGCGCCATGGCGGCGAGGGTGTTCACGCCGCCGCCCGTTCCCGCGCCGCGAGGCGCGCGGCGACGGCGGCGAAGCCGTCGGGCGTCTCGATCCGCACGCGCTCGGCTTCGGCGAGGCCGGCGAAGTTGCGCGTGGAGGATTTCCGGTAGGCGGGGTCGTAATGCTCGACCAGCAGGCGGGCGACGAACGAGCGCCAGTCGCCCGCCGCCGCGAGCGCCTTCCATTCCGCGATCCGCTCGCGGCCGTGCAAGCCGACGAGGCAGTCGAGCTGCCCCTCGAGCGCGGCCCGGTCGGCGACGAAGTGCTGGTACTCCTCGAGGAGCAGGGACACCCGCGTTTCCAGGTCGGCGTCGAGGGCGAGGCAGCGCGCGGCGCGCATGCGCTGGATGAGGCCGTCGGGGACCTGCACCTGGCCGATCTTCTTCGATTCGCCTTCCACGAACACCGGCTGGCGCGGATCGAGCTGCGAAAGCGCATGCAGCAGCGTCGACTCGAACATCTTCTGCGTCGGCTGCCGCCGGTCGGGGAGGTCGCCCAGGACGGAGCCGCGGTGGGCGGCCAACCGCTCCAGGTCGAGCACCTGCGCGCCCGCGTCGCCGAGGGTCTGGAGCAGCCGGCTCTTGCCGCTGCCGGTCGGGCCATGCACGACCACGTACGTGAACCGCCCCGGCACGCGGTCGAGCTCGGCGACGACCCAGCGGCGATAGGCGCGGTAGCCGCCCTCGAGGGTGGCGGCGTTCCAGCCGATTTCCCGCAGGATGTGCGCCATCGCGCCCGAGCGCTTGCCGCCGCGCCAGCAGTAGACGAGCGGGCGCCAGTCCTTCGCCTTGTCGCGGAAATGCCGCTCGACGTGCGCGGCCACGTTCTTCGCCACGAGCGCCCCGCCGAGCTTCTTCGCCTCGAACGGCGACACCTGCTTGTAGAGCGTGCCCACTTCCGCGCGCTCGCTGTCGCTCAGCACGGGTGCCGACATCGCGCCGGGGATGTGGTCCTCCGCGTACTCCGAGGGCGTGCGCGCATCGAGCAGCGCATCGAACGCGGTGAGCGTGCCGGCGGCCATCGGGACGGAGAGCTTCTCCATGCGAGCGATTTTACGCCCGGGCTTGCATCGCCAGCCGGACCGCGCCGAGGAGCGCGCGACGCTCCGCCGAAGGCGCGAAGAGGGCGCGCCGCGACGCGGTGCTCCTGCGCAGGCGCGCGAGAAAGTCCCGCTCCTCGACGCAGCGGCGCAGCAGCGCACCGAGCTTGCGCGCATCGCCCACCGGAAAGTAGCCTGGATGCGAGGCCCCGAGCATGCCCAGGTTGCCGGACATGCGTGACGCCAGGACCGGCGTGCCGATCCGTGCGGCCTCGGCGATGACGTTCGCGCCGCCTTCCATGCGGGAGCTGACGACGAGGACATGGCTGCGGGCGATCCAGCGCAGGGCGTGGGCATGCGGCACGCTGCCGAGCCAGCGGTAGCGGGGCTCGTGCCGCACCCAATCCCGGGCCTGTCTTTCATGGTCATCGTCGAGTGCCGCCCCGACCTGCACGAGCTGGAGATCTCCCTGCAGGGGGGACAGAGCGCGCACGGTCCGGAAGGGGTCCTTCTCCTCGCGCAGGTGGCCGACGACGGCGATGCGGAAGGGGCTCCCTGGCGGCGCGCTGCGAAGCCGCGTGTCGGAGGACTGGTACACGACGCTCGTCTTGCGACGCATCGCGCCGGGCAGCACGCGCAGCGCTGCGTCCTGCAGCACGATCAGCCGGTCCGCGAGCGCGAGGGAATCGCGGGCCTCCCGCGAGCGCGGCAGGTCGCGGTAGAGGTCGGTGCCGGTGAGCGTCACGAGCAGCGGCGCCGACGGATCGGCCGCCTTCCAGCGCGCGGCGCTCGCGTGGCTGCGCTTCGCGTGCAGGGCGATCAGCAGGTCGGCCGGCGTTCCGTCCCACTCCTGGGCGACACGCACGCGATGGCCGGCCGAGCGCAGCATCGCCGCCCAGCGCGTCGCGGTATGAAGATTGCCGGTGCGCGTGCCGGGACGTGCCGGCGTGATGATGGTGACCCGGGCCATTCGATAGACTCGGGGCGATGTTAGCGGATGACCTTCTCGACAGCCGCGAGCGCATGGCCCGCGTGGCGGGCGTGTTCCTGGGCGAGCGCCTGCTCGGACCCCGGCTCGCGATCGTCAATCCGCCGCTCTGGGAGATCGGCCATGTCGGGTGGTTCCAGGAGCGCTGGTGCCTGCGCGAGCGCGCGGACGGCGCGCTCGGCGAATCGATCCTCGAGGGCGCGGACGCCCTCTACGACTCGTCCGCGGTGGCGCACGCGAACCGATGGGACCTGCCGCTGCCGACGCTCGAGCAGACGCACGCCTACCTCGCGAGCGTGCTGGGGCTCGTGCTGGAGCGCCTGGACCGCGAGCCGGACAACGAGGCCCTCGGGTACTACGTGCGGCTGGCGACGTTCCATGAAGACATGCACACCGAGGCGTTCCACTACACCTGCCAGACGCACGGTTACGAGGATGCGCTGGGCGCCACGGAGCCTTCTTTTTCCGGTTCGAGCGATATCGAGGTGGCGGGCGATCGGTACGTCGTCGGCGCCGTCCCGGGGACGCAGCCCTTCGTGTTCGACAACGAGAAATGGGCGCATCACGTCGAGCTCGCGCCGTATCGCATCGCGAGCGCGCCGGTGACGAACGGCGAGTACCTGCGGTTCGTCGAGGCGGGCGGAAGGGCGCCGCGCTACTGGCGCAAGGAAGCCGGCCGGTGGCTCGAGCGCCGCTTCGACGCCTGGCGCCCGCCCCGCCTTGAAGAGCCGGTGCGCCACGTCGACTGGAACGAGGCGCAGGCGTATTGCGCCTGGGCCGGGCGCCGCCTCCCTACCGAGGCCGAGTTCGAGATCGCTTCCAGGAGTCCGTCCTTCCAATGGGGCGCCGCCTGGGAGTGGACGGCGAGCGATTTCCTGCCCTACGAGGGCTTCGTGGCCGATCCGTACAAGGACTACTCGCAGCCGTGGTTCGGCACCCACAAGGTGCTGCGCGGCGCAAGCTTCACGACACCCCGTCGTCTCGTGCGGCCGACGTTCCGCAACTTCTACATGGCCGGGCGCGGCGACGTGTTCTGCGGGTTGCGTACCTGCGCCGTGCCCTAGTCGGTCCGCCATGCGAGCGCGGCTGCCATGCCGGGGCCGACGTCGAGCGCGCATACCCGCCATGCGGCGTCTTCGAGGCCGTAGCCCGGCGGCGTTTCGCGGATGCGTCCATCCGCGATGCATAGCGCCGCGAACGGGAACGCCAGGCCGATGCCAAGGGCCTTCGCCACGGCTTCCTTGACGACCCAGAAGTCATAGAAGCCGCGCCAGCGCGCGGCGTCGTCGAGCTGCGCCAGGCGCCGGCGCTCCGCGGGATGCAGGACGCGCTCGCACAAGGCGTTCCAGTCGCTGCGCGGACGAACGCGCTCGACGTCGATGCCGCAGGCGACGACGCGGCCCGCGGCACAGACGACGACATTCCCGGAATGACTGACGCTGCAGCTCGCCGATGATCCGTCGCGCGTACGCAGGAACGGGCGATCAGCCGATGTCTCGAGGACATAGCCCGCATCGCCGAACAACTCGCCCGCCACGCGCCGCAGCAGCCATCGTCCGGCAATGAATTGCGCGCGCCGGCGATCCCCTCGCATCGCGGCCGCGCGCTGCCCTTCATCCGCAGTCAGCCAGGTCGCGGCGTCGGGCGCCGGGACGTCGCCAGGCGCGACCCGGCAGCCCGCGACGAGGGGGACACCCGAAAGCGTTTCCGCTATGAAGCGGGGACGGAAAAACGCAGCCGACAACATTGGCGAATCAGCGTTTCGCAGACGCAAATTGAGTAGAATCCGAAATGACTTGCGCGGGGGCGTAGGTTGTAGAAATTACAGTGTTTTCGGGGGTTGGCAGTCATGGGCGGCGCGTCATTCGCGATTCCGGTCGTGCGCTGGGCGGCTTGGCCGCCGACGGGAGAGGGCCTGCCGAAGGCCCCCGACGTGTCCTTCGTCGAACCCGCGCTGCGACGCCGCCTCGGCCCGCTCGCCCGGATGATGCTCCACGTCGGCCAGGAATGCGCGCGCGACGTCCCCGAGGCACGGCTCGTGTTCGCTTCGCGCCACGGCGAGCTCCAGTACACGCTGCTCCTGCTGCGCAGCCTCGCCATGGACGAGGCGCTCTCGCCCACCGTCTTCAGTCTTGCAGTGCACAACGCGGCGAGCGGCCTGTTCTCCATCCTGCGCCGTGATCGCTCGGCATCGACGGCGCTCGCCGCCGGCGGCGAGACGCTCGGGCACGCGCTGCTCGAAGCGTCCTGCCAGCTCGCAACCGAGGCACAGATTCCGGTGCTCGTGGTTTACGGCGACGCGCCGCTGCCGGGGGAGTACGCGCGCTACCGCGACGGCGAAGACCTGGACGACGGCCCGGGTTGCGCGCTGTCCGTGCTCCTGAGTGCGGAAGCAGAGCGGCGCGTATCCATCGACGTCCGGCCGGCGGGCCACGGCGGCGCGCGCGATGGCGGAACGCAGGCCGCCTCCTTCATCCGCTTCCTTGCGGACG
>DASZQH010000243.1:0-14732 GCA_035549805.1 Burkholderiales bacterium
GGCTTGGTTCAATCTACGTGATTCTCCTCGCAAAAGACCTTCCATCGTTTTGCAAGCGCGTCCCGGGAGGGCCGTCTGCCATCCTGCGTGAGAACCGGCGCTCCATGCATCGCCCCATAACCGGCCTTGCGAGCCGCCTCAGCGAAGTAAACCCTGAGGCTGTCTGGGTCGATGCCCATGAGGTTGAGGTCGAACAGCGTATGAAGATCGGCGCGGAGCAGAAGCCCGTTCTCCAGGTGGTTGTCCTTCTCGCCGCGGTACGGCCATATATGTGCAGCTTCGACAATGTCCATGAGAGCGCAACCGGCCACCATGCACTTTCCTCCATAGCGCTTCTGAAGGGCCCGACGGAACTTCCGCTGACCGCGCCTCGCCTTGATCGAGCGCAGAACCTGGTCGCGCGAATCGCCGATTGAGGGAACAAACGGGGACTTACCTTCGGATTCAGTTTCGCCTCTCGGATCACCGAGCGCGTCATCAGGATCGATTGCCCGTGCCTGATGAAAATCTGAAATCAGGTCGGCGGTCGCGGGGTAGCGCTTCAGAAGGGATGACTCGAGCCGCCTTAGATCGACTTCCTCGATGGACATCTGATCGCTTGGCCTGAATGCGGCTGCCTTGAGTTCTGCGACCGGCACGGCGTCCTTCGCCGGGACGAAGCTCTTTGAATAGCGCGCAGCGTAGAGGGTCACTTTCACCGACTCCTGCCTGGGCTTTTCAAAGACGTGTCCGTTGGTGCAGCGAAACGGCACCCTTTCGGTCTTTCGCTGCCGGATCGCAACGTTGTTGCAGACTGGACAACGCAGGCGCTGCTTCGTCCCCGGCTTCTCTTCGATACTCTCGATGCGCGCGATGCCCAGGAGATGATTGCGGTCGCGCAGAAGCGCGACGTCACCTGCGCTTACCTGCAGATGGTTCGCCACGTTGCTGTCGTAGCGGTAGACAGCGGCCGGGTCGTCCTCATAGCCGACGTTGCCCTTGTATTGACGCTCCTCGCTTGGCAGAACGATCAGCGACCATGCCCGGTGCTCACCCGCCATAACGCCTCCCTTGGCAGCCCTGAAGCCATCACAGTTCCGTCACAGTGCGGGATTGAAAATCCCGTCTTTTTCGGCTTTGCGCTAGTATGGAACCGTCGCGAGCTGCGCGGCGAAAAGCTTATCAACCCGCTGACGGGCGGGACGTTTTTGGTGGTTCGGGGCGGGGTCCCCGACCTAGGTCAGTCTCTAGGTCAGCCCCCTCCTAAGGGGCAGGTCGCACGTTCGATTCGTGTCTGGGGCGCCAGAATCGTTCCAGCGGACTGGCAGTTTGATCTCGCGTCTGTGTAGTGAGCATAGTGACGCATGTAGAAAATCGGCGGCTGATCGGCCCCGTATTTCTTGTTTCCTTGGCGACACCTCTCTGCTTCAATACGGACCGACCAGCATGCGCCCGACTCCTCCTAAGCAGACGGTTCGTGCCTACCGGATCCTCGTGGTCGAGGACAACCTTGACCAGGTGCATAGCCTCGCCCTCGTTCTGAAGGAGATGGGCCATTCCGTCGACTCGCGATCAACGGCTACGTGGCGCTCGATGCTGCGCGCCGCTTCAGGCCCGACTACGTGCTGCTCGATCTCGGCATCCCGGGAATGACGGGTTTCGAGGTGTGCACCCAGCTGCGAAAGGATCCCGAGCTGCAGGCGCTCAAGGTCATCGCTATTACCGGCTATAACCAGCCCGAGTACCAGGAGCGGGCGAAGCAGGTCGGTTTCGACGCCTATTACGTCAAGCCGATCGACCCGAAAGTGCTTTACGAGCTGTTCGGAGACACCCGAGACATAGGCGCGCGCTGACGGCCGTGCAGGAGGCGCCCGAAGTGCTCGTCGTAGACGATGATCCGGCGATGCGAGAGATGCTTCGCGTCCATCTCTGCAACGCCGGCTACCTCGTCAGCATGGCCGAGGACGCGGTCGAAGCAGGCCGCCTCATGCTTGCGATGACTCCGGACCTGCTGATCATCGACGTGGAAATGCCCTACCTCGACGGCGTCGAGTTCGTCAGGGCCATGCGATCCGAAGCCGCCTTCGCCAGCATCCCCGTGCTCATGATCTCCGCGAATGACGAGCACGCCAGGCATGCGGCGTCGCTCGAGTGCCGTTTCCTTCCCAAGCCGATACTCAAGGACACGCTGCTCCAGTGGGTAAGCGATGCGCTCGCCTCCGAGGGGTAGTGCGCGCCGTCGGCTTCAACCGAAGGTGATCCGGACCGAATCGTCGGAGCGGTCCGCCGGACCGTGGAACACAGCTTCGATGTTGTTGCCGTCCGGGTCGAGGACGAACGCGGCGTAGTAGCCGGGGTGGTAGGGACGGTCGCCGGGCTTGCCGTTGTCGCGGCCGCCGGCGGCGAGCGCGGCCTTGTAGAACTGCTCGACCATTTCGCGGCTCTTCGCCTGGAAGGCGAGGTGATGGCGGCCGGTGAGGGCGCCCTGCGCGGCCTGGCTGTCCTTGCTCGAGATGAAGAGCTCGTCCGCCCAGAAGTAGTCGTCCCCTTCCCCGCCGATGGGAATGCCGAGGGCGCCGAAGGCCGCGGCGTAGAAGCGCCGGCTCGCGGCGAGGTCCTTCACGACGAGCTGGAGGTGGTCGATCAGCCGGCCGCGGTGCAGTTCACTGGCTTCCAAGGGTCTTCTCCTTCGCAGTAGTAGCATCGGGCAAGGGAGGCAAACAATGTTCCAGGGCAAGTGGTACGACGAAGTGGCGGTCGGAGACAAGTTCGGCACGCGCGTCACGGTGACGGAGGCGCACCTCGTGATGGCCTCCGGGCTCTTCGGCGACTTCAACCCGCTGCACGTCGACGAGGAGTTCTCGAAGAAGACGCGCTTCGGCGGGCGCATCCTGCACGGGCCGTTCAGCGCGGCGCTCGTGTCCGCGCCGGTGGGGATGTACTTCTCCGGGACCGCGATCGCGTACCTCGAGCACGGCTGCCGGTTCCTCGCCCCGGTGAAGCCCGGCGACACGCTGTCCTCGCAGTGGACGGTGACGGAAAAAGTGGACAAGCCCAAGCATCGCGGCGGCATCTGCGTGCTCGCGTGCGAAGCGAAGAACCAGCGCGGCGAGCTCGTGCTCGAGGCGAACGGCAAGATCCTGATCGCGTCCGCCGGCCGCTAGCGCCCCTCGAGCGACCGCAGCCACTTGCGGTCGATGCGGTTCTTCCAGTGCCACACCCAGGCGCCCTCGGCGGTCCAGTCGCCGCGCTGCGCGATGGCGTAGCGCGCGCCGCAGGTGAGCAGCGTGAGCGTCTTCGCTTGCGGCCGGTAGGCGGCGAGCGCCTGGTCCTGCATCAGCCGGCGCAGGTTCTGGTGCAGGACCTCGCCGTGGCGCACGGAGTAGACGCCCGACTTCGGGTGCGGGGCGTCCTGGAGCGTCGCGCAGTCGCCGGCGGCGAACACCTCCGGATGGGACACGCTGCGCAGGCTCGCATCGACGAGCGCGAATCCCCCTTCGTCGCATTGCAGTCCTGAAGCCCGCATGAGCGGCGCCGCTGCCGCTCCCGTCGCGAGGAGCACGAGGTCGAACTGCTGCGTCGCGGCGCCCGCGACCACGGTCGGCCCCTCCTGGATCGCGTGCACCGGCATGCCGGGACGGAAGTCGACGCCGAGCCGGCGCAGGGCGCGCTCGGCCCGCTCGCCGAGCGCCGGGTGCACCGACGCCCGCTCGGAATACAGCGTGACCGCCGCGCCCCGGTAGCGCAGCGCCATCGCGACTTCCAGGCCGGCCGCGCCCGCGCCGACCACGGCGACGCGCGCGACGCGCTCGCCGTGCAGGCGGTTGAGGAAGTCGTCGAACGGCCGGATCGCGATCGCGTGCTGGAGCGCCCCGTCGATGGTGTGGCTCATGCGCGAGCCGACGTTGAGGGAAAGGACGTCGTAGCGCAGCTCGGTGCCGTCGTCGAGGCGCGCGACGCGGTTCGCGAGGTCGAGCGACTCGACGGTGCCGCGCTCGAACTCGGCGTACGCCAGCGCGGCGAGGCGCGCGAGGGGCGTCTGCGTTTCCTCCAGCGCGTAGTGCCCGGCGAGCACGCCGGGCAGCATCCCGGAATACACCTGCAGCGGCTCGGGCGAGACCAGCATGATGCGCGCGCCCGGCAGCGCCCTCTGCGCCAGCGCCCGAAGGACGACGAGGTGCGCGTGCCCTGCTCCGATCAGCAGGATGCGCTTCACGCGCCTTTCAGCTTGCTCTCTTCGCGCTTGCGAAGCTCTTTGCGCTGCACCTTCCCGGTGGTCGTCATGGGCAGCGCCTCGATGAACTCGATCTCCTTCGGATACTCATAGGGTGCGAGGCGGCCGCGCACATGCCCCTGGATCTGCTCGATCAGTTCCGGAGAACCCGAAAAGCCGGGCTGCAGCACGACGAATGCCTTGACGATCGCGCCGCGCGCCTCGTCGGGCTTGCCGATCACCGCGGCGTTGGCGACCGCCGGGTGCTTGACGAGGCAGCTCTCGATCTCCGCCGGGCCGATGCGATAGCCCGCGCTCTTGATCACGTCGTCGCTGCGGCCCTGGTACCAGAGGTAGCCGTCCTCGTCCATGCGCCCCTGGTCGCCCGTCGTCGCCCAGTCGCCGATGAACTTGTCCCTCGTCGCCTGCGGGTTCTTCCAGTACTCCAGGAAGAAGACGGGATCCTGTTCCCGCCTGATCGCGATTTCTCCCAGCTCGCCCCTTTTCACTTCCTTTCCGGTCTCATCGATGACGGAAACGACGTGGCCGGGATACGGCCGCCCGATCGAGCCCGGCTTCACCGGCCAGGCGACGTGGCAGTTGCCCACCACGTAGTTGATCTCGGTCTGGCCGAACATCTCGTTGATCGTGACGCCGAGCCCCTCCTTCGCCCACTCGAGCACGGTCGTGCCGACGGACTCGCCGGCGCTCATCAGGGAACGCAGGCCGAAGTCGAAGCGGGTCTTGGGTTGCGGAAAGGCCTTCATCATCAGCTTGAGAGCGGTCGGGAAGAGAAAGGTGCTGGTGACCTTGTACTTCTCGATCAGGTAGTACGCCTTCTCCGCGTCGAACTTGCCCCGGTAGCCGAGCACCGGGACGCCGAAATGCCAGCTCGGCAGCAGCGCGTCGAACAGGCCGCCCGCCCATGCCCAGTCGGCCGGCGACCAGAAGACGTCGTTCGGCTGCGGGAAGAAGTCGTGCGAATAGACGAAGCCGGGGATGTTGCCGAGGATGCAGCGATGCGCGTGCAGCGCACCCTTGGGCGCGCCCGTCGTGCCGCTCGTATAGATGATGAGCGCCGGGTCTTCGCTGCTCGTATCGAGGCAGGAATACTCGTCCTTCGCCTTTTCGAGAAGGGATTCCCAGGAAAGAACTCCCTTCTCCCCGGCGCCCGCGACGCCGATGACGTGCTCGAGGCTGGGCACCTTGTCCTTCACGGCGAGGAGGTTCGCGATCGTGGTGGGCTCGACGATCGCCACGCTCGCTTCCGCGTGGTGGAGGCGGTATTCGAGGGCCTCGGGGCCGAAGAGGTGCGACAGCGGGAGCGCGATCGCGCCCAACTGGAAGATCGCGACGTACGCGATCGCGGTCTCCGGGCGCTGCGGCAGGAGGAGCGCCACGCGGTCGCCGCGCTTCACGCCCAGGCCGGCGAGCGCATTGGAGAGGCGGTTGGCGGCGCGCTGCACGTCGCGGAACGTGAGCGTCGCCGCCGCGCCGGACTCGTCTTCCCAGTAGAGCGCGACGCGCGAAGGGTCGCCAGCCCACTGGCCGCAGCATCCCCGGGCGATGTTGTAGCGGGACGGGACGTCCCAGCGATGGCTCCGATAGAGCTCGTCGTAGCGGTCTCGCATCGGGCGATTCTATACTTCGCACCATGCCTCAAGCCTGGGTGTTCGATGCCTACGGGACGCTGTACGACGTGCACTCGGTCGCGCGCGCCTGCGACGCGTGCTGGCCCGGCCGCGGCGCGCAGCTCTCGCAGCTCTGGCGCGCAAAGCAGCTCGAGTACACGTGGCTGCGCAGCCTGATGGGACGCTACGAGCCGTTCTCGAAGGTGACGCGCGACGCGCTCGAATGGAGCTGCGAATCCCTCGGGCTGGAGGGGAATGCGGACGCGCTGATGCGGGAGTATCTGCGCCTGCAGACGTTTCCCGACGTCACGCCGACCCTGGCCCGCCTGAAAGGGAAGAAGGCGATCCTGTCGAACGGCTCGCCCGACATGCTCGACCCGCTGGTGAGTCACTCCGGCCTGAGGCTCGACGCGGTGCTGAGCGTCGATGCGCTCAAGGTCTACAAGCCCGCGCCGCAGGTCTACCAGCTCGCGGTCAACGCGCTCGGCACGCGCAACCTCGGCTTCGTCTCGTCGAACTGCTGGGACGCGCTCGGCGCGAAGTCCTTCGGCTTCGAGGTCTACTGGATCAACCGCACCGGCGCCCCGGTGGACCGGCTGGGATTCTCTCCGGATCGAATCCTGAAGACGCTCTCGGATCTGCCGTGAAGTTCTGCTCGAACTGCGGCGCGCAGGTCGCGCGGCGGGTACCGCCGGGAGACACGGTGCCGCGCTACCTGTGCGACGGCTGCGGCGTGATCCACTACCAGAACCCGCTGCTCGTCGTCGGCGCGATCCCGGAGCACGAGGGGCGGCTGCTCCTCTGCCGGCGCGCGATCGAGCCGCGCTACGGCTACTGGACCCTGCCGGCGGGCTTCATGGAAAACGGCGAGACCGTCGGGCAGGCGGCGGAGCGCGAGACGCTCGAGGAAGCCGGCGCCCGGATCGCGCTCGGCGATGCGTTCAGCATGATCTCGGTGCCGTACGTGAACCAGGTCCACGTCTTCTACCGCGCGCGTCTGCTCGACCTCGCGTTCGCGCCCGGCGAGGAGTCGCTCGAGACGCGCCTTTTCGCCGAAGCGGACATCCCGTGGCCGCAGATCGCGTTCCGGACCGTGGGGCTGACCCTCAAGCGCTGGTTCGCCGACCGCGCCGCCGGCCGTTTCGGCTTCCACGCCGCGGATATCGGCGCCGGTTGAGGTATTCTTCCGCGGGTTCCATCCTGGGGAGGAGACCATGAGAAGAGACGCCACCGTCCTGATTCGTCACGTCTTTTTCGGGGCGCTGCTGCTGGTGCACGCGCCCTTCGCCGGTGCGGCCGAGCCGCCCAAGATCGACGGCGCCAACACGGCCTGGATGCTCGCCGCGTCCTGCCTGGTGCTGTTCATGACGCTGCCCGGGCTCGCGCTCTTCTACGCCGGCCTCGCCCGCGCGAAGAACGTCCTCTCGATCCTCATGCAGTGCTTCGCGATCACCTGCATCGTCACCCTCGCCTGGGTCGCTGTCGGCTACAGCATCGCGTTCGGCGACGGCGGCGCGTCCAACGCCTGGTGGGGCGGCCTGGGCAAGTCCTTCCTCGCCGGCCTCGACGTGAAGGCGGTCAAGGGCAGCATTCCCGAGACGCTGTTCGCGATGTACCAGATGACCTTCGCGATCATCACGCCGGCCCTCGTGGTCGGCGCCTACGCCGAGCGCGTGCGCTTCCCGGCGATGCTGGTCTTCAGCCTGCTCTGGCTGCTCTTCGTCTATTGCCCGATCGCGCACTGGGTCTGGGGCGACGGCTGGCTGCAGAAGATGGGCGTGATGGACTTCGCCGGCGGCCTGGTCGTGCACCTGAACGCGGGCATCGCCGCGCTCGTCGCGGCGCTCGTCCTCGGCCGGCGCAGGGGCTTCCCGGACACGCCGATGCCGCCGCACAACATGACGATGGTCGTCACCGGCGCCTGCATGCTCTGGTTCGGCTGGTTCGGCTTCAACGCCGGCAGCGCCCTCGCCGCCGACGGCGCGGCCAGCATGGCGATGCTCGTGACCCACATCGGCGCCGCCAGCGGCGCGCTCGCCTGGATGCTCTGCGAGTGGGCGCGCTACGGCAAGCCCTCGGTGCTCGGCATCGTCACGGGCGTGGTCGCCGGCCTGGGCACGATCACGCCCGCCTCCGGCTTCGTCGGCCCGCTCGGCGCGATCCTGATCGGCGGCGCGGCCGGCGTGGTGTGCTTCTTCGCCACCAGCTACATGAAGCGCACCCTGAACGTCGACGACTCGCTCGACGTGTTCCCGGTGCACGGCGTCGGCGGCATCCTCGGCACGCTGCTCACCGGCATCCTCGCCGCGTCCTACTTCGGCGGCGTGGGCTACGCCGAGAAGCAGACGATGGGCGGGCAGTTCACGGTGCAGCTCGTCGGCGTGCTGGCGATCGCGGCGTACTCCGGGATCCTGACCTGGGTCCTCCTCAAGGCTACCGAGCTGGTGTCGCGCCTGCGCGTCAGCGCCGAGGAGGAATCCGAGGGCCTCGACACGGCGCTCCACGGCGAGAAGGGGTACAACCTGTAGTTATACTGCGGCGGATGGAACGCCGTGATTTCATGAAGTACTGCGCGGCCTCCGCCGCGGCGGCGTCGGGACTCCCCACGCTGGCCGCGGACGCGAGGCCGCAGCTCTATGGGCGGGTGCAGCTCGTCGACGAGAAAGGCCGGCCGGTGACGGCGAAGGCGCTCCCGGCGGAGCGCAACTTCATCTTCCACTACCCCTACGAGTCGACGCCGTGCTTCCTGCTGAACCTCGGCAAGCCGGCCAAGGCCTCCGCGCAGCTGCTCACGGCGGACAAGCAGGCCTACGAGTGGAAGGGCGGCGTCGGGCCGGCGCGCTCGGTCGTCGCCTACTCGGCCATCTGCGCGCACAAGCTCACCTACCCGACGAAGGACATCAGCTTCATCAGCTTCCGGCCGGGCAAGAGCGTCGCGAGCAAGCATGCGTCGGTAATCCACTGCTGCTCCGAGCACAGCCAGTACGACCCGGCCGAGGGCGGCCGGGTGCTCGCCGGGCCGGCGCCGCAGCCGCTCGCGGCGATCCTGCTCGAGCACGACGCGGCGAGCGACGCCCTGTTCGCCGTCGGCACGCTCGGCGGCGAGATGTTCAACGAGTTCTTCGCGAAGTTCGAGTTCCGCCTCGCGATGGAGCATGGCGGCAGCCCGCGCCGCGCCGCCGCGGGCCAGTGCGTCGTGCGCGACCTCGCCAACTACTGCAAACAGCAAGTGAAGTGCTGAACCTTCTTGGTCGCGCTTGCCTGGATCGGGCCGGACGATCCCTTCCCGCCGGTAGAGAGAGCCCTCGAGGAGCCGAACGGCCTGCTGTGCGCGGGCGGTGACCTGTCCGTCGAGCGCCTGCTCGACGCGTACCGGCACGGCATCTTTCCCTGGTACTCGCGCGGCGAGCCGGTGCTCTGGTGGTCGCCCGACCCGCGCATGGTGCTCTATTGCGCCGAGCTGAAGGTGCCGCGCTCCCTCGCCAAGAGCCTGCGCAACAAGGGCTACGAGCTGCGCGTCGACACCGCCTTTGCCGCGGTCCTGGAAGGCTGCGCGGCACGCGAGGAAACCTGGCTCGGCGAGCGCATGCAGGCCGCCTACCTCGCCCTGCACCGCGCCGGCCACGCCCACAGCTTCGAAACGTGGCGCGACGGCGAGCTGGTGGGCGGCCTCTACGGGGTCCGGATCCGCCGGATGTTCTACGGCGAGTCCATGTTTTCGCGCGCCACCGACGCCTCCAAGGTGGCGCTGGTACGGCTCGTAGAGTTTTTGCGACAGGAGGACTGCCCGCTCATCGACTGCCAGATGAGCACCCCGCTCCTCGCCTCGCTCGGGGCGCGCGAGATTCCCCGGCGCGCTTTCTTGCGCGCCCTGCCCGCGTTGGTAAACTAAAACCGTGTCGCGGCTCAACGATCTTCCGCACGCCGTACTGCAGTTCTACGTGACGGCGCCTTACCCCTGCAGCTACCTGCCGGACCGGATGGCGCGCTCCCAGGTCGCGACCCCGAGCCACCTCATCAATACCGAGCTGTACGGCGACCTCGTCAAGGCGGGCTTCCGCCGCAGCGGGATCTTCACCTACCGCCCGCACTGCGACAGCTGCCGCGCCTGCGTGCCGGTGCGCATCCCCGTCGGGCAGTTCGAGCCGAACCGCTCGCAGCGCCGCGCGCTCAAGCAGCACGAGACGCTCACCGCGCACGCCCAGCCGCTCAAGTTCCGCCTCGAGCACTACGCGCTCTACCTGCGCTACCAGTCGAAGCGCCATTCCGGCGGCGGCATGGACAATGACAGCCGCGACCAGTACTCGCACTTCCTGCTGCAGAGCCGCGTCGACACGCGCCTGATCGAGTTCCGCGACGCCGGGCAGCTCGTCATGGTCTCGATCGTCGATTACCTGCCCGACGGCCTCTCGTCCGTCTACACCTTCTACGAGCCCGACCGGCGCGGCGCGAGCTTCGGCACCTACAACGTGCTGTGGCAGATCGAGGCGTGCAAGTCGCTCGGCCTGCCGTTCCTGTACCTCGGCTACTGGATCCGCGAGAGCCCGAAGATGGCCTACAAGTCCCGCTTCGAGCCGATCGAGGGCTTCTCCGGCGGCAGTTGGCGCAGGCTGCGCGGGTGAGCCTCTACGGGCTCGCGCGTCCGCTTCTTTTCTCCCTCGACCCGGAAACAGCGCACCACGCCACGCTGCGGCTGCTCGACTCGGGGCTGCTGCTCTTCCCGCGCATTCCGCCGCTTCCCGTGCCGGCGATGGGCCTGCACTTCCCGAACCCCGTCGGCCTCGCCGCCGGGCTCGACAAGGACGCGGCGCACATCGACGGCCTCGCGCGCCTGGGCTTCGGCTTCCTCGAGGTCGGCACCGTCACGCCGCGGCCGCAGCCGGGAAACCCGAAGCCGAGGCTGTTCAGGCTCGTGGAGAAAGAGGCCCTCATCAACCGCTTCGGCTTCAACAACGTGGGCGTCGACCAGTTTCTGCGCAACATCGAGCGCACGCGCTGGAAGGGCATCCTCGGCATCAACCTCGGCAAGAACGCCGACACGCCCGCCGAGCGCGCCGCCGACGACTACGAGATCGGCATGGAGAAGGTCTACGCCCGCGCCTCCTACATCACCATCAACATCTCTTCTCCGAACACCAAGGGGTTGAGGGACTTGCAGCAGCAAGCCCGGCTGGAGGATCTGCTGAAAAGGATCTCCGCAAAGAGGCGCCTCCTGGCCGACAAGCACGGAAAGCTCGTTCCCCTTGCGCTGAAAGTGGCGCCGGACCTCGACGAGCAGGCGGTGCAGGACATCGCCGATGCCGTCCGCCGCTACCGCTTCGACGCGGTGATCGCCACGAACACCACGGTGAGCCGGGAAGGCGTGGAGGGGTCGCGGCACTCGGCCGAAGCGGGCGGGCTCTCCGGCGCGCCGGTCGCGAGCCGCGCCCTCGAAGTCCAGAGAAGGTTCTTCTCTCTCCTGAAAGGCGAGGCCGCCATCATCGGCGTGGGCGGGATCCTCTCCGGCGCGGATGCGCGGGAGAAGCGCGACGCGGGAGCAAACCTCGTCCAGCTCTACACGGGCCTCATCTACCGCGGCCCAGGCCTGGTTCCGGAATGCGTGAACGCCCTGAGGTAGCGCGGGTGGACGAGGCACGCTGCGTCGGTTGCACGCGCTGCATCGACGCGTGCCCGGTCGACGCGATCGTCGGCGCACGCGACCTCATGCATACCGTCGTCGAGAACTGGTGCATCGGCTGCGGCCTTTGCCTGCCGCCCTGCCCGGTCGACTGCATCGACATGGTCCCCGCCCGCCGGCCGTGGACCCTCAAGCTGAAGCAGGCCGCGGGAAGGCGCGCCCGGGTCCGCCGCACCCGCCTTGCGACCGAGTACTCGCGTGCGATCGATCCGAAGGCCGCCCTGGCCGCGGCGCTGGCGAAGCGGCGATGAATCCGGACAAGCGCCGGCAGATCTACGAGCGGCTGCGGGAGAAGAACCCGCACCCGACCACCGAGCTCCTCTACGGCACGCCGTTCGAGCTGCTGGTCGCCGTGGTCCTCTCCGCGCAAGCCACGGACAAGTCGGTGAATCTCGCCACGCGGAAGTTCTTCCCCGTCACCCCCCAGCAGATCGTCGAGATGGGCGTGGCGAAGCTGGAGAAGCTCATCCAGACCATCGGCCTGTTCCGCACCAAGGCGAAGAACGTCGTCGCGCTGTCGCAGATGATCCTGGACCGGCATTGCGGCGCGGTCCCGCAGAACCGCGAGGCGCTGCAGGCCCTGCCGGGCGTGGGACGCAAGACGGCGAACGTGGTGCTGAACACCGCGTTCGGCCAGCCGACGATCGCGGTCGACACGCACATCTTCCGCGTCGCGAACCGCACCGGGCTTGCGCCGGGCAAGGATCCGGAGGAGGTCGAGGAGAAGCTGCTCAAGTTCACGCCGGAGGAGTTCAGGAAGGACGCGCACCACTGGCTCATCCTGCACGGCCGCTACGTGTGCATCGCGCGCAAGCCGGGCTGCCCGGAGTGCGTGATCCGCGACCTGTGCGAGTTCAAGGGCAAGACCCGTGTTTAGCCCCTCGCGCGAGCAGGTGCGCGAGATGTTCTTCGCGACCTGGCGCAAGTACCGCGCCGGCGAGCCGCTCGCCGGCATCGAGACGCTGGCGCTCGAGGCGATCCTGCTCCACCCCGAGTACCACGCGCTGCTCGCCGAGCCCGAGCGCTGGCGCGACCGGGACTACGTCGACGAGACCAACCCGTTCCTGCACATGAGCCTGCACGTCGCCCTGCTGGAGCAGGTCTCCATCGATCAGCCTCCCGGCATCGCCGTCCTGATCCGGCAGATGGAGAGGAAGAAGGGCGACCGGCACGAAGCGCTCCACGAGGCGCTGGAGTGCCTGGCCGAGACGGTCTGGCGCGCGCAGCGGGACGGAACGCCCCCGGACGCATCCGCCTACCTCGATTGCCTCGCGAACAAGGCCCGGACGGACTAGCGCGGGCTCCGTCGGCCGGCCACATTGGGTGCGCATGATCCGCCCATGCAAACCCGTTTACTCATGGCGGTCGCCCTCGCGGCCTTGGTCGCCTGGGCGACCCCTTCGCACGCCGCGAGCCCGCTCGAGACCATCGTGCTGGTCGCGAAGCGGCACCTGACCGATCCGTTCTACAGGGCGTCGGTCCTGATCGTGCGCCCGATGGGCGGCGACCAGCACGTGGGCGTGATGCTCAACCGGCCGACCAAGGTGACGCTGGGCCAGCTCTTCCCCGAGCACAAGCCGTCGCAGAAGGTGGGCGACCCGGTGTACCTCGGCGGCCCGTCGAACGCCTCGGTGATCTTCGCGCTGGTGCGCCGGCCGGCGAGCCCGGGCGGCAAGTCGCTGCGCCTGATGCCGGACCTCTACATGGCGTTCGAGACCGCCACGGTGGACCAGATCATCGAGAACGACCCCAAGCGCGCGCGCTTCGTCGCGGGCCTGGTGACGTGGCGGCCGGGCGAGCTGCGCGACGAGATCCGCCGCGGCGCCTGGTACGTGATCGACGCCGACCCCGCGCTGGTGACGCGCAAGGCCGACGGGATGTGGGAAGACCTGGTGCGGCGCGCCGAGATGCGCGCGCAGGGAATCTAGCGCTGGGTGTGCAGCGAGGACTTCTGGCTGGCGAACCACGCCGCCAGGTCCTGCATTTCCTTCACTGACAGCTGGGCGGCGAAGCCCTGCATGATCGGGTTGGTGCGCTTGCCCGACTTGTACTCCTTCAGCGACTTCACCAGGTAATCGGCGTACTGGCCGGCGAGGATCGGCTGGTCGGGCGCGGCCGTCTTGGCGCCGTCCGGGCCATGGCATGCGGCGCAGGTTTCTGCCGCCTTGATCTTCGACTGCGCCGCCTGCGCGTTCCCGGCCGCCGGCTCCCCCGCGTAGTACTTCGCGTAGGCGGAAATTTCCTCGTCCGAGAGGCCGCCGGCGATGCCGCGCATGGACGGATGCGGGCGCTGGCCGGCGCGGTAGGCCTTCAGCGCCGCCTCGATGTAGGCCTGGTTCTGGCCGGCGATGAGCGGCACGTGGAAGACCTCGGGGAACGCGGTCTTGTAGCCGGCGATGCCGTGGCAGCCGATGCACATGGCGACGTTGACGTCGGCGGCCTTCTTCGCGTCGGCCTTCTTGTCCTGCGCGGCCGCGGCCTGCGCGCCGAGCGCGAGCGCCGCGGCGAGGCAGAGGGTCGGGATTCGTAGGGTCATTTCGCTCTTCTCGCCGATCTTCTCGTTGGGACGCCCCCGGTGGGGCGGCGCAGATTATACATGCAGCTACAATCGCCTTTTCCCGAGGATCGCTCCCCGATGCGCTTTACCGGCTCCGCCTCCTACGTCTCGACCGAGGACCTGACGCTCGCGGTCAACGCGGCGATCACGCTGCAGCGGCCGCTGCTGATCAAGGGCGAGCCCGGCACCGGCAAGACCATGCTCGCGGTCGAGGTGGCGAAATCCCTCGGCGTGCCCCTGCTCGAGTGGCACATCAAGTCCACCACCAAGGCGCAGCAGGGCCTGTACGAGTACGACGCGGTGAGCCGCCTGCGCGACTCCCAGCTCGGCGACGAGCGCGTCAAGGACATCCACAACTACATCGTCAAGGGCATGCTGTGGCAGGCCTTCACGCAGGACAAGCCCTGCGTCCTGCTGATCGACGAGGTCGACAAGGCCGACATCGAGTTCCCGAACGACCTGCTGCGCGAGCTGGACCGCATGGAGTTCTACGTCTACGAGACGCGCGAGCTGGTCAAGGCGAAGAACCGCCCCATCGTCTTCATCACCTCGAACAACGAGAAGGAGCTGCCCGACGCGTTCCTGCGCCGCTGCTTCTTCCACTACATCCGCTTCCCCGACAAGGAGACGATGGAGAAGATCGTCGCGGTGCACTTCCCGCAGCTCAAGAAGGCG
>DASZQH010000244.1:0-2678 GCA_035549805.1 Burkholderiales bacterium
CCGACCCGGCGAAGACGCGCGAGCTGCTCGCGCAGCTCAACTCGTAGGGCCGGCGTCCTTCAGCTGCCCGGCGAAGAACCGCGCCGCCGGCGACAGGCTGCGGTTGCGATCGGTCAGCAGGCCGATCTCCCGCTCCACCGCGGGCGCCACCAGCGGCCGCACGGCGATGCGCTCCAGGTTGAGCGCGCTCAGCGCCGAGGACGGCACGACCGCGATGCCCAGGCCCGCGGCCGCCATCGACACGGCGCTCGAGAGGTAGACCACCTCGTACGCCGGCTCGTGGCGCTGCCCGATCTGCGCGAACGCCTGCTCCACCAGGCGCCGCACGCTGCTGTCGCGGCTCATCGAGATGAACGACTCGCCGACAAGATCGCCCCAGGACACGCGCCGGCGCTTCGCGAGCGCGTGCGCCTGCGGGCAGGCGGCGACCAGCCGGTCGGCGAGCAGCTTCTCGAACGCGAGGCCTTCCTCCCCGTCCGGGCGCCCCGCCACGCCGAGATCCGCCTCGCCGGTGCGCACCATCGCCGAGATCCGCCCGGCCACGGCGTCGCGCACGGCGACCGCGATGCCGGGGTTGGACGCGACCGCGCGCGCGATCGCCTGCGGCAGCATGGAAGACGCGATCGACGGCAGGGTCGCGACGACCACCCGGCCGCTCGCGCGAGCCACCGCGTCGCGCACGCCGCCGATCGTGGTCTCCAGGTCCGCGAGCAGGCGCTCCACCGCCGGCAGCAGCTGCGCGCCGGTGGCGGTGAGCTGCACGTTGCGGGTGTTGCGGTCGAAGAGCCGCGCGCCGAGCGACTCCTCGAGCTGGCGCACCAGCAGCGTCAGCGCGGGCTGGGTGCTGCGCAGCCGCTCCGCGGCGCGCGTGAATCCGCCGTGCACCGCGACGGCGGCGAAGGCGCGCAGGTGGCGCAGCTCCGGATCCATGGCGAAATCATATCAATGCATTGCAATGAGTTATTTGCTTTATCAGTCGCCGGGCGCTGTAATCGCCGCTCTTCCGAGGAGGATCCGATGAGAATCGTGCTGTTCGCCGCCAGCCTGCTGTTCTCCGCCGCCTGCGCCGCGCAGGCCTGGCCGTCCCGCCCCGTCAAGCTCGTGGTGCCGTTCCCGGCCGGCAGCGCCACGGACCAGATCGCCCGCGTCGTCGGGCAGCAGCTCCAGGAGGCGCTCGGCCAGCCGTTCGTGGTCGACAACAAGGCCGGCGCGCAGGGCTCGATCGCCGCGGCCGAAGTGGCGAAGGCGGCCCCGGACGGCTACACGCTCATGGTGACGACCAATACGCCGCAGGCGGCGAACGTGAGCCTGTTCAAGAAGCTCAGCTACGACCCGGTGAAGGATTTCGCGCCGGTGGCGCGCCTCGGCACGATCTCCTTCGTGCTCATGGTCCGGCCGGACTTTCCGGCGAAGAGCCTGAAGGAGTTCATCGCGCACGCCAAGGCGAACCCGGGCAAGCTCTCCGGCGGCTACGGCTCGGCCGGCTCGCAGGTTTCCCAGGCCATGCTGCGCTCGATGGCGAAGATCGACTTCGTGGACGTCCCCTACAAGGGCCTGCCCCAGGCGATCACCGACGTGCTCGGCGGCTCGATCACGTTCACCTTCGCCGACCTGGCGAACGGCCTGGCGCAGATGAAGGGCGAGAAGCTGCGCCCGATCGCGGTCACGTCGGAGAAGCGCTCGCGCCTCGCGCCGGAGATTCCCGCGCTCGCCGAGGAGCTGCCCGGCTACGAGCTGATCGCCTGGTTCGCGCTGATGGCGCCCGCCGGCACCTCCCCCGACACCGTCGCGCGCCTGCACAAGATCGTCGACGCCTCGCTCGGCAAGCCGGAAGTCGCGGCGCGCTTCGCCGCCCTCGGCACCGACGTGGCGCCGATGAACCCGCGCGAGCTCGCCGCGTTCATCCAGTCGGAGATCGCGAAATGGGCCAAGATGACGAAGGAGGCCGGCATCGAGCCGCAATAGAATCGGGGCATGAGCGGCCCCCTTTCCGGCGTCAAGGTCCTGGATCTCACCACGGTGGTGATGGGCCCGTTCGCCACGCAGATCCTCGGCGACTTCGGCGCCGACGTCATCAAGGTCGAGTCCCCCGAGGGCGACGTGATCCGCAACGCCTGGCCGTTCAAGAACCCGGGCATGGGGACGATCTTCCTCAACACCAACCGCAACAAGCGCTCGATCGTCCTCGACCTGAAGAAGGAAGAGGCGCGCAAGGCCTGCCTCGCCCTCGCCGCTAAGGCGGACGTCCTCGTCTACAACATCCGCCCGCAGGCGATGGCCCGCCTGCAGCTGTCCTACGAAGACATCTATGCAGTGAACAAGCGGATCATCTATGTCGGCTGCTTCGGCTTCAGCCAGCGCGGGCCGAACGCGGCGAAGGCGGCGTACGACGACATGATCCAGGGCGCCGCCGGCATCCCCTACCTCCTGCAGCGCCAGGGGGCGGCCGAGCCGCGCTACGCGCCGATGATCGTCGCCGACCGCTCGGTCGGCCAGCAGGTCGCGAGCGCCGTGAACGCGGCCCTCTACTACCGCGAGAAGTCCGGCCACGGCCAGCGCATCGACGTGCCGATGTACGAGCACCTGCTGCAGATGATCCTCGGCGACCACCTCGGCGGCTACACCTTCGAGCCGCCGCACGGGCCGCCCGGCTACGTGCGCATCCTCTCGCCGGACCG